>JAYTTN010000717.1:0-13956 GCA_043745295.1 Fimbriiglobus sp. | reverse complement strand
CCTGCGGGGTGGAGGCCCTGCGGAGCGGGGACGAGGCGACCGCGTGGGACAGCTTCCGCCAGTCGCTGGTCTTGTCGCAACGGCGGTTGAAGCCGATCGTCGCGGAGGCCGGACGGCGGTTGCCCCCCGACCGCCTCGCCGCGCTCGTGCTGCCCGACGACCCGGCGGTGCTGCTGATGGCGGCGGACCAACTTTATCCGGACGCGGTGAAGCAGGCGGCGGCGCGACGGCCGTTGCTGGAGCGGGCGGCGGCGGCCAAGGACCGTCCGGCGCGCACCCCGGAGCCGCTCGTCGCGGCGGCGCGGGCGCTCGGCGAGCTGGGTCGCGCGGCGGACGCCGAGGCGACGTGGCGGAAGGCGGTCGCGCTGGTGCCGGATCGGTTCGAGTTGCGGGACGCCTTCGCCCGCTGGCTGGAGGACGAGGAGCGGTACGCGGCGGCGGTGAAAGAGTTGGCATGGCTGGCCGAGCGGCGGCCGGCGGACAAGGCCTACCGCGACCGGCTGATGGTCGCCCGTCACGCCGCCAAGTTGATGGCCGAGATCGGCGAGTGAATCGTCGTCATGTTAGCCCGCCGCGCCAGCAAGGGGCGAACCACTCATGCGGTTCGCCCCTTGCTGGCTGTCTTCGGTTTCGTTAGCCCGCCGCGCCAGCAAGGGCCAAACCGCCGTGGCGATTCAACGTGGACGGTGGCACCGCGTCGGCCAACGCCCCTTGCTGGCGCGGCGGGCTAACGAAACCGAAGACAGCCACTCCCTCGCGGTCGCAGCTCGCCGACCGGCGTCACTTGAGCAGCTTCTCGATCTCGGCCTTCAGTTGCGGGCCGCTCTGGGCGTTGCGGTTCGTCACCTTCCCGTCCTTGCCCACCACGATGACGTGCGGCACCATCTGGATGCCGTAGGCGGCGGCCAGCGGCGACCCTTCCAGCCCGCCGGCGGCGTGCAGGTGGAAACCGGACAGGCCGGCCGCTTGCAGCGCCTGGGCCGCGGCGGCCGCCTGCTCGTCCAGGCAGACCGTCACCACCTGCACCTTGCCGGCCATCGTCTTGTGCAGCTCGGCCAGCTTCTTCAGCTCGTCGCCGGTGTTCTGGCCCCAGCCCCAGCCCGCCCAGAAGACGACCACCGTCGGGGTGCCGGCGATCTGCGCCTGGGTGAACGGCTTGCCGTCCAGGGTGGTGCCGGCCAGTTCGAACATCTGCCCCTCGCTGGTCAGCCGCTTCACCGCGCCGGCGGCTTTCAGGGCGTGCGGGTGGGCCGGGTAGTCCTTGGCCAGCTTCTCGTACCACTCCTTCGCCTTGGCCTCACCCTCTTGGCCGGAGAACTCGTGGGCGATGGCCAGCCGCTGCACCGCGTCCGGCGCTTCGGCCGTCTTCGGGAACGCCTTGACGAACGCCTCCAGGTCCGCCTTCCACCACACCTGCACCTTGGTAGCCTCGTCGTTGTTCTTCGGCGACGGCAGCGCGGCGGCGGCCGCCAGCTTCGTGCCGTACTCGGCGTTCATCATGCGGAAGGTGACGAACGAGGCGGCGTCGGTCGCCCCCGGCGTGGCCGCGATCGACTCCTTCCACGCCTTCAGCTTCGTCATGCCGGCGGCGTTGGCCGGATCCACCTCGGCGGCGGCGGCGTAGGCCTCGACCAGTTGCCGCAGCCACAGGAACTGCTGCGCGCCGGCCGTCTTGGTGACGATCTGCTCCAGCACGCCGGCCCGGTCCAGGTGGTACTTGGCGGACTCCGCGGCCGGCGGACTCGGGCCGACCGGCGGCTTGATGCCGCTCAACTGCGTCACTTCCTTCTCGATCTCTTTCGGGATGTTGCCGACCTCGTCGCCACCGCCCGGCGCGCCGACGCCCGGCCCGTCCACCACCTTCCACGCCCGGCCGATCAGCACCAGTTCGCCCGTCTGGAACACTTCCGCCTTCTTGTCCTCGGTCTCGATCAGCACGGCGGCGGTCTTGTGCTTGACCAGGTCGTCGGCCCCGTTGAAGGCGTCCTTCGGGGTGGTGTGCGGCAGCCCCAGTTGCAGGTGGACCCACTTCGCCTTCGGCGTCAGCTTCAGCGCGGCGGTGGTGGCCTGGAGCTTGGCGGCGGCCCCGCCGGCCCGCTTCAGCAACTGCGCCGCGTCGGCCGCCGGCACGCCGAGCTTGGTCAGGTCGGCGGCGGTCGGCAGGAGGGCTTCCAGCCGCTTCTTGTCCTGGGACACAACGGCGGCCAGCAACTCCTGGCTCAGTTCCTCCGGCGACATGACGTACCAGGTGGTGATGGCCCCGGTCTTGTTCGGGTCGCCGCCCCACTTGCCGCCGTTCGCGCCGAGCCAGCGGTACTGGTCCGGCCGGCCGCCGCCGTCCGAGTCGATCTCCCGGTACGACTCGACGCCGTCCAGGTAGTACGAGAAGATGTTGAACTTGCCGGTGCCCTTGGAGTCGATGAACTGCCGCACCGTGCGGCCGGTCACGTCCTTGACGACGACTCCTTTCGCCGGACTACCCGGCCAGGTGATCGCGTCCGCCTTGCAACCGGCCAGGTCGGCCCCGGTCGGGGTGGTGACGGCGACACCCGGCTGGTTGGGCAGCCGGGCCAGCACGTCCTCGACGCGGGGCATCTGCGCGGCCGCCGTTCCGGCGACCAGCAGCAGCCCGGCCAGTGCCCGCAGGGAAATCCGTTTGGTGACCATCGCGGCCCTCCTGAACTGTGCGAACCGGGTCTCCGCCCGGTCTGGCGGCGCTTACCGCTCCTTTCTCATCGACCGCGCCGGCGGCGCGAGTTGAACCGGATCGGCGGAACGGGGCGATCTGTCCAGCGCCGGGAAAGATGCGGCCGAGTGCCGCCGTACTCCCCCACGGGTCCGCCGCCCACCCCCTCACCTCCCGCCACCCGGTGGGCACCCCCCCCGACGAAAGATGCCGACATGCCGCAACTCGCCAAGATCCAGATCGCGACGTTGAAATCGGGGGCGGCACACATCGCCGACCCCAAGCGGCGGAAGGTGGTGGAGCTGGCGCTCGACCTGGAAGGCGACCGGCAGATCACCTGGCAGGGGGGCGGCAACCTGAGCACCTTCCTCGACAACTCCAAGTCGGACCGGACGCCGAAGACGGGCAAGTACATCTCCCTCGTCTGCTGGCTGTGGCCGATCTACGTCGCGTGGCGGTGCAAGGTGGCCAAGGACAAGCACCTGAAGGACTACACGATGATGGGGGCCGCGGAACGACCGTCGAGACCCGGCACGCGACGCCCCCGTGGTGCCTGTAGGAATCGGCCCGGACGCCCCGTCGCACGGCGAACCGGGGAGGGGGGACCGGCGCGACAACCCTCCCTCTCGCCTGCCTGCCAGATCAGGAGATTGGGAACGGGATGGGCGGCGAAGCCGTCCGGATGAGGTTCTCGATTCCCCCTTCCCACCCGGAGGCCGCGCGTGATCGCTCCCATCCTCACCCTGCTCGCGGTCGCCGCGCCGGAGGCCGCGACCCCGGCGATCGCGTTCGGCGCGGTGCTGTCCGCCGAGGTGCAGTGGAAGGCCGTCGCCGCTTGCCCCCGCGTGGCGAGCGGCAAGAACGGCTCCTCCGGCACCGCCGTCGTCGTCGGGCACCGGGACGGGTTCGCGTACCTGCTGACGGCCGCTCACGTCGTCGAGGCGTTCCAGGAGCGCGAGTTCCACTTCTTCACCCGCGACAGCTACCCGCGACCGGCGCGCACGCGGAAGGGCGGCGAAATCCTCCTGCGGTCGGAGAAACCCGACTTCGCCCTCCTCCGGCTGAAGGTCGGCGACGAGCGGTTGCCGGAGTTGAAGCTGGCGGGGCCGGGGCAGCGGCCGAAGCGGTTCCCGTTCGCGGCCGTGTCGGTCGGGTGTCCGTTCGGCGGGTGGCCGCGGGCGCGGGCCGAGACCGTCGCGGGGAAGATGCTGAAGCGGGCGGGGGAAAGTCCGGAGGCGTTCTTCTGGCAGACGGCGGACGAGCCGGAGAAGGGGCGATCCGGCGGGCCGCTGCTGGACGGCGACGGCCGGGTCATCGGCCTGTGCGCCGCCACCCAGGACGAGAAGGGGTACTTCACCCACCTGGACGAAATCCTCGCCGGCCTCAAGCGCGAGAAGTGCGACTGGCTGTGGGCGAAGTGAAGTCGAATTCGGCGGGTCCGCGGCCGTTCGCCGGAAGCGGCGCGGCTAAAGCCGACTGCGGACTGGTGTCGCGGTGTTCTTGTCAGCCCGCCGCGCCAGCAAGGGGCCAACCGCTCAGGGGGTTGGCCCCTTGCGGCGCGGCGGGCGAACAAGGCGATACACCACCCCGAAGTCTGCTCTAGCTCACCACCCGGTTGCGGCCGGACCGCTTGGCCTCGTACAGCTTCTGGTCGGCCAGTTGCAGCAGGTCTTCCGGGGTCAGGGTGGTCGGGCCGCTCACCGCCACGCCGACGCTGACCGTCACCGGCAGGCGGATGCTCTGGTATTGGAAGCAGTGGTCGGCGACGGTGCGGCGGAGTCGCTCGCACGCCTGCACCGCCTGCTCCACCGTCGTCTCCGGCAGGGCCATGGCGAACTCCTCGCCGCCGTACCGCGCCAGCAGTTCGTCCTTCCGCACCACCGCCTTCAGCAGCCCCGTCAGTTCCCGTAGAGTGGTGTCCCCGGCCAGGTGGCCGTGCGTGTCGTTGATCCCCTTGAACCGGTCGATGTCGAACATGGCCACCGCCAGCGGCCGGCCGAACCGCTGGGCGCGGGCCAGCTCGCGGTCCAGGTACTCGGTCAGGAACCGCCGGTTGTGGACGCCGGTCAGCCCGTCCAGCACCGTCAGCCGGTAAATCTCCTCGTGGTACTCGGCCTCCAAGTTGCCGCCGCCGAGGAAGCGGTAGATGCAGTTGCCAATCCGCAGGTAGTCGCCGTCGTCCAGCCGCGCCGTCCGCTTCAGCACGTTGTTCACGAACGTGCCGTTGGTGCTGCCCAGATCGACGACGTGGAACCCGTCCGCCCGCCGCTCCAGCCGCGCGTGCAGGCGGGACACCGAGGCGTCGGTGTTGCGAATGGCGCAGTCGTCGGTGCGGCCGATGGAGGCCTCGTCGCAACTGAGGACGTACCGCGCGCCCATCTGCGGGCCGGTCGGGTAAATGAACACCAGACAGGCGTCCGTCACCAGTTTCGGCACCGCAACGGCCTTGAGGGTCTTGTAAGTGACGTTCGGGTCGGTTGTCATGGGGCGCAACGGCGGCAGGAGTCCGAGGCGGGATGTTCGGCAAGGAGTGTTTAGCACGACGGAGTCGCCTTTTCCGTCACCCGGTCTCATTTTTGCCTGTTTTGGCGATCTCTGTCGGCCTGCGGTTCCAGAGGCGTCGGAATTTCTGGCATTGGGCGAAGGAAGTCCCGTCCCGACGCAATTCTTGTTCGCAAGTCAGGCAACGCACTCCGGATCGTGAGGAAAATTGGAAACCGACGAAATCCGCGCCGGCGGCGCGCGAAGCACTTGATGACAGACCGGCGCGCCGCCGCATCCGGCGGGACACCCGGCCCCCTCTGGCACCGATTCGAGGAGAGACGCGCATGTTCAAGAAGTTGCTGTTCGTGGGTGGGATCGTCGGCATCGGCATGCTGATCTGGAGCGACCGCGCCCGGTCGAAGGCGCGAGACCTCGGCGACAAAGTGGCCGCCTGGGTGGACAAGAAGATGGAGCCGAAGAAGCCCGGCGGTCCGGGCGAGCCGGAGAAGAAGCTGTACGCCCTCCGCACCCGGCTGAAGGACCTGGACGCCGAGGTCTCGACCGCCAAGGACCGCCTCGCCCAGCAGATCGTCGAGCACGCGCGGGCGACCGTGGACATGAACAAGTTGCGGGACGACGTGGACGCCGGCACCAAGGTGCTGACCGCGCGGGCCAAGGAGATCGACGAGGCGCGGACGGAGTTGGTCGGGTACGCCGGGCAGGCGATGCCGGTGACCGCCGCCCGCAAGCGGCTCGACCGCGATCTGGAACTGGTGGCCGCCAAGAAAGGTCTGCTGAACGAGACCGAAGAGGCCGCCCATCAGCGGGAGAACGGCGTCGGCGTCCTCAAGCAGCACGTCGCCGAACTGGAGACGCTGAAGCTGGAAGCGGCGACCAAGCTGGACAAACTCGACCTGGAACTGAAGACCCTGCGGATGCACGAGGTGAAGGACCGGTTCGAGGCGAACGACACCAAGGCCGGCCAGTTCCTGGAGGCCGTGAAGGAGTTGGAGAAGGACATCGAAGTGAAGAAGGTCCGCCGGTCGCTCGACCCGGAGAAGGCGGCCCCGACCGCGACGGAGACGGCCAAGCCGATCGAGTCGGCCGCCGACGCGGTCGCCCGCAAGCTCGGCCTGAAGGCCGAGAAGAAGATCGAGAAGGCCGGGGACTGAGAGAGTTTTCGAGTGCCGCAGTCGGCGGCGTTCCCACCTCTCCCCGCGCCGCGCACCCGGCGGGGAGGGGTGCGGAAACGCCCGGCTGTGCCACCACTCCCCGCCATCGACCCGACCACTCATTTCGTCTTGTGGACGGTCAGGAACACCGACCCCGTGACCGCCTTACCGTCGTCCGCCGCCACGTTGTACCCCACTTGCAACTGCATCACCGGCTTGGCTCCGCCGGCGAACGTCACCGCCACCGTCTTCTCGTCGAGCAGCTTCGCGGACGCGATGACGAGGTCGTCCTGCCCTTCGACCAGCCCGTTCGACACCTTCCACCGCTTGCTGCCGTACGTCTCGCTCCACCGGTAGTTCCACTCCGCCGCCTTGTAGTTCGCCGGGTTCTCGGCCGCCTTCTTGTCCAGCGGGCGGGTGAAGGTCAGCGTCACGCCGGTCTCGGTGACTTCTTGCTTCACCACGGTGTCCAGCGGCTTGCCGGTCAGCCGCACGCGCTGGAGACAGCCGTCCTTTTGCGCCGCCGTCTGCCAGCCATTCAAGCCACAGACGTACATGTTGCCGTCGGTCGGGTGGAAGCGGCCCCGGCAGACGCCGGACAGGAACTTGATGTCGAGCGGGGCGACGCCGCCCTGAACGGTGCCGTCCTTGAACTCTTGGCGGAGCAGCACGAACGGCCGGCAGCGACCGTAGCTGAAGTGGATCGGCAGCCCGGCGAGCGGCGACTTGGCCCACGGCGAATCGCCGGTGGCGGGAACCCACGTCTGCCCGCCGGCGGAGTTGTCCACCTCGCGCGGAATCCAGCAGAGCGGGCCGTCGTAGGTCTTCGGCAGCGGGGTGCGGTGCGCCGCCCGCATGTCGCCATAGAAGCCGCCGGCCTTGTACTGATCGACCCGCGTGGCCGGCATCCAGTTGCCTTCCTGGTCCGCGCCCGTGACGATACCCGTCGGCGACATGCCCAGCCCGATGGGGTGCCGGAAGCCGGTGGCGAACGTCTCCACCTTGCCGCCGTCCTTGCTCACCTTCATCAGGCAGCCGCCGTGCGGCAGTTCGGTGTCGCCAGTTTTGAAGAAGTAGAAGTTGCCCTGCGGGTCGGTCTCCAGGCAGGTGTCGTAGCTGTGTTCGCCCTTGCCGGTGTGCCAGTCGTTGCACACGCACTCGTAGAAGTCCGCCTCGCCGTCGTCGTTGGTGTCGTGCAGGCGGGTGAGCTGGCCGCGTTCCAGCACGACGATCTTCTTGTCCACGACCTTCAGGCCGAGCGGGTGGTACAGGCCGGTGGCGAACCGCTGCCAGTGGCACTCGAGTTTCGACTCATCGACCTTCACGATCCACACGTCGCCGTGGCAGGTGCAAAGGGCAATGCGACCGTCCGGCAGGAAGTCGAGGCCGGTGCAGAAGAAGAGCGCCTTGTGGGGGTTGTCGTAGGGGATGGTCAGCGTGTCCACCGCGAACGGCCCGGCCTCGTCGCCCTTCACCAGCTTCGTGATGATCGGCTTGCCCCACCGCGCCGGGCCGGGCTTGGTGAGGGTGGCGAGGTCTTCGCCGGTGCCCTTGCCCGGCCCGTACTGGAAAGCCTGCGAACGCGCTTCCTTGCCGGGCTTGAACTCGACCACCTTCCCGCCGAGGTCGAGCGACAGCGGCTTGTCACCGGCTTCTGCGGTGACGGTGTGGAGGAACCCACCGTCCGACCGCCTCACGGAGTCCAGCACGCCGGTGCCGTTCACGGTGTAGCTGAACACGACGCGGTCGCCGTGGAGGTAGTGACCGCGATATCGAACGTGACTGTCCGGCACGGTCGAGGCCGTTTTACCCTTCACCGTGGTTGGGAACTTGCCGGTCGGATCGGCCCAACCCTGGATGACTGTCGCGTTGAAAACGAGATTCGCCCCGACCGGCTGGGTAGGGGTGTTCAGCAAGCCGAACCGCTTGTCGGAGTGCTGCAAGTAGCCGCCAGTCCACCCCGCCGCCATCCGCATTGCCACCCGGTCGAAGATCACCGCCGCATCGGCCTTCTCGCCCAGTTTCACGGCTGTTCCTTTGTATGCCAGGAGTTCCAAACCCCGCACGGGCGGCTGCTGGACCCCAGTCCCCGGTACGAAAAACTCCCGGCCGAACGTGGCGTTCAGGGCCGGACCGGTGTTCATGCCGCGGAAGCGGGCGTCGTCCCACTGCGGGTCGCGCATCTTCTCCCACGGCTCGGCTTGGCCCGTCGCCGGTCGTGGCGTCCAGTCCAGGATGTCGAACGGCTTGGGCGGATCGAGTTTCGGCGGCTGCGCGACGGCCAGCAGCGACGCGGCGAGGACGACCGGCAGCACGAGCAGGAGACGCGGCATGGATTCGACCCACGGGGAGGGGGATTGATGGGAATGAGTTTACCCGACCGGCGGGGATCGGGTCGAGGTCCGTTGCGTCACATTCCGCGCGGGTCGCGGGGGCCGGTCCCGACGGCGGGGCCGGCCGTGTCGTTTTCCGTAAAACACGCGCCCAGCACACTCCCGCTTCCGAGGTGCCGCCATGTCCCGCCGCTTCCGCCGACTCGGCGTCGCGTCCGCCTGCGTCGGCCTGGTCGCCGCCGCCGCGCTGGTCCGCCTGTCCGACACCGCCGCCGCCCCCCGCGACGAACTCGCCCCGTTCGCCCACTGGGTGTTCGACGCCGACGGCGTGAAGGGCACGACCGTGACGGATCGCGGCGGCAAGCTGGACGGCACCGTCTCCGGCAAGCCGACGGCCGTCGCCGCGCCGACCGCCGCGCTACTGTTCGCCGACCCGAGGGCGTTCGTGACCGTGCGGAAGGCCGTCACGCCGCGAGACGCCTTCCTGCCGAAGCAGGACTTCACCGTCGCCAGTTGGGTCCGCCTGGACGAGCCGACCGAGTGGGGCGGGCTGTTCGGCTGCCTCCAGGACAACGGGCCGACGAAGGCCGGATTCTTGCTGGGGTACGACCAGTCGGTCTTCCAATTCGCCCTCGCCACCGCCGGCGGCAACGGCACGCTGACGTACCTGAAGGGGAAGACGAAGTACGACCTCGGCCGCTGGTACCACGTCGCCGCCACCTACGACGGCAAGGCGATGCGGCTGTTCGTGAACGGCGTCGAGGACGCGACCAGTTCGGCCCAGTCCGGCCCGGTGCTGTACGCCGACAGCGCGCCGCTGGTCATCGGCCGGTACCAGGACTCGGACGAGGACTACCCGTTCCAGGGGGCCATCCGCGAGGTGCTGTGGTCCGCCACCGCCGCGCCCGCCGACAAGCTGCTCGCCCATTTCAAGGCCGACGAGGCGCTGGCCGCCATCGCCCCCGCGCCGAACAAGCTGCGGTTCGAGGTGGCCCCGTACCTCCAGTTCGCCACCCGCACCTCCATTACGATCATGTGCGAAACCGGCGAGGCGACCGACTGCGAGGTGAAGTACGGCCCGACCTACCCGCCGACGCTGTCGGCCAGGTCCGCCAAGGCGGACGCCATGCACGAAATCCCGCTGGCCAACCTGCTGCCGAACACCAAATACTTCTACCAGGTGTCTTGCGCCACCGCCGACGGCAAGGCGCTGAAAGGCAAGCCGGGCACGTTCGGCACCGCCGTGGACGCGACCGACGCCTACTCGTTCTGCGTCATCGGCGACACCCAGCGGAACCCGGCGGCCACCACCCGCGTGGCCAAGGTCATGTGGGAGCGGCGGCCGAACTTCGTCCTGCACATGGGCGATGTGGTGGACGACGGGGCGGCCAAGTGGCAGTGGACGGGCGACCTGTTCAAGCCGTGCCAGGAGCTGTTCGCCCGCGTGCCGGTGTACCCGTGCATCGGCAACCACGAGAAGAACCACGCCCAGTACTACAAGTACTTCAGCCTGCCGAAGCCGGAGTACTACTACTCGTTCGTGTACGGCAACGCCGAGTTCTTCAGCCTGGACACGAACAAGAGCGTGGCCCCGGACAGCCCGCAGTACGAGTGGCTAGACAAGGCGCTGGCCAAGTCCACCGCCAAGTGGAAGGTCTGCTACCACCACCACCCGTGCTACTCGTCCGACTCGGACGACTACGGCGACACCTGGAAAGGCAAGTCCAGCTTCGGCGCGCCCCGGCACAAGGTGCTGCTGACGCTGTACGAGAAGTACAACGTGGACCTGGTGATGAACGGGCACATCCACCTGTACGAGCGGACACATCCCGTGAAAGGCGGCAAGGTCGATCCGAAGGGGGTCGTCCACATCACCTCCGGCGGCGGCGGCGGCGGGCTGGAGGACTTCGACCCGGTGCCGGCCTTCTTCAAGCGGCAGCAGCGGGTGACGTACCACTGCTGCTACTTCACCGTCCACGGCGGCCAGTTGGAGTGCAAGGTGTTCGACGACGAGGGGCGGCTGTTCGACCAGTTCGAGATGAAGAAGGATTAACACCATGATGAACCGTGCGGACGTGGCGGTGATCGGCGGCGGCATCGTCGGCCTGGCGCACGCCTGGGAGGCCGCCCGCAGCGGCCTTTCCGTCGTGCTGTTCGAGCGCGGCGAGAAGGCCGAGATGGCGTCGATCCGCAACTTCGGCATGGTCTGGCCCATCGGCCAGCCGCCCGGCGAGCGGTACGAAGCCGCCATGCGGAGCCGGGCCAAGTGGCTCGAACTCCGCGACGCCGCCGGCCTGCGGGTGAACGAGTGCGGGGCCGTCCACGCCGTGTACGAGGCGGACGAGCTGGCCGTCATCGCCGACTTCGCCGCCGCCGCGCCGAAACTCGGCATCGCCTGCGAACTCGTGGAGCCGGCCGAGGCACTCCGCCGCTTCCCGGCGCTGAACCCCGACCGGCTGCTCGGCGTGCTCCACAGCCCGACGGAACTGTGCGTCGATCCGCGACAAGCCATCGCCACCATCCCGAAGTTCCTCGCCGAACAGTTCCCCACCGTCACCCTGCGGTTCGGCACCACCGTCACCGGCATCGACATGCCGACCGTCCGCACCGCATCCGGGGAAACGTGGCAGGTCGGCCGCGCGGTGGTGTGCGGCGGGGCCGACTTCGAGACGCTGTTCCCGGCCGTGTACGCCGCCTCCGGCATGACCCGGTGCAAGCTTCAGATGATGGCCACCGGCCCGCAGCCGAACGGCTGGCGACTCGGGCCGCACCTGGCCGGCGGGCTGACGCTGGCGCACTACAAGTCGTTCGAGGTGGCCGGCTCGCTGGCGAAGCTGAAGGCCCGCATCGCCGCGCAGTACCCGGAGTACGCGAAGTACGGCATCCACGTCATGGCGTCGCAGAACCACCTCGGCGAGGTCGTCATCGGCGACTCGCACGAGTACGACGCGGACCGGTCCATCTTCGACAAGGCCGAGATCGACGAGCTGATCGTGAAGTACCTGCGGACGCTGGTGACGCTGCCGGACTGGGGCATCGTCCGCCGCTGGCACGGGGTGTACGCCAAGCACCCGGCGCGGGCGCAATTCGCGGCCGAGCCGCAGCCGAACTGCCACGTCGTGGGTTCCCCCGGCGGGGCCGGCATGACGCTGGCGTTCGGCCTGGCGGAGACGTTCTGGAACGACGTTCGGTGACGCCATTCCTCGCGCGGCAAAACGCCGGTGGGCCACCCCTCACCCGAACGTCACCCCCGTCGCGGCGACGGCCACCCGGAGGCGGACGAGGTAGTCGGCGCGGGGGATGTCGATCACCCCGAACTGGCGGGTGTGGTCGTTGACGATCTGCACGTCCAGCAACTGGTAGCCGCGCGCGTTCAGCCGTTCGACCAGCTTCACGAGCGCCACCTTCGAGGCGTCGGTGGCGCGGTGGAACATGGACTCGGCCGCGAACAGCCCGCCGACGGCCACCCCGTACACGCCGCCGACGAGGTCGTCGCCGAGCCACGTCTCCAGGCTGTGCGCGTGGCCGGCGCGGTGCAGGGCGGTGTACGCGGCGATCATGTCGTCGGTCAGCCAGGTGCCCTCGTCGGGGCGGTCGGCGCATCCCAGCAGGACATCGCGGAAGCAGTGGTTGACCGTGACGCGGTACGGGTTCTTGCGGACGGTGGCGGCCAGCCGGCGGGGGACGTGGAAGGCGTCGAGGGGGATGACGGCGCGGGGGTCGGGCGACCACCAGAGGATGGGATCGCCCTCGTTGAACCAGGGGAAGATGCCGCTGCCGTAGGCGCGGAGGAGGGTGGCCGGCCGCAGGTTGCCGCCGACGCCGACCACCCCTTCCGGGGAGGCGTCCTCGGGCGACGACCACGGCAGCGGGCGGGGCCGCTTCAGCCAGTCTTCGGCGGCGTCGGTCATGCCGGATCGGGTTCCGTTAGCCCGCCGGCGTCACTTGATCTTGTCCATCAGTTCCTTCGCTTCCGCCGCCGCCTTCGTCTGCGGGAAGTTCTTGACGACGTACTTCAGCAGCCGGCTGGCGTCCTCCTTCTTGCCCATCTCGACGCACTCCTTCGCCAGGTCCAGCCGCGACCGCGCCTGCTTCTCGTCCGGGTCGTCGCTCGGCACCGGCGGCTTCGGGTCCACCGGCTTCGGCTCCACCTTCGGTTCCGGCTTCGGTTCCACCTTCGGCTCCGCCTTCGGGTCGGTCTTCGGGGCCGTCACGCCGGCCGGGTAGCCGCGGTGGGTGCCCTTCTCGACGTGCAGCCACCCGTCGTACCGGTCCTTGTCCTTCGACACGACGTGGTAGCCGAGGTCGAGTTGCTTGAGGATGCCGTCGAGCGCCTCCTCGACGGTCACGTCCTGGCCGCTGTACGTGATGCGGGTGTTCTGCGACACGCCGACGCCGTACTGGACGCTGATCGCGCCGAGCTTCTGGTCCTGGAGCTGGCTGGTGACCTCCTCGAACGCCGCCTTCAGGAACTCGTTCTTGAAAACGACGGTCAGCTTGCCCTTCAGCTTCTTCGTGCGGGTGAAGGCGGCCGACGCCGTGTCCTTGGGCGGGTCGGCCGCCGGCATCGGAGCCGCCGCGACGGCCACCGCGAGAATCGCCCACGCAACAGACCGGACCATGACAATCTCCCGTCGAGGGGTGCGAACGGGTCGGGCGCGCCGACCCCGCTGGTGGGTTCGACGGGCCGGCCGGCCGAATGGTTCCGGGTCAGTTCGCGCTACAGGATAGACCACGCGGGGCCGCGCGGCCGAGCGGGTCGGCGGCGAACCGGCGGTAGCACCGCCCGCACAGGTCGAACGACTGGCTCAGCGGGGCGACCGGCAGCGGCAACTCGTCGGCCTCGTCCACCGTGTCGTCCGCCGGCCCGTCGGCCAGCATTTCGTCCATCGCGTCGATGTGGTCGGTGTCCGACTCCGGGTCGCCGTCGAATTCGGCCTCGGCCGGCCACGGGACCGGGTCGCACACCAGCCGGGCGTCCACGCTGACGGTGTATCGGACATCCTTGCCGGTGAGGTCCTTCGTGCAGAGGTCGCAGGAAACGTGTCTCATGGGCGGCATTCCTTTGGGGGGTGAGCCGGATGACGGCCGGAGCGACGGCGGCGAGTACGAGTCGGACGATGGCCGGCGCGAGCGGACCCTATTATCCGTCGCACTTCGACGGGCGAGTGTCAAGTTGAAATCCGCGCCGGCCGCGTCGGGGTCGCTCCGCCGACCCCGGCGGCGGCCGCCGTAGGTCGCGGTCGAGTTCCCCGCCGGGGAACGAGGCCCGACGGCCGGC
>JAYTTN010000716.1:0-3724 GCA_043745295.1 Fimbriiglobus sp. | reverse complement strand
CGCCGAAGGAAGCCGAGGTGTATACCGAATACCTGAAGAAGCTGAGCGCGCAGGAGAAGGAGTTGGACGCGCTGACGGCGACGGAGAAGAAGTTGATGGCCGACGAGTTCGCCGCCAAGAAGGGGTACGAGGACTTCCTGTTCAACATTGATGGTTAACCAGTTTGGAACCCCTCTCCCGCCGGGGGAGAGGGGAGCCAGCAAACTCGGAGTTCCCCATGCTTTCCCGCCGCGACTGGCTGACCCGTTCCGCCAACGGCTTCGGCGCGCTGGCGCTGTCGTCCCTGCTCGCCGACGCGCGGGCGAAGGACGGGGCTGCCATCCCGCACCACAAGCCGACGGCGAAGGCCGTCATCTTCCTGTACATGGACGGCGGGCCGAGCCAGGTGGACACGTTCGACTACAAGCCCGCGCTGGAGAAGTACCACGGCCAAGACCCGGCCAAGGCCATCGGCAAGCTGGAGCCGACGCAGTTCGCCAACGTCGGCAAGGTGATGCAATCGCCCTGGAAATTCAAGCAGTTCGGCCGGAGTGGGGCGTGGGTGAGCGAGTTGCTGCCGCACCTGGCCGAGTGCGTGGATGACATGGCGTTCATCAAGTCGATGACCTCCAAGTTCTCCGAACACACCAGTGCCAACTACTTCCTGCACACCGGCAGCGGCATCCAGGGGCGGCCGAGTTGGGGCGCGTGGTGCGGGTACGGCCTCGGCGTCGGCAACGAAGAGCTGCCGGGGTTCGTCATCCTGAACGGCGGCCTCATCCCGCCCGGCGGACTCGACAACTTCAACAGCGGGTTTCTTCCCGCCGCGCACCAGGGCAGCGTGTTCCGCGCCGGCAACCCGCCGGTCGCCAACGTGCTGCCGCTGGAGCCGACCTCCGCCCGCCAGCAGGCCAAGCTGGCGCTCATGCGGAAGCTGGATGCCATGCAGACCGACGCCGACCGCGACATCGCCGCCGCCATCGCCAACTACGAGACGGCGTTCAAGATGCAGACGGCGGTGCCGGAGTTGATGGACATCAAGAAGGAGTCCGTCGAGACGAAGAAGCTGTACGGTCTGGATAGCAAGTACGCGCAAACGGTGTCGTTCGGCACGCAGTGCCTGATCGCCCGCCGGCTGGTGGAGCGCGGCGTGAAGTTCCTCGAACTGACGGTGCCGAACCCCGGCAACGGCCACGACCGGTGGGACCAGCACTCCGGGCTGAAGAAGGGGCACGAGGACAACGCCCGCGCGGTGGACCAGCCCATCGCCGGTTTGCTCAAGGATTTGAAGGCCCGCGGCCTGCTGAAGGACACGCTGGTGGTGTGGGGCGGGGAGTTCGGGCGGACGCCGTTCGCGCAGGGCGGCGACGGCCGCGACCACAACCCCTACGGGTTCACCATCTGGATGGCCGGCGGCGGGACGAAAGCCGGGGCGAGCGTCGGCGCGACGGACGAGTTCGGCTACAAGGTGGTCCAGGACCGGTGCGAGATGCACGACCTGCACGCGACGATCCTCCACCTGCTCGGCGTCGATCACACGAAGCTCACCTTCCGCTTCGGCGGCCGCGACATGCGGCTGACGGATGTTCACGGCCATGTGGTGAAGGGCGTGATCGCATGACCGGCTGGGCAGTCCCGCCGCGCCGCGGTATCATGCCGGGATGCCATCCGACGGTCGCTTAGCTCAGTCGGTTAGAGCGCTCCCTTTACACGGGAGGGGTCACAGGTTCGAGTCCTGTAGCGACTACTCCTTGTCCGGCTGGGCGAACGCGGCGATCCGCCCGTTTGCGCGGTCGGCGTCACTCCTTCAACTTGTCCCGGAACACGTCCCGCAGTTTGTCCACCTTCGGCGCGATGACGGCGCGGCAGTACCCCTGGCGGGGGTTGCGGGCGTAGAAGTCCTGGTGATCGGCCTCGGCCGGGTAGAACGCCGCGAACGGCACCACCTCCGTCACCACCGGCCGTGGGAAGACGCCGGCCGCGTCGATGAGCGCCTTGTACTTCTCGGCCTGGCGCTTCTGGCGGTCGGCGTGCGCGAAAACGACCGAACGGTACTGCGGGCCGCTGTCATTCCCCTGGCGGTCCTTGGTGGTCGGGTCGTGCGACCGCCAGAACACTTCCAGCAGTTCTGCGTAGGAGATGACCGCCGGGTCGAACGCGACTTGCACCACCTCGGCGTGCCCGGTGTCCCCGGTGCAGATGTCGCGGTACGTCGGGTCGGGCAGCTTCCCGCCGCTGTACCCCGAGACGACCTTCGACACGCCCTTCAGTTGCAGGAACACGGCCTCGGTACACCAGAAGCAGCCGGAACCGAACGTCGCCAGTTCGGTCGTGCCGGGCGGCGGGGCGGGGTCGAGGTCGGTCGCATCGAGGACCGGGAAGGTGGCGGGCGGCACGAACTCGGGGCCGACCTGCCGGACAATCAGGTAGGCGAGCAGGAGCGCGACGGGCAGCAGCCACAGCAGTTTCGGCGACATGGCGGGTGATTCCGGTGTGGGGTGCGGGTCGCTATCCATTGGACGCCGACGGCGGTCGCGCGCCGACACCAATTCATGGATAGTCGGACGAAACCCGTCCGCGTGCCGCGCGAACCCGGAACGGCAATCCGTGTCTGTCGGGCGACCGTCGTTCCCCTCCGGGCGAATCGTCATGCGCGAGGACATGGGCAAAGTGCTGGTCGAGCGACCCCGCGTCGGCTCGTCGAAGCGGCGGTTCCGCGCGAAGGGCTACCGCCAGACGCTCGCCCGCGATGTGGCAGCGGAACGGGAACGGCCCCGCGAGCGGATCACCGCCCTTCGCGGCGACACCACCCACTTCAACGAACACCTGGCCCCGCTGCGGCGTCTCCTGGACTCCCGCGTCGGCCGGATGTGGGACGCGGTGTACGCCGAGTTGTGCGAACACGTGGACCGCGGCAACGTCGTCCAGAAACACATCCTCACACATTTGTTCGAGTACGTCGAGACGGACGCTCGACTGATCGACGGCGTGCCGTGTTACCCCCCGCACCGGAGGCGCGGATGGTCCTGGTACGGCGGAGAGATTCGCGGCCGATATCAGTGGTACGTCTGTCCGAAGACCGGCATCCTGCGGCGGGCGACGGCGCTGACGAAGGCGGAGGAGCGGGCGCGGCGGAGTCCGGCGGCACCGCCGCCCGTCCTGGTCTGGGTGGGGAAGTCCGAGCTGTGCCGGCAACGGTCCGACGGCGGGTGGGAACTGCTGACGATGCGACCGCTCCGCCCTTCTCCGGACGCCTTGCCGGCTCGAGCCACACAGTTCGACGAGGCGACCGGCCGCTGGATCTGCCGGGGAATGGCGGTCGAGCTGTACGGCCGCCCGATGTTCTCCGTCGGAGTGCGGCCGCTGACCGCGACCGAGGTGAAGCACCTGCCGATCCCCATCGACCTGCTCCGTCCGCGGCTGACGGCCCCGAACGTGGTGCGGTGACGCCGCCGTCAATCGTTCGGGAACGGCGGGAACTCGACCCGCGCGGCGCGGAACTGCCACAGGAGATGGGCATACGCCGGGATGCGGCCGAGCATCTCCTGGCACGTCCGCCGATGCCGAGTGCGCCGCGCTCCTCGGCCACGATGCCGGGCGTCGTATTCGGTGCCCTCGCCGGAACATTCGCGGCCGAACAGCTCCCGTCGATTTGCAGGCGTTCGATCCGCTTGACCACCGTGCCGGCGGTCTTCAGGACGGGTTGGCGGTCGAACTCCGCCTTCAGCGGCACCACGACCACGAG
>JAYTTN010000715.1:0-3744 GCA_043745295.1 Fimbriiglobus sp. | reverse complement strand
TAGTTCCGCGGCTGCGCGCCGGGGGTGCGGAACTACAGCACGTGGCTCGCGGACGCCGTGTGGGCCGTTCACCGGGTTCACCCCGACGACGCGTTCGTGAAGGAGCTACTCCCCGACCTGAAGAAGAACCACGAGGGCTGGGAGAAGCGGCACTTCGTCGCGGACGCGGGGCTATTCTGGCAGACCGGGCACGACGACGGGATGGAGTTCAACATCAACAGCCGGCAGACCAAGGACATCCTCCGCGGCGCGCCCGGCTACCGACCGACAATGAACGCGTACATGTGGGCGGACGCGATTGCCGTCGCGCGCGTCGCCGACCTCGCGGGCGACAAGGCGACCGCCGGCGCCTACCGCACGAAGGCCGCGGGCCTGAAGGAGAACCTCCAGAAGAAGCTGTGGGACGCGAAGCGGCAGTTCTTCTTCCCCCTGTCCCAGCGGGACGAGGAGGCGGACGGGTTCAAGGTGAAGGGCCTGACCCTGACCCACCAGACCGGCCGGCACGCCGGGAGCGAATACGGCCGCGAGCTGATCGGGTACGTGCCGTGGCAGTTCTCGATGCCCGACGCCGGCAAGGGGTACGAGGTCGCCTGGAAGAAGTTGCTCGACAAGGACGGGTTCGCGGCCCCGTTCGGCCCGACCACGGTCGAGCGGAACGACCCGATGTTCCTGTTGAAGAAGACGTGCTGCTGGTGGAGCGGGCAGTCGTGGCCGTACGCCACCAGCCAGACGCTCAAGGCGATGGCCAACCTGCTCCAGGAGTACGACCAGAAGGTGGTGACGCCGGCCGATTACCTCGGCCTGCTCCAGACGTTTGCCACGACGCACCGCAAGGGCGGGAAGCCGTACCTGGCCGAGGCGTGCCACCCGGACACCGGGTCGTTCGAGGGGCACGACGGGTACAACCACAGCGAGCACTACTTCCACTCGTCGTTCAACGACCTCGTCATCACCGGGCTGGTCGGCCTCCGGCCGCGGGACGACGACACCCTGGAGGTGAGGCCGCTGGCCCCGGCCACCTGGGCGTACTTCGCCCTGGACGCGGTGCCGTACCGGGGGCACCTGGTCGGCGTCGTGTGGGACCGCGACGGCACGCGGTACAAGTTCGGGAAGGGTCTGCACCTGCTCTGCGACGGGAAGGTGATCGCCGCCGCCGAGACGCTCGGCCCGCTCACCGCCAAGCTCCCGCCCGCTCCCGCCGTGAAGGCCGCCCCGTCGGAGGTGAACTTTGCGGTGAACAACGACGGCACCTACTACCCGCGCGTGCTCGCGTCGTTCTCCAACCCGAAGACGCCGCCCACGAAGCTCGTCGATGGCAACTACTGGTATCACCGCGACCCGCCGAACCGGTGGACGTGCGAAGGGTCACCGAACCCGACCGATTCCGTCGCCGTCGAGTTCGGCACGACGCGGGCCGTTAACGCGGCGAAGCTGTACTTCCTGGACGACGAGAAGGGCGTCGTCCCGCCGGCCGGGTTCGACCTGGAATACTGGGACGGGAAGGTGTGGCGGCCGGTCCCGGGCCAGACCCGCACGCCGGAGAAGCCGACGGGCCGGCGGGCGAACGTGGTCCGGTTCCCGGTGCTGGAGGCGACGAGGGTACGGGCGGTGTTCCGCCACGCGGCCGGCGGGAAGGCCGGGCTGACCGAGTTCGAGGTGTGGGGCGACGCGAAGTTGCCGGTCGAGCCGGCCCCGCACCCGGCGGGGAACCTCGCCCACAACCCGGGCGACAAGCCGTTCCCGAAGGCGTCGGCGTCGTACGCGGACCGGTTCGGGGGCAAGCCGGCTCTGGCGATCGACGGCAAGACCAACTTCCTCCCCAGCCCGACCAACCGCTGGACCAGTTACGAGTCGCCGAACGAAACCGACTGGCTGGAGGTCGATTTCGGGGCGGCGAAGGCGTTCGCGCGCGTCGAGCTGGCGATCTACGACGACCGCGGCGGGGTGCAGCCCCCGACCAAATACGAGGTCGAGTTCTGGGACGGCAAGGCGTGGAAGTCCGTGGCGGGGGCGAAGAAGTCGCCCGAGAAGCCGGCCGGCGGGCAGTTCAACGAGGTCCGCTTCGACCGGGTGACGGCGGGCAAGGTGCGGGTCGTGTTCACCCACGCCGGGAAGGCCCGCAGCGGGGTGTCGGAGATCCTCGTCTGGAACGAGTGATTTCCTTCCGCCCGCGGCGATCGGTCGGTCCCGGAGGTCGGCGTGCGGCTCAACGGCGTGCTCCTGTCGGCACTCGCACGCGGCGGGTCCGCCACATACGGGAAACCGCGGGACGCGTTCGCGGAACGGGTTGCCACGTGGAATGACGACCGACGATTGCTGGAGGAACCGAGATGAAGCGTCTGTGGCTGGCATTCGCCGCCGTCCTGGTCTTCTCCTTCTCGGTCCTGGGTTGGATCGGCACCCGCATCTACCAGGAGGCACCGCCCATCCCCGTCCGGGTCGTCGCCACGGACGGCACGGTGGTCGTTCCCAGCGACAACATCGGGAAGGGGCAGAACGTCTGGCAGGCGATGGGCGGCATGGAGGTCGGCTCGATTTGGGGCCACGGCAGCTACGTCGCACCCGACTGGTCGGCCGACTGGCTCCACCGGGAGTGCGTCTTGATCCTCGACGAGTGGGCGCAGACGCACTTCCACACGGGCTACGACGGGCTCGACCCAGAACACCAGGCGCAACTTCAAAAGCGACTCGAACTGCTGATGCGGACGAACACATTTGACCCCGCCACGCGGACGCTCACGGTGGACCCGGTGCGGGCGCGGGCGTTCGAGGCCAACCTCAAGCACTACGCCGACGTGTTCGGCAACGGCAACGCCGATTACGCCATCCCCAAAGGTGCCCAGGCCGATCCCGAGAAGATCCGCCAGTTAGCCGCCTTCTTCTTCTGGACCTCGTGGGCGGCGTCCACCAACCGGCCCGGAGCCGAACTCACCTACACCAGCAACTGGCCGCACGAGCCCCTGGTCGGCAACCGGCCCACCGGCGAGGCCGTCGTCTGGACCGGGGTGAGCGTCCTCGTGCTGCTCGCGGGAATCGGGGCGATGGTCTGGTGGTACGCCTCGCAGAAACAAGAACGCTCCGGTGAGCCGGTCCCCGAAACCGACCCGATTCTCGGCTGGAAGGCCACGCCCTCCCAGCGGGCGACGGTCAAGTATTTCTGGCTCGTGTCGGCCATGATCCTCGTGCAAATCTTGCTCGGCGTCGTCACCGCCCACTACGGGGTCGAGGGCGACGGCTTCTACGGCATCCCGCTGTCGAAGTGGCTGCCGTACAGCGTGACACGAACTTGGCATCTGCAACTCGGCGTCCTGTGGATCGCGACGGCGTGGCTGGCCGCCGGCCTGTTCATCGGGCCGCTGGTGAGCGGGTCGGAACCCAGGGGCCAGAAACTCGGCGTCGACCTCCTGTTCGTCGCCCTGCTGGTGGTCGTGGTCGGGTCGATGGCCGGGCAGTGGTTGAGCGTCCAGCACCACCTCTCGCCGGCCGCGTCCTTCTACTTCGGCCACCAGGGGTACGAGTACATCGACCTGGGCCGTGCCTGGCAGATCGGCCTCTTCGCCGGCCTTTTGCTGTGGCTGTTCCTGGTCGTGCGGGTGGTCGTGCCCGCGTTGAAGAAGTCGGGCGAGCAGAAGCACCTGCTGCTTATCTTCTTGATGGCCTCGACCGCCATCGCCCTGTTCTACGGTGCGGGCCTGACGTGGGGCCAACACACCCACCTGACCATCGTGGAATACTGGCGGTGGT
>JAYTTN010000714.1:0-107100 GCA_043745295.1 Fimbriiglobus sp. | reverse complement strand
CGGTTCCCCGACACCACGTTCGCCGTCGCCGAGATGCCGGCGGGGGATCTGTCCGCCGCCGGGCAGGCGCTGCTGGCGCGGTTCTATCGGGTGAAGGTAGAGTCGATGCAGTTCGTCGGCCCGACGAACCACCGCCGGCCGTTCTGGCTCGGCCTGGAATCGCTGCTGCTCACGTTCCCGGTCATCCTGTGGCTGACGCGGGTGTTCGCCTCCGACGGCCGGGACAAGGACGAGTCGCTGACCGAGGCGCTGCGACTGGTGGACGACAGCTTCGGGTTCAACAAGCTGCTCGGCAGCGGCCGGCAGAACTGGGCCGTCGGCACACTGGCCGGCCGCGGCGAGATCGCGCGGCTGATCGCGTGGTACTCGCGGTGAGGGTGTTCACCTCGGCTCCTCGTCGGTCAGCCACGCGCGGCCGACCTGATTCGCATCTTGCCGACAACCAGATAGCGGCCGCGAAGAATCCCTTGTTCCATTCCCAGCACGATCACCGGCGGCAGTTCCGGCGGGTCGGCCTCCGCTTCCGGCTGGTCTTTCAGGAACTGTGCGAGAACGTCCGCCGCCGGCAAGGCGACGGTGACGCTGCCGAAGTTCTCGATCAACGTGTGCGACAAGGACAACTGCTACCCGCCGAAGGCGTTCATGCCGGAAGCCGTCCTCACCATCCTCGACGGCCCGGCGGTGGCGGTGGACGCCAAGTACGCCGACGAGGTCTCCAAGGCCACCGGCGGGAAGTGACGGTCAGCCGTCGTATCCTCGCGTGTCGTCGAATCAGGAGTTATTCGAGAATGGTGTCCGGTCTGAACTTGCCGCACACGAGAGCGCCGTTTAGAATTGCCGCAAATGCCACAAACCTGAGCGGTTTTTGGCGCGGCCCGTCAGGAACAACTGTCAATGCCCATCACGCCCGCACAGATCGCTGCTGCGGTAGCTGTCCAGAACGCTGCCGCAGAAGCAATACAAGATCGAGTCCGTCTGGTCGCGGGGCCTGGCACGGGAAAGTCTGCCTCGATCGGAAGGCGAGTTTGCTGGCTTCTCGAACAAGGCGTCTAGCCCAAGCAGATTGCGTGTGTCTCCTTCACCCGAGCTTCTGCAGCCGACTTGCGGGTGGGCGTTCACTCCTATGCCAGCGAACTCGGCTATGAGAATATCAGTGATGTCCAAGTCACCACCCTGCACTCTCTGGCTCTCCGCATCCTTCGGGTTGCAGGCCACCTGAACATTTACCCGACGCCGCCGCTCGTGTTGGACGAGTGGGAAACGGAGAGCATCTTCGACGAGGAGTACGGACACGTGCATGGTTGTGGCGTTAGGAGACGGAAAGAGGTACGTGAAGACCATGAGGCTTTCTGGAGTACCGGTGACTGGAATCCGGCGAATCACGTCATCCCGGACCCGCCTATTACGGATGCTGAACGGACTTCGTTCGCGGGATTCCACAATCCCAGGACGCAGACATATGCCTGCGTGCTTCCTGGGCAGATCATTCGTCTTTGCGTGGAGGAGATGGAAGCGGGATTGCTCGACGCCGTTGAGCTCCTCGACCTACAGCACCTGATAGTCGATGAATTCCAGGATCTGAATCCCAACGATTTGCGGTTCGTCGGGCACATCATCCAACAGGGAGCGAAGGTCTTTGTGGCTGGCGACGACGATCAGAGCCTCTACGCATTTCGTCACGCCTCTCCGGCTGGCATCCAGCAATTTCACGTCACCTATCCCGACGCCGTTTCTCACCAACTCAACGACTGCTTCCGTTGTGCCCCGGCGATACTCAGCGCCAGCACAGCTCTGATTATTGCCCACCCCGGTCCAGGTCGGATTGCGAAGAATCCCGTCTCGCTCTACGCAGCCTCCGCGCCGCCTGTTCTTGGTACGATGTTCCGGTGGAAATTCACATGGGCAAGTCAGGAAGCTAAGGCGATTGCCGCTTCCTGTAAGGCGTTAACCGATGCCGGAATGAATCCCAGGGAAATACTGATCCTGATCAGTAACCAGCAGGAGTTAATGCGACTGCTCCTAAAAGAACTGGAGAACGCGGGCGTTCCGACCGAACACCCGCGGGAGGAAGGATTCTGCGATACCGAAACCGGTCGGCTCGTGCTGGCTATCGCAAGGATCGTGTGCAACGAGAATGACTACATCTCCCACCGGGCGCTACTATGTCTCCGGAAAGGCGTGGGAATCGTGCGTTGTGTCGCGGTATTCGATGCCGTGATCACTGCAAACTTGAACTACCGGGACATCTTCTACGACGACTTGCCCCCAGGAGTGTTTTCGGGCGGCACCTTGAACGCCCTGACCCGCGCCAGGGCTACTTGTGCGACCATCAGTTTGTGGGAGCCCGAGGACACGCTGGAAATGCGATCCCAGGAGATCGCACAAGTTATCGAGAAGCACTACGACGCGAACGAGGCAGACGTATGGCGAACCGTGGTCGCGGGACTCCGTCCTGAGATGACCATTGTGGAACTCAGGGATTACCTCTGGGCGGAGTCCGACCTTGCTCAAGCGGCCGTACTGGAATCCGTTCTCCAACGGATTGGGGAACCCGTTCCTGTGGAGGGTGTGCTTCCGGCGCGAGTGAGGATGATGACAATGCACGGAGCCAAGGGACTCTCGGGGCGTGTGGTGTTCATTCCCGGACTGGAAGATGAGCTTCTGCCTGGACACCGGCTTACACCATATCCGGGACTGGTTCTGGAGGCGGCACGGATGCTCTACGTCTCCATCACACGGGCAAGGGCTGCGTGTATCACCAGCTTTGCAGGCAATCGCACCGTTCACGGAAAGCCAATGCCCCACACACGGTCGCGATTTGCGATAAACATGGGTGGGGCATGGACACAAGGGCCGGCTGGTGGGCTTTCTGATGCCCAGGTAGCCACGATCATGACGGAATGTGGGAATCTATTCCCACCCCCTCCACCACCCGTCGTGCCCTGATCCACTCCAACGGTAGCGGAACGTCGATTGCGTCGTTCGATCAAATCCACCACGGTCGCAGATTCAACGAACTGTGAGCAGTTAAGACCACATAATCAAGCACCAGCACTCAAATCGCCTAAAACTCCCACCCCAGCCGTAGGCCGACGGCGTCGCTGATGCCGCCGGCGGACAGCCACGAGCGGATGTAATTTCCCGTCACCCGCAGGTACGGGTTCAGGTGCCAGTTCACGCCGAGGGTCAGGTCCGTCACCCGCCCGCCGTTCACCCGCCCGTCCTGCAAGTCCAGGTACGACACCCGCGCGGCCAACTCGACGGCCCCCGGCCCGCGGCCGAACGACGCCGGATCGCGGCCGACGAAGTCCCGCCTCGGGATCAGCCGCTCCACGGTGCCGTTGTCCTTGCGGTACGTCCGGCTCTCGCCGGTGATCCGCCACGCCGCTTCCGCGTACCCGCCCCAGAAAAGCAGGTTCCCGCCGGTCGGCGAATGCACCGGCCCGAGCATCGCTTCGGACTGCACCGACACCGGGCCGTTCATCAGCAGCCACTCGAACCCGATCAGTTGCGAGTAGTCCGACGGGATCGCCTTCGTGTCCGCGACGAACGGCGTGGTCGGCGTCGTCTGCCCGATGCGCAGCTCCGGCTGCGCGCGGAACTGCACGCTCCGGTTGTGCGACTCCCGAAAGCTGTACCCGACGCCGAGGTGCAGGTAGCGCGTGCCATCGGGTTCGTACCACGGCAACCCCGTCGCGCGGCCGGTGAGGGCGATCCCGACCGGCGCGCCGACCGAATCGCCGAACACGTCGCTGTCCGTGGCGAACAGGCCGACGGCGTAGGTCGCACGGTCGTCGAGGATCGCGTTCCGCACCATCGTGCCGAGGTTCCGCTGCGGGGCGAACGCCTGGTTGATGATCGACCGCTCCAGGAACGTGGCGAACCGCTCGGACGTGACCTGCTCCAGGCTGAACGGCTCGAAGTAGTGGCCGACGCGGACGTACCCGAGGTACGGGATGTCCGTCACCCCGGCGTACACGTCGAGGAACTGCGGGCGGCCGCCGGCGAACTCGAACTCGATGCGGTAGTTGGCCGGGCCGTAGTCGCCGAGCATGCCGAACCGGGCGCGGCGGAAGGCGATCCCGTCGGGCGTGCTGCCGAACCGCCGCAGGTGGTTGGCGTCCTGGTTGAAGACGGCGGCGTCGGTCTGGAACTGCCCGGTCCAGTTGACGGTCGGCAGCTTGGAATCCTTGGCCTTTTCCAGCGTCTCGATGCGCCCCAACAGGTCGCCGGGGTCGAGGTCGGGCTTCGGTTTCGGCGCGGCGGGGGCTGTCGCGGCGGCCGGTTCAATCGGTTCGGGCGCGTCCGGCGATTGCGCGCGGAGGCCCGAAACGACAAGCAGAGCGATCAGCGCGGCACGGCCCATGACGATTCCCCCGGCGGGGAGATAGCCGGCGGGCGAAGGGGAATCAACTGGAAGAACGGTTCCCTCGGCGGTCGCCCCTCACCGGCCGGAATCCCACAGGCGGACGAACCCGTCGCGGCCGCCGCTGATGACCGTCTTGCAGTCCTTCGTCCAGCGGACGACGTGGATCGACGAGGCGTGCGCCTTGAGCCGCTTCACCAGCTTGCCGGTGTCCACGTCCCACAGGCGGACGGTGCCGTCGTGCCCGCCGGAGGCGAGCACTTGCCCGCAGTCGGTGAAAGCGAGGCTGCCGATGTCCCCGTCGTGCCCGGTCATCCCCGGCTTCTCGGCCAGCGTGTCCACGTCCCACAGGCGGATGCCGCCGTCCCACCCGGCCGTCGCCAGCACGCCGGTGTTCGAGAAGGTGACGGCGTACACCGGCCCCTTGTGGCCGAGGAGGGTCTGGCCGAACTGCCGGCGGTTCGGCACGTCCCACACCTTCACCGTCTTGTCCACCCCGGCCGACGCCACATACCCGCCGCCGATGTCGTCCTTCGAGAACGCCACCGCCGTCACCGTCCCGCCGTGGTCGAACTGGGTCGGCTCGTCGGTCGGCTTCGCCTCCAGGTTCCACACCTTCACCTTGCCGCCGCGGTCGCCGGTGACGATGCCGGTGCCGTGCTGGTTCACCGCCACCGCCCGCACCCCGGCCGTCCCCTCGAACGCCCTGAACTGCTTCACGTCCACTTTCCCGTTCTTGGCGGTCAGGTCCCACACCTTCATGACGCCGTCGTCCGAGACGGTGACGAACCGGTTGACGCCGCCGTCGGTGCGGGGGAAGAAGTCCAGCCCCCACACCGGCCCCTTGTGGGCGGGCACGCTCAGGGCCAGCTTCTTCTGCTTCAGGTCGTAGATGCGGACGCTGCCGTCCTCCAAGCCGACGGCCAGGTGGGTGCCGTCCGGGCAGGTGCCGACCGACCACACCGGGGCGTCGGTCTGGAACTCGACCTGGAACGCGGCGTCCGCTTTCGCCACCGGCTCCTCCCGGTGCGTCACCACCTCCCGAACGACCGGCGGCGGCGGGTCGCCGGGCACCGTCTCGCCGGGGGTGGCGAACACGCCGGACGCCCAGGCGAGGAGCAGGCCGAGGAACACGCCGGCCATCAGCGGCACCGTCATCAGCCCGACCAGCCGCGCCTGCCACTGCCGTCGCGCCCGGCGGGACAGATTGGCCGGCGGGTCGAACGGGCACGCCTCGGCATTGTGCGAGGCGGCGGCCGCGTCGCACTGCGGGCTGGACGGGTGGACGACGTGCGCGTCCAGCACGGCGTGCAGCTCGGCGGCCGACTGGAACCGGTCGGCCGGCTCCTTCGCCAGCAGCCGGTCGATCACGTGCTCGAACCACTCCGGCACGTCCGGGGCCAGCTTGTGGACGGGCGTGTGCGGGTCGTCGGCCACCCGCCGCAGCACCGCCAGCGGCGTCTTCCCGTCGAACGGCGGCTGGCCGGTGACGGCCTCGTACAGCACCACGCCCAGGCTGAACAGGTCCGCCCGGTGGTCCACGTCGTCCCCGCGGGCCTGCTCCGGGGCCATGTACAGCGGCGTGCCGGACACGAACCCGGTTTTGGTCAGCTTCAGGTCCTCGGTCGCGCGGGCCAGCCCGAAGTCGGTCAGCTTGACCCGATCCGTGCCTTCCTCCAACAGGATGTTGCCCGGCTTCACGTCGCGGTGGATGAGGCCGGTGGCGTGGGCGGCGGCCAGCCCGGCGGCGGCCTGCGCCCCCAGCCGCACGGCGTCCGGCGCGCCCAGCTTCTTCACCCGCCGCAGCCGCTGCTCCAGCGACTCGCCGGCGACCAGCTGCATGACCAGGAACGGCAGCCCGGACTTCGCGTCCTCGTCCACCTGGTGGATGGTGACGATGTTCTCGCTGGTGACGGACGCGGCGGCGCGGGCCTCGCGGCAGAACCGCTGGCGGGCGGTGTCGTTGCCGGCCAGTTGCGGGTCGAGGATTTTCAGCGCCACGTCCCGCTGGAGCACCGGGTCGAAGGCGTGCAGGACGACGCCCATGCCGCCGCGGCCGATCACCCGGTTCACCTCGAACCCGCCCAGCCGGCCGATGCGGCCGGGGGAGGTGCTGCGGGACAGGAAGTCGAGCTTCAGGTCGCCGGCGCGCGGGGTGGCGTCCTTGGAATGGGCGCGGGTGATGACCGAGATGGAGTGGTCGAGCGCCGGCCACAGGGCCGAGTGGCGGGGCGGGTCGATGCGGTCGATGTGGCGGACGGCCTCGGCCAGCACCGGGGATTCGCCGGTGGCGAGGGTCTCCATCGCCCGCTGGCAGCCGGCGCAGTCGCTCAGGTGCGCGGTGATCTCGTCCGCCCGGTCGCCGGGCAGGTCGTCGTGGATCAACTCCCGCAGCTCGTTGCGGGTGGGGCACTCGATGCGGAGGACGGGATGGGAGAGGGCCATGGGAGAGGACACTCGATGTTCTTGGCGGGCGGGCGGCCCGTGCGGTCCACTTCTTCGGCGAATCCTCGTGCTGCGGGGCGATCCAGTCGCGCCCCACCTCTCTCCGTTGGGGAGAGGTCTCCTCGTGCCCCGCACGAGGCGGGTGAGGGGTCTTCTCTTCCCCCCTGTTGCGCCGTACGAGCCGGAGTGGACGGCCGCCGCGTGGAAGCTGGCGGGTGAGGGGTCTTCTCTTCCCCCCTGTTGCGCCCCCTCACCCGGACCGGCTGCGCCGTTCCGACCTCTCCCCCCACTGGCGTGGGGGAGAGGTGTGAGGTGGTTGCAGCGCCCGGCAAGGCGACGGAGGCGACTACGCCCCACCTCTCGCCCCACGCCAGTGGGGGAGAGGTCGCCTCGTGCGCCGCACGAGGCGGGTGAGGGGGTCTACTCTTCTGCTTCCCGAAGCCGCCCCATCCGACGGGGAGGGGTGGATGGCGCGGGCGGGAGGGCTTCCCGCTACCGCGCTTCGGACTCGGCCATCAGTTGCTGCGCTTCTTCCCGCAGGCGGGCCAGCACCCGGCTCTTGGCCACGTACACCGCGCCGGGGGTCATTTTCAACTCCGTCCCGACTTCCAGCGCGGTGCGGCCGTCCACCGCCGTTCCCCAGAACGCCTGCCAGGTGGCCGGTTGGAATTCGTGCCGCACCCGGTCCATCGCCTTCGCCGCGATCCGCCGCTGGTACTCCAACTCCCACTCCCGCTCGTGGTCGTCGGCCTTGCCGGGGAGGGAGTCCAGCCGCTCCTGCGAGGCCGAGTCGCCGACCGCCTTCGGGCGGTTCTTGTTGGCCGTCAGGAAGTTGTAAATCTTGTTCCGGGTGACGGTGTACAGCCAGCCGCGGAAGGTGCCCCGCTTCGGGTCGTAGTCCATCCGCTCGGCGTTCCGGGCGACGCTCCGCAGCACGTCCTGCACGAGGTCGGCGGCGTCCGCGTCTTGCAGCCCGCGCTTGCGGGCGAACCCGTACACGACCGGGCCGTACAGGTTGACGAACTCGGTCCACGCCGCGACATCCCCGGCATCTTTGATGCGGACGAGGAGAGTGGCACGCGTGATCGGAGCCTCCGCCATTCGACACCGAGTACCGGAGCGGGGATCGTGGACCACTATTGTACCAATTCCCCCGCCTGGTGGCTGTCGGAGCCGGAAGCGTGAGCGACGGAAAGCCGACTCCCGTCGCTCACGCTTCCGGCTCCGGCAGACGCGAGATCACACCCGCTCGACGATCTCCTCGGTCGGATACCGCACCTTGGCCAGACTCGCGTAGGGGTCGTCGGCGGCGCGGTAGCCGGCGGTCGCCACCACCCGCGCGGCGTACCCTTTCGCCGTCAGCCCCAGGATTTCGTCGTACTTCTCCGGCACGAACCCTTCCATCGGGCAGGCGTCCACGCCGAGCATGGCGGCTGTCGTCAGGAACACGCCCAGGGCGATGAACACCTGCCGGCTCATCCACACGTCGATGGCGGGGGCCGGCGTCTTGGCGAGCGACCCGACGATCATCCCCTTGTACCCGTCCAGTGCCGCCGACGGGAGGTTGCGTACCGCCACCGACCGGGCGATCAGCCGCTCGGCGTCCGCCGCGCCGATGTCCTTCTTCAGCGCGAACACCACCAAATGCGAGGCGTCCACGATCTGCTTCTGGCCCCACGAGTGCGGCAGCAGTTGCTCGCGGACGGCCGGCGTCTCGACGACGACGAACTTCCACGGCTGGAGGCCGTAACTGGACGGCGACAGGACGAGCGACTGCTCCAGTGCGGCCCAGAGGTCGGCCGGAATCTTCTTCGTCGGGTCGAACTTCTTGACGGCGTACCGCCAGTGCAGGGCGGCCAGTGCCGCGTCGGGCGAAACGGGAGTCATGGACGAACTCGGAGGAGCAACGGGACGGGGATTCGATCCGTCCCGCTATCTTACCGGCCGATTGGGAGGGGCTTACAGGTCGGTTGCAGTTCCAGGATGAGGGAAAACGGACGCCGTCGTCACCGCGAGCACGCTCGCGGCGACGAGTCGCTCATCGATCCGATTCGCATTTCCCCTCACTCCCCCGCCAACTCCGTCAGCGCGTCGCCCGTCAGGCGGTACGTCGTCCACTCGTCCTTGGCCACCGCGCCGAGCTTCTGGTAGAAGCCGATGGCCGGCTCGTTCCAGTCCAGCACGGCCCACTCCAGCCGGCCGCAGTTCCGCGCCGTCGCCAGCTTGGCCAGCTCGACGAACAGCGCCTTGCCGTGCCCGCGTCCGCGCGCCTCCGGGATGACGAACAGGTCTTCCAGGTAGAGGCCCGGCTTGCCGCCGAACGTCGAGTAGTTGTGGAAGAACAGCGCGAAGCCGACGACCGCGCCGGCGTCCTCGGCCATCAGGCACTCGGCGTAGGGCCGCGGCCCGAACAGGTGTTCGGCGAGCGCCGCGTCGTCCAGTTCGACCTCGTGCGGCAGCCTCTCGTACACCGCCAGCGCGCGGATGAGCGACACGATGGTGGGCACGTCGGCACGGGTGGCGGGGCGGATCATGGGGAGTGACAAATGTGGAGGAGACGCGGATGGGTGCGGAGGAGACGGACTTAAGCCCCGAAGGGGCGACCGTGAATAGCCTGGGGCGTCAGCCCCAGGCTATTCACGGTCGCCCCTTCGGGGCTGCAAAATCACTTCCGCGACTTCGCCAAGAACTCCAGCAGGTCCGCCGCCTGCTGCGGCGTCAGGTCCGCGAGCAGGCCGTTCGCCATGAGCGACAGCCGCGACGGGCGGAAGCTGTCCAGGTCGGCGGTGGCGAAGGTGTGGTCCTTCGCCTTGGCGTCCCGCAGCGTCACGCCCTTCGCGTCCTTGTTCACCAGCACACCCGTCACGCATAGACCGTCCAGCGTCTTGGCCTCGTAGCTCTGGTACTTCGCCTCGACGCGGCGGGACGGGTCGAGCAGGCTTTCGAGCAGGTCTTCGCGGGTGCGCTGCGAGCCGATGTGCGTCAGGTCCGGGCCGATCTCCTTGCCGGCCGCGCCGTGCTTGTGACAGCTCGCGCACTGGTTGCGCTCAAGCAGGAACACCGCCTTGCCGCGCTCGGCGTCCCCCGTCAGCGACAGAATTTGCTTTGCCCGTGGGTTCTGCCCGAGCTTGCGCTCCCCGGCCTGCGGTGGGAAGTACCCCTCGAACAGATCGCGGACGTGGCCGGGCGACTGCTCAGACGCTTTCGCAAGGATTTCCATGCGGGCCGCCGGGTCCGCGGCGATGCTCAGCGCGAGCGCGGTGGCCGGGTTCTTCAGTGCATCCGGCAGCGGCGGGATGGCGATCTTCGGCGCGTTCGGCTTCAACAGGGTGATCCACTTCGCCAGCAACTCCAACCCCTTCGGGTCGGGCAGCTCCGCGCCGATGTGCGGCATGCGGTCCTTGCCGAACTTGGCCATGCGGTACAGTAGCGTACTGCGGTACGGGTCGCCCGGCGCGACGACCTTCGCGTCCTTGATGCCGAAGTCGCCGCGGGTCGGCGGTGCGTCGATCACCTTCTCCTTCTTCAAGTCGGCGTCGCGGGTCAAGTACATCTGCACCGCCCCGCCGCCGCCGTTGCGGTGACAGTGCGAGCAGTTGGCGAGCAGGTAGCTCCGCGCGCGGTCAGTCAGGTCCGCCTTCTCGTCGTGCGGGTCGGTCAACTTGCCGAGCTTCGCGGCGGCGTCCTCGGTCAGCGCCGGCTTCGCCTTCTTCTGCTTGTCCAGCCGTTCGAGCAGCCCGGACTCGCACATCGCCGCGAGTTGGTTGCGGTCCTTGTCGTCCACCTTCACGGTCCTGTTCAACTGGTCGAAGTTGAAGCCGAGCGACACCTCGGCCCACGGCGTGTGGCAGGTCAGGCACTGCGGCCGGCTGGCGAAGTTCCACACCTGCTCGCGCTCGCCGCCCTGCACCCGCTTGTCGGCCACGCGGAACACCTTCTCGGAGCCGTCGAACGGCACCAGGTCGGCGTCCGACTGGTCCTCCCGCCACATGTAGCTGTACGCCTGCCAGAACGCGCCGTCGAAGTGGAGGAGTTGCGTCTCGACCCGCTTCGCCTTGCCGGGCTGCAGTTCCAGCGTGAGCGTGCGGCCCAGCACCGCGTCCTTCGGGAAGACGAGGTGGAACGGCAGCCAATCGACGTAGCCGAGCTTCTGGCGCTCCTCGAAGTGCTTGACCTTCTCGCCGTTCGGCACCGCGACGAACCGCTCGGCGGTCGCGCCGTCGCTCCACATCGGCGCGTTCACATTGAACGGCCTCACACCGTCGGCCAGTTTGTTGCCTTTCACATCGGTATACAGGCCGGTGCCGCTCAGGGTCTTCGGGAACTTCGTCGGGTCGTATTGCGGGACGGCGTTCTTCTCCAGCGTGTGGACGGTGCCGCCGTCGTAATCGACGAAGAAGATCTCGCCGGCGTTGTCTTCGCCGAAGGCCGACACGCGGACGGTCGGCGCGATCAGGTCCACCAGTTCGAGCAGCCGGTCGCCCTCGACCTTCGCCGCCCAGATGCGCTTGGTCATGTAGTCGCCGAAGATGTACTTGCCGACCAGCTCCGGGAACTTCTTGCCGCGATACACGTACCCGCCGGTCACGCTGGCGGCGGCCGAGTGGTCCAGCTCGATGACCGCCGGCGTGACCACCGCCGTCGGCCCGAGCTTCCACGTCGTGTTGATCGGCTGCCGGGCCTCGACGATGCTCCACCCGTGGTTGCTGCCCTTGCTCAGCTTGTGGACCATCTCCCAGTTCTCCCACCCGACGTCGCCGACCCACAGGTCGCCCGTCTTGCGGTCGAAGCTCATCCGCCACGGGTTGCGGAAGCCGAAACTCCACACCTCGCCCCGCACCTTCTTGCCGTCGTGGACCACGCCGACGAACGGGTTGTCCTTAGGAATGGCGTAGTTCAGGCCCGCGTCCTTCTTGTCCACGTCGATCCGCAGCACCGACGACAGCAGGTCGGAGCAGTCCTGGCCGGTGCCGAACTTGTCCGGCGGAGCCGGGTCAGTGGCGTCGCCCGTGGAGATGTACAGGTAGCCGTCGGGGCCGAAGTGCAGGTCGCCGCCGTTGTGCCCGCCCTGAACATAGGTGAGGACGACTTCCTCGGTGGCCAAGTCCAACTTCGGCGCGTCGCCGTCCTTCTGCGTCACGGTGAACCGCGAGACGCGCGAGCCGTCGGGGAAGTTCTGGTCCGGGTTGAACGGCCCGACCTTCGGCCCCTTCTTGCCCTTGATGGTGTAGCAGACGAAACACGTTTTGTTCGTCTCGAACTTCGGGTGGAAGACGAGGCCGTACAGCTCGTGGAAGCCGTTGGCGTCCTTCATCGGCGTCAGCTTAGCGAAGTCGGCCTTCAGGTCGGCGAAGAGCGCCGGCTTGGCGTCGGGTTTGGCCGGATCGATGCCGAACAGCTTGCCGTCCTGCTCGCCGAGGAACAGCAGCGGCGAACCGGGCACGCGGGCGAGGAGCAGCGGGTGGTTGAACTTCGCGCCGGGGAAGGCGCGGGTCGGGGTGTACGGCGGCGGCGGCTCCGGGCTGCCGGTGACTTTGCCGGATGTCCAGACCGCCGGCTTCGCCGCTGTCGGCACGTCCGCCGAGTGCGTCGGCCGGAACGAGACCCACGCGGCGACGGCCAGCGCCGCGACCGCCACCACCGCACCGATGCGCGACATGATCGACCCCGAACGGGAGAGGGAGAGTTGCCGGAAGATATGCTAGCCGAAGGTGGGAAGAGAAGCAGCGCTCAATAGCGTCCGGCAAATCTTGTCTTCACGCCGGAGGCGTGGCGGACTGTAGCCAGGGGTGAGCGAGCGCAGCGAGCGACACCCCTGGAACCGACGGGAAACGGCACGCACCCCGGAGGGGTGCCGGATTCGCGTCCGGCACCCCTCCGGGGTGCGATGGTTGGTCGGGGACGCATTCCAGGGGTTTCACCCCTGGCTACAGTCCGCCACGCCTCCGGCGTGAAGAGATTGGTCACTTCGGTTGCAGGTAGCTCAGCGCCATCAGAGCATACGCGGTGACGAGGTGCGGGTCATTTTCCATCCACCGGATTTCCGGGTTGGCCCAACTGCCGTCCTTGCCCTGCCGCTTCTCGATGGCGCGGAACAGGTCCGTCTTCCAGTCGTGCTCGACGCCTTTGTCGTCGGCGAACTCGTCCTCGCCCAGCAGCGCCATCGTCTTGGCCATCGTGTGGTAGTAGTAGAACAGCCCGCGGCCCGCCAGCTGCGGCGGCATGCCGGCGTTCGCCTCCACGGTGTAGTTCTTCCGCAGCCACGCCACCGCTTCCTTCACCCGCTTGTCGTCCTTGCCGACGCCGGCGTAGATGAGGCTCTTCACCCCGGCGTAGGTCATGCTGCCGTACCCGGTCAGCGGGGCGTCGGCCGCGTCGCTGGTCTTGGTGCTGCCGCCGCCGGCGGCGCTGTAGATGAAGCTGCCGTCGTTGATCTTGCCGGCCCACGGCAGCGTGTTGTGTTCGCTCTTCAGGTTCTGGCAGCGGCTGACGAACACCTGCGCCTTCTTGAACGCCGGGTCATCGGCCGGGGTGCCGGCGGCCGTCAGCGCGTCGAGGAAGAACTGCGTGTTGGACAGGTCCGGGCGGGACTTGCTGTCGTACCCCGCGCCGCCGAAGAAGTCGTCCTCCGGCTTCTTGCCCTCGCCGTCGTCCCACTGCAACCCCTTCAGGAACTTGGCCGCGTCGCCGATCACCTTCTTGTACTTGTCGTCCTTCTTGGCGGCGGCGAGGGCCATCACGTTCACGCAGGTGACGTAGTTCTGGAGGCCCGGCTTGGGGTCCGCGCCGGCGATGTGCCCGGCCTTCTCGTTGATGAGGCTCTCGATGTACGTCAGTCCCTTCGCGGTCATCTCGTCGTCGGCCGTCTTGCCGCACTGCAACAACCCCGTAACGACCAGCCCGGTGACGCCGGGGCTTTTCTTCGTCGCCCACCCGCCGTTGTCTTCCCGACCGGCCTTCAGGAACGCGGCGGCCTTGTCCACGACGGCCTGCCACTCGGCCTTCGTCGGCTTCTGGGCCAAGGCGGGCGAGGCGGAGAGCGTGAGGGCCAAGAGCGGAAGAAGTCTGCGCATGGGGGGAACCTCTGAGCGGACGTGGGGGCAAAGAAGTGTTAGGCAAATGCGGTGCCGAGTCGTTGCCGCGACCGGAGGGAGCGCGTAGACCGTGGCCCGCTCCCTGCGGTCGCGGCGACGACGTGGCACTGGTCACTCCGCGCTCGCTGCTGGTCGTGTTGTTACCCCAGCGTGGTCGCCGGGCCGTAGCCGACCACGGTCAGGCGGTCCACCGGGTACTTGTCCAGGTACTCGCGGATGCCGGTCTGGCTGACGGCGTCGAAGCGGGCCAGCTCCACGTCCGGGTCGGAGTACTCGCCGGTGTACATCCAGCTCCCGGCGATGGTCCGCATCCGGCCCATCGGCCGCTCGGAGTACCGCACCACCCGGCTGGCGATCTTGTTCTTCGCCTGGAGCAGCTCTTCGTCGGTGATGCCGCCCGCCTGCACTTCGGACAGCACCTGCCGGACGATGGTCAGGTTCTCGGCGGCGTCCTCCGGGTCGCAACTGTAGCTGGCCGCGAGCATGCCGTTGCCCTGGCTCTGGTCCACCCCGCACGACGCCGATTCCACCTTGCCCGGATCGACCAGCGCCCAGTGCAGCCGGCTGCCGCTGTCGTCGCCGATGGCGATGGCCAGCGTGCTGGCCGTGTACCGCATCCTCGACTCGGCCGGCGGGCTGGCGGCGATGCACAGGACGTGTTCCTGCGCGACACCGTCCTTCGCCACGGCGTGGACGCCGCCGGGGCCGACGTGTTCGGTGACGCCGGTGCGGGTCGCCGCCGCGTCCGTCCACTGGCCGCACTTCTCCTCGATGAGCGTCACGAAGGCGTCCCAGTCGAACTGCCCGGCGACGCTGACCAGGATGTTCGACGCGACGTACCGGCGGTCGAAGTACGCCCGCATCTGCTCGGCGGTCAGGGCCGTCACGCTCTCGGTGGTGCCGAGGATGGTCTGGCCCAGGTTGTGGCTGCCGTAATAGATCTTGCGGGCGTGTTCCCACGCTTCGGACCCCGGCTGGTCCTGGTACATCTTGATCTCCTCCAGGATCACCTGCTTCTCGGTGTCGAAGTCGGCCTGCCGCAGACTGGGGCGGAGGATGTCGGCCAGGATGTCCACGGCCGTCGCCAGGTACTCCGGCAGCACGGCCGCGTAGTAGACGGTGTTCTCCTCGCTCGTGTAGGCGTTGTAGCTGGCCCCGATGCGGTCGAAGTCGCGGTTCACGTCCAGGGCGGTGCGGCGCGGGGTGCCCTTGAACATCATGTGTTCGAGGTAGTGCGACACGCCGGACTCGGGGCCGGTCTCGTCGCGGGCACCGGTGCGGACGAAGAAGCCGACGGCCGCGCTGCGGGACGACGGCAGCGTCTCGCCGATGAGCTGGAGGCCGGACGCGAAGCGGTGGGTGTGGAAGGGCATGGTGTCGTCGGTATCCGCTGGGTGGATGTTTCGTCGGGTCGGAGGACGGTCGGGGCTTGATTCGCAGGTCTGACTCGTGTATACTGCCTTTGGTTCTGAACCTCGAGAAGTTCGAGTAGTAGGAGCCACCAGGGGTCCGCAAGGGCCCCCATTTTTTTCACAGCCGAACAATTCCAAGCGGATCGGAAAGGCTCGCCACTTTACACAACACGGGTTCGAGTCGTTTGAAGTACGCTTGGGCACCGTGTTTCCGCATGAATCCCGACGGCTCAGTGTACTGTTTCAGGAGAAACGCGCAGCAGTCCGCCGCCTGGACGAAATAGGAGTGTTTGGAATCCATCATCACGGGGTCTTCGATCAGCGAGACGATCGGGCGGTCGAAGACCACGAAGCTGCCGGACGACTGCGACACGCGGAGTCGATTGGACACCCTCATCGACTGCAAGTACCGCCGGACGCGCTCGGCGTCGGTGCCGTCCGCCAAGACGATCCCCCGGTCGGCGGGATTTCGCGGTCCCGGAAAATTGCGCCGCTCGATGGTGTTTTCGAACCGCTGGAACAGCCGGTACCACGCCCCGCGAAAGACGTCCTCCTTGGTTGCCAGTTTGCCGGTCCCCTTGTCCACGACCACGTTGATGATGCTGACATCCAAAAGCCGGGAAAGCTCGTCGGCGAAGTGACGAATGATGGCCAATCGCTCGTGCTTTTTCAAGGCGCGGAGCGATGGGGCGAGCTTCGACGCCTTGCTCACCATCTCCGCCGCGTGGAGCTCGTCGTCCAGATACACGCCGTACCGCCGTTTGATCCAACGACGAAAGTCGAGCAGTGCTGACAGGGTGTCCCGCCAGCGAAGTTCGTGAACGACAACACCCGACAGGCAGAAGTAGCGCGTGGGCGAGCCATTCGCAGGCAAGCCGCTGTCGCCGCTCTCATCGACATACATCAAGTACACGGTCGCCCCTCGGTGCGGTCGCTGCCCGTTCAGCGTATCCACCCAACTGGGACAGGCCAACGGCAACACCGCCATCGCGTCACCCGAGGACCGGCCGCGGCTCTTCGCATTCGGGGAAGAAGTCGTCCGGGGGCGACGGCCGGGGCGGCCAGGACCGTCCCTCCCGTTCGTCAGGCGGCGTCGTAGATGGCGGGGACGTGGCCGTCCTCGGCCAGCCCGCCGGTGGCGAGCAGGGCGAGCAGGTCCGGATCCTGGAACGCGGCGGACAGGGCGTCGATCATTTCCCGGTCGCTGCCGGTCACGTGGATGCCGTGCGGGCCGGGCACCGGGTGAAACCGGAACGTCCGCAACAGGGCGGCGTTCAGCGGGTTCACCGGCATCGGTTCGGCCGCGACGGCGGTGGGGGCCGTCAGGTCGGCGGCCGTCGGCACCTCGTACCCGAACGCGGTGAACGCCGCCGCCGGGATGCGGGCGAGCAGTCGCCGCAGGTCGTCCGGGGTGAACTCCGTCCGCCACTTGTCGCTGCCGCCGCGGTAGAAGTGGCCGAGGACGAGGGACGGCAGGTTGCGGAACAGGTAGGCGTCGAGCAGGTCCGCCGCCTCGCCGTCGGACACGGGGCGGCCGAGGGCGTCGGCCAGCCGCCGCAGCGCGGCCGTCCGGCGGTCCACCAGGTCCTCGTACCGGACGACGATCACCCGGTCGCGGTTGGCCAGCAGGTGCGCCGTCCAGTCGGCCAGCTGGTCCGACTCGCGGTCCAGGAACCGCGGGTGGTCGAGCATCACCCGCGACGGGCGGGCGATCTTGTTGGCCAGCGACAGCAGCGTCTCGCACGGGTGGCGGACGACGGCCACGAACGGCGCGCCGGCGGCGGCGAAGTAGTCCACCGCCTGGCGGGTCGGGCGGGAGTGCGTGGGGAACGTCCGCAGCCCGAGGTGCCGGTGGCTGGGGACGTGGAACGCGGCCCCGGCTCGGGCCGGCCCGCACTCCACCGCCACCATCATGGTGCCGAACTCGTGCGGGATGAAATCGACGTGCGTCGGGGCCAGCCGGGCGAGCGCCGCCCGCACCCGCGCGGCGGTGCTGAGGAAGTAGTGTTCGGACAGCCCGGCCCGCATCTGCCACCCCTCCGGCGCGGGCGGCGGATTCCGGGCGAACAGGCCGGCGATCAGGTTCTGGGTGAGGATGTTCCCGGAGCCGGGGAAGCCGAACACCGCGTACCGGTCCGGGCACGGCGGCATCGGCACCCGCTGGAGCAGCTCGACGGGGTGGCGGATCGGCACCGGCCCGCCGCAGGCGCGGGCGACCCACGCCGCGATCTGGCGCGGGGCGTCGCACGCCAGGTCGGGGGAAAGCGGCGTCTCCTCGCGGCCGTCGTACCGCGCGCCGCTCTTCGTCCGCCCCGCGAACGCCGCCCCGTCCGATCCGCCGCGGGCCGGAGACCGCCCTGCGGACGGCTCGCCGGCGGGCGGACGCGCATCGGCGGGAGGCGTCGCCTCCACCCGACCGGCGTACAGGACCGCCCCCCGCTTCGCCCGCCCCACGAACGCCGCCGCGTCCAGAACCGGGATTCCCCGCACCGCCGCCGCGTGCCGAACCCCGTAGAAATCCCCGTCCCCCCGGTCATCGACGACGAACCGGGCCGGTCGCCCGGCCTCGGCCAGCAGGTCGAAGACGGTGGCAGTGTAGAATCCGAACCCGACCACCCCCGCTTCGATCGGCGAGCCGTGGGGGTTGGGGCGGAACAGGCCGGCCATGAGGACATCTCGGGCGAGTTCGATCCGGGGCCGCGCGGCCGCCCGCCTCGTCGCACGCGCGGCGAACCTAGCATCGATTGTATCGACTGACCGGGATGGGCGAATTCACCGATTCCGGGCGGCCGCGCGACCGCTGCGCATTTGAACCCGACACCCGCCCCGCGGTTACGCCCCGCCCGAAACGCGCTCGGCTGTCGATCCCGGTGCTACAATATGGAGTCACCCGCCGGCACCCCATAGCGGCCCCCCGACCGATGGCCACCGACCGCACCACCGCCGACGCCCAGGTCCTGTACGACCGCGGCCACCAGAGCTTCCGGGCGGGCGACTTCCGCGAGGCCGTGGAGTGCTTCACCCGCGCCATCCGGCTGAAGCCGAACGTCGCCGCCGGCTACCGCTACCGGGCCATGGCGTACCTGGAAATGGGCCAGCGGGTGGACGCCCTGAACGACCTCGACCAGGCCGTCCGCATCCGCTCGGACGACCCGATGCTGTACGCCGACCGGGCGCGGGTGCTGTTCCGCCAGCGGTCGTACCCGGCGGCCATCGCCGACTGCACGCGGGCGCTCGAACTGGACGACGGCCTGGCCCCGCTGTACGGCCTCCGCGGGGAGTGCCACGCCGCCAACGGCGACACCCGGCAGGCGTTCGCCGACATCGCCGTCGCCCTGGCCCGCGACCCCGACAACGCCGCCGACTACCTGCTGGCCCGCACCGAGTTGCACCTCGAACTGGAAGACCCGGACGCGGCGCTGGCCGACGGCGAGGAGGCCATCCGCCGGTCGCCGGACAACCCGAACGGCTACCAGGCGCGGGGCATGGCGTACCGCATGGCCGGCCAGTTCGCCGACGCCGACGCCGACTTCACGCGGGTGCTGGAACTGGACGCCCACCGCCCGCTCACCCGCCTCGCGCGCGCCACCGTGCGGCTGGGCGTGCGGAACTACGCCGGGGCCGCCGCCGACTGCGACGCCGTCCTCGCCGTGCTGCCGGCCACCGCCAAGGCGTTCGAGCTGCGCGGCCTGTGCCGCAAGTACCTGGGCGACGACGCCGGGGCCATCGCCGACTACACCGAGGCCATCCGGCTGCACCCGACCAGCCCCATCGCGTACAACCTGCGGGCCGGCCTGCACTACCACCGGCACCGGTACACGCGGGCCATTCAGGACCACCTGGACGCCCTGAAGCGCGACCCCAAGAGTTCCAGCACCTTCAATCAGCTCGGCTGGATTTGGGCGACGGCCCCGGACCCGGACGTGCGGAACGGCGCGCGGGCGAAGGAGTGCGCCACCCGCGCCTGCGAACTGACCGAGTGGCAGGACGCCAGTTACCTGGACACGCTGGCCGCCGCCTGCGCCGAGGTCGGCGACTTCGACGCGGCGGTGAAGTGGATGGAGAAGGCGCTCGCCCTCGCCACGACCGACGCCGAGGACGACTACCACCGCCGCCTGACGCTGTACCGCCACGAGAAGCCCGTGCGAGTGACCCCGGAGGGGTGAAGGCCGTTGCCAGGGTAGTCCGCACTCTCCGAGTGCGGGCGAGTCGAAACACGACCGCACTCGGAGAGTGCGGACTACCCCGGCAACCCGTCCAGACTGCGGGCGTTCTTCTTCTCGCGGTACCGTGTCAACTCCTCGTCACTCTTGGCTTCGCACCATTTCACCAGCGTGTCGCGCTCGCCGGCGTAGTCGTAGCGCGGGATCGAGTACCCGCACGAGTCGCTGATGCGGGTCAGGGTCGCCCGGATGACCGACCGCGTGCCGGGATAGGTCGGGAACAGCGCCAGCAGCGGCTCGAAGTCCGGGTCGGCCGGCGTGATCGCCTCGCCGGTGCCGTGCAGGCGGACAATCTTCGGCGGCCCCTCGAAGGCGCAGAAGGTGAAGACGATGCGGCCGTTCTCGCGGAGGTGGGCGACGGTCTCGATGCCGCTGCCGGTCAGGTCGAGGTACGCCACCTCGCGCGGACCGAGGACGCGGAACGAGTCCATCCCCTTCGGCGAGCAGTTGACCAACCCGTCCGCGGCGAGAGGGGCGGTGGCGACGAAGAACAGCCGCTGCCGCCTCAGCCAGCCGTTCAGCTCCGGCGTGATCGCGTCGAACACCTTGCCCACGGTTCGCCCCTCCTGGTGTCGGAGGGAAGCATATCACGTCGCCTTGCCGGTGCGGAAGACCAGCAGGTACGGCGCCGCCAGTCGTGTTCAAAAAGCGCTCCGCATCGGATCCCGCCTTCATCCGCGTCATCTGCGGGCCGTTCGAATTGAGTCCGCGTCCCTGTCACGTATACCGCTTGCCGACGTACTGCGGGTCGAAGAAGGCGGTCAGGTGGCGGTCGATTTGCAGCAGCCCGGCGGGGGTGGTTTCGATGGCGCTCTCGCCCACGGTCAGCATCCCGTCGGCCTGGAGCTTGTCGTAGCCGGCGCGGAACTCGGCCACGATGTCCGTGTCGAACTTCTTCTTGAAGTAGTCGCGCTCCAGGTGGCCGGTCTTGAGTTGCAGGATCATCTCGCGGATGAGCCGGTCGCGGCCGGTGGTGGCGAACGCCCGGCCGAGCGGCAACTCGTCGCGGTTCAGCTTGTCGATGTACGCCTCCCACGTGTCCACGTTCTGGATGTGCACGCCGTTGACGTGGCCGAAGCTGGCGACGCCGGTGCCGAACATGTCCGCCCCGGTCCAGAGCGCCTCGCGGTAGACGAACCGCGTCTTCGTCCGGTCCTTCATGACGGTGGTGGCGCTGGTCACTTCGTAGCCCGCCTTCGCGAACTCGTCGAAGGCGTACTGCGTCCACGCCCGCTTGGTCGGCCAGTCGGCGATGCTCAGCGGGATGGCCGGCGCGTCGTCGCCGACCATCTGAAGCTCCTTGCTGAACGTCGTGTTGTACGGCAGCTCCATCTGGTAGACGGTGACGCACTCCGGGTCCATCTCGATCGTCTTCGCCACGCACTCCTTCCAGTTGTCCCAGTCCTCGCCCACCATGCCGGCGATCAGGTCGATGTTGATCTGGTCGAACCCGACCTCCCGCGCCCAGCCGTAGGCCCGGTACACCTCGTCCTCCAGGTGCGCGCGGCCGTTGAACTGGAGGATCTCCGGCTTGAAGTTCTCCACGCCCAGTGACAGCCGAGTGACACCGAGTTCCTTGAGCGCTTCGAGCTTGTGCTTTTGCAAGGTGCCCGGCTCGCACTCGAACGCCACCTCGCGGGCCTGGTCCCAGGGCATGATTTCCTTCAGCCGGGTCATGAGGGCCCGGAGTTGGTCGGCGCTCAGGTAGCTGGGCGTGCCGCCGCCGAAGTAGACGTAATCCAGGTGTCGCCCGCCGACGCACGGCGTCTTCGCCAGCAGCTCGACTTCCTTCAGCAGCGCGTCGGTGTACGTCGTCACGTCCTTGGCGTTCTTGTCGGTGTAGACGCGGAAGTAGCAGAACTTGCACCGCTTGCGGCAGAACGGGATGTGCAGGTACAGGCCGAGCGGGGTGCCGGGCACCGGCGGGCGGTTCAGCGCGGCGTTGGCTTCCGGCAGCGTTTCGCCCTTCCAGAACGAGAACGGCGGGTAATTGGCGATGAAGTAGTTGCCAAGACCTGTCTTCTCTTGGTCGGGGGCGGCGGACATGGTGCGGCTTCCGGGCGCGGGTGGCGGGACATCAACCGGAGGATACCGCCAGTGTACCGCTCCCTTGCACGGCCGGCCGGGGCGGAATCCGACAGCCCGCAGGCCGAATTTTCCGCCCGCGGCGGTATCCCCGGCTGCCGATTCGGGGCGGGCGGAACGTTTCGCCTCACTGCGGAGCCGTCGGGACCGGATTCGGTTGCGTTCTGATAGGCCTGGAACTACCTGTTGAGAACCCGCCGTCGCACCCAGTCCGGATTGGGGAAGGAGCCTGGATTCGACCGATGATTGCGCCCCTGCCAGCAAACGAGGCCACCCGGCTCGACGCCCTCCATCGGCTCCACGTCCTCGACAGCCCACCGGAACGGGACTTCGACGATCTGGCGCGGCTCGCCGCCACGATCTGCGGTGCGCCGATCGGCGTCGTCAGCTTCGTTGATCGCGACCGCGTCTGGCTCAAATCGAGTTACGGGATGGAGATGGCGGAAGCCGGACGGAACCATTCGTTCTGCGCCCACGCCATCGGGGAAGACGGGATTTTCCTCGTGCCCGACGCCGCCGCCGACGCCCGCTTCGTCGATAACCCTTACGTCGTCGGCGAGCCCAACATCCGCTTTTACGCCGGTTTCCCGCTCACCACGCCCGACGGCTACAACGTCGGGGCGCTCTGCGCGGTCGATCGGGTGCCGCGGGAATTGACGCGCCATCAGTTGGACGCCCTCGCGGTGCTGGCCCGGCAAGTCGTCGCCCAGCTCCTCCTGCGGCGGCAGGTCGCGGATCTGAAGGCGATTGCGGCCGAGCGGGAGAAGGAGCAGGAGACGTTCCGGGTGCTGTTCGAGCAGTCGTCGGACGCGCACCTGATCTTCGACGAGCGGGACGGCATCCTCGACTGCAACCGCGCCGCCGTCGCCATGCTCCGCTACCGGGACAAATCCGAAGTGCTGGCCTTGCACCCGGCGGTGCTATCCCCGGAGTTCCAGCCGGACGGACGGCGGTCGATGGACAAGTGCATCGACATGGACGCCGCCGCCCGACAGAACGGCTTCCACCGGGTCGACTGGACGCACCTGCGGGCGGACGGAGAGGAGTTCCCGTGCGAAGCCACCCTCACCCCGGTCGAACTGCACGGGCGGACGGTACTGCTGATGGTGTGGCACGACTTGACCGAGCGGAAGCGGGCCGAGGACGCCTTGCGGCAGAGCGAGGAGCGGTTCCGCAGCGTCGTGGAGGAGCTGGCCGAGGGCATCGTGCTGCTCGACCGCGACAGCCGGGCGGTGCTGCGGACGAACCGCGCGTTCCTCGACCTGCTCGGCTACACGGCGGACGAGGCGGCGGCCCTGACGCAGTACGACTTCGTCGCCCACGACCGGGAGGACGTGGACGCCAAGATGCAACTCGTCGAGCAGACGGGGCGGGCCAGCCTGGGGTTGCGGAAGTACCGGCGGAAAGACGGGGAAGTGATTGGCGTGTCGGTGAGCGGCAGCTTCCTGACGCTGGACGGGCGGGCCGTCCTGTGCCTGGTGGTGGAGGACCGGAGCGAACAGATGAAGGCCGAGACCGCCCTGCGGGACAGCGAGGCGAAGTTCCGCGGCATCGTGGACCGGCTGGCCGAGGGGCTGTTCGTGATCGACCCCGGCACGCGGCGGTTCGTGGAGGCCAACGCCGCCGTGCTGGCCATGCTGGGGTACTCGGCCGCCGAGTTCTTCGCCCGCACCCCACTCGACATCGTGGCCGTCGAGCTGCCGGAGGTGGTCGCTCGCAACGTCGCCGGCATCGACGACGCGCTGGCCCGCCACGGCCACTGCGACCTCGGCCGGAAGCACCTGCGACGACGGGACGGGTCGGCCGTGCCGGTGGAGGTGCGGGTGACGCTCATCCCGGACGGCGGGGCCGGGCTGCACGCCGTCATCGTGCGGGACTTGACCGAGCAGATCGCGGCCGAGGACCGGCTGTTCGAGTACCAGTGCGGCCTGGAGGAGGCGAACGCCCAGCTCCAGGCGCTGGCCGTGACGGACGCGCTGACCGGCGTGAACAACCGCGGGGCGTTCAACGGCCGGCTGGCCGAAGAGGTGGATCGCGCCACCCGGCACGCGCGGCCGCTGTCCGTCCTGCTGATGGACGTGGACCACTTCAAGGCGTTCAACGACGCGTTCGGGCACCCGGCCGGGGACGAGGTGCTGAAGGAAGTCGCGGCCACCTTCCGCAAGACGGCCCGGACGACCGACTTCGTCGCGCGGTACGGCGGCGAGGAGTTCGTCATCCTCCTGCCGGACACCGACTACGCCGGGGCGATGGTGCTGGCCGAGCGGTGCCGGCGGGCCATCGCCGGGCGGCCGTGGGACCGGCGACCCGTCACCGTCAGCGTCGGCGTGGCCACCCTCGCACTCGGCGCGACGGACGGCTCGGCGCTGGTCCGCGAGGCGGACGAGGCGCTGTACCGGTCGAAGGCGGCCGGCCGCAACCGCATCCACTTCGGCAGTGGGGCGATCCCGACGGCGACCACCTACCGCGCCCCCGTCGGGCGGAACGCGCACCTGGCTTCTGGCAGCGGCGAGTGATTCGGCCCTCGGCCGACCCGTCGCCCTCACTCCTTCGCCGACCGGCAAACTGCCCGACAGGCCCGAAATCCTTCCCCGGTATCCCAGTTCGCGCGGTCCACCTCGGCCCCGCGCCCGGACGGGTCGCGACCCGCACAACCGCGCCAGTCGCTGCGAAGTGACGCGCCAACCGCTACCGGCGGGCGCGTCTTCGCCGATCGACAAATCCCGCGAAGGCAGGCGCAACCGTTGGAGGCGGCGGAAGCGCCCGCGTCTTGCCCCGTTTTTCCCGTCTTCCGATCCCCCGTCGCTTTCCCAACGCCCCGGAATGCGTCATATCTAAGTAAGCACATCGGGAACCGGCGTCGGGGTGAGGGGGCAAACGGAGACCCCCTCGCGGCGGCGGACGAGGTGCCAATCCCGGATGCGGAGTGAGTCATGAGCATGCGATGGGTCAAGAAGTGTACGCTGATGGCCGTCCTCGCCGGCGCGTTCGGGGCCTCGTCCCTGATCGCGGCCGACGAGCCGAAGAAGGACGACAAGAAGGACCCGGGCATGCAGCCGGTCCCGACCCCGGTCGTCAACCCGGCCCCGGTCGCCGGCCCGGTCGGCGGCATCGTCACCGGTGACTGCGGCGGCGCGGTGTCCTACGGCGGCGTCTCCTACGGCGGCACCGCCGGCACCGTCAGCACCGGCGGGTGCGGCGGCGTCAGCTACCAGACCGTCACGGTGACGGAGTACGTGCCGACGACGGTGCAGGAGGCCCGCACCAGCTACCGCCAGCAGACGAACGTCGAGAGCTACACGGCGTACCGCACGGAAGTGGTGCCCGAGACCCGCAGCCGCGCGGTCACGGTCAACCGGATGGTGACGGAGACCGTCATGCAGGCCCGCACCCAGACGGTCAGCCGTCCGGTGACGGAAACCGTCATGACCACCCAGCAGGTGAGCCGGCCGGTGACCGAGACGGTGATGACCAGCCGCCAGGTCAGCCGCCAGGTGCCGGTGACGACGACGGTGATGACCAACCAGACGAGCTACGAGACGGTGTCGGAAACGCACATGGTCAGCAAGACCGTGCGGAACACCGTGATGGTGCCGGAGACGGTCACCGTCGGCCCGTCCATCCTGGACCGGTTCAAGTCGTTCGCCAACCCGTGCGCCTCCAACTGCGGGCACACCAAGACCGTGTGCAAGAAGCACACCACCTGCGACACCGTGTGCGAGCCGGTCACCACCTGCAAGAAGGTGCCCGTCACCACCTGCGTGCCGAAGGAAGTGACTTCCTTCCAGACGGTGTGCGAGACGATCCAGTGCCCGACCACCGTCACCCGCATGGTGTGCGAGACGGTGCAGGTGCCCTGCACCGTCACCCGCATGGTGTGCGAGACGGTGCAGGTGCCCTGCACCACCACCCGCATGGTGTGCGAGACGGTGCAGGTGCCGACGACCGTCACCCGCATGGTCGCCGAGACCCAGACGGTGCAGGTGCCGACGACCGTCACCCGGTGCGTGCCGGAGACCGTGAACGAGACCTACACGGTGAACACCACCCGTAGCGTCCCGTACACGGCCACCCGCAACGTGTGCACCACCGTCCCGGTGACGGAGATGGTGAACGTCACCAAGATGGTGCCGACCCAAGTGCAGAAGCAAGTGGCCGTGTACTCGGCCGCCCCGGCCGTGTCCGGCGGGTGCGGCGACGCCGGCACGACCAGCTACGGCGGGTCGAGCTACGGCGGCGGGTGCGGCGACGCCGGCACGACCAGCTACGGCGGGTCGAGCTACGGCGGTCGGGCCGGCATCGGCAGCCGGGCCACCGGGTTCATCCGCGGCATCCTGGACCGCAAGAAGGCGGCCATCTCCAGCGTGTTCGGCAAGATTCGCGGTCTGGGCGGCCGCGGGTCGGCCGGCTGCGGCACCCCGGCGTGCGGCAGCCCGGTCATCTCCGGCGGCTGCGGCGGCGGGTGCAACTGAGCAACAACCGGGATGACGACCCGTAACCGTCGCCCACACGAAACCCCCGGCCGCCCGCCGGGGGTTTCTTCGTTTTCCGTCTCAGGCGGCCGCCGACAGGGAGACCGGTTGGGACACCGCCAGGGGCGTGCCGCGGAGGACTTCCGCCAGGATCGGGCCGCTCAGGATCTCTTCCAGGATGCCGACCGCCCGCGCGCAGGTGTACCCGTCGTACACGCGGTGGTCGAACCCGTACTGGATCGGCATGGTGCCGTCCTTCTCCGGCACGCCGTAGTACAGGTAGGACGTGACCGGGAAGCACATCTGCGTGATCCGCCCGCGCATCCCGGCCAGGCAATTCACGGCGAACGTGCCGAAGTACCGCCCCTTCAGATACCCCGAGCACTTCAGCCCGTACCACCACATGGCCCGGCGGATCGGCCGCGGCAGTTTGGCCGTCCGCACCTGTCGCCGCAGCGGGCCGTGGGCGGCCACCGGGTCCACCTTCCAGGCGTCGCACTTCCGCTGGATGTCGGCCAGCGGCAGCTTCTCCGGGTGCAGCAGCGGCGCGCAGAACACCGCCCGCTCGCCCTCGTACTCGCGGTCGATGACCACCGTGCCGACGCTGTACGGCATTTCGTGCAGCCGCGGCCACGGGTAACTCAGGTACGACCGCCGCAGCTCCGGCACCTGCTCGGACGCCAGGCCGAACGCCTTCAGGATGATGGCCTGCCAGCTCGGCGGGTGCTGGACCGTGCGGCGGGCGGCGATCAGCTTCTTGACGCGGATGCTGCGGTCGCCGGTGATGATCGGCACGTCCTTGCCGAAGTGCAGGATGTCGGACACCCACCGGCGGGGCAGGGTGAGGGGGACGGTCTTGCCACGGGAACTGGACACGGAGACCTCCCGGCCGGGCGTCGGCCGATCGGGTTGGAGCGGTTGACCCACCTTCTTCTCATCGGCCGGTAAGTGGGGTTGACGTGAATCCGTTCATCCCCGCAGTCTGCCGGGAGTGCCTGTCATTCCCAGCCGGATGCCCCAAGTCGATGCCGGCGCAAGTCATTCTCCCGTAACGACAAGTGGCTGTCGGATAGGAGGTGCCGGCCAGCCAATCGAGAAAATCGGCAACGAAAGGCAAAATCTGACTCAAGTCACTGCGTAGACTTATTGCGGACTCACCCGCGTTCGGAGTGCCCTCATGAAGAACCTCCTCGCGCCTGTCGCCCTTCTTGTCACCTTGGCCGTGCTGCTCGCTACCGGCAGCGCCGCCCAAGACCCGCCGAAGGATCCGCCCCCGCCGGTCAAGCCGCCGCAAGACGTGGGCAAACCGCCGGAGTCGAACGGCGGGTTCATCTTCGGCGAGAACCGCCCCCGAGACGTGCTGCTACAACTGGCGTCGAAGAACCCCGCCGACCCGAAGACCCTCCGCGTCCGCGTCACCCCGTCGGCGCAGGCGACGTGGCTGCTGCCGATCTACCTCGTCAAGAGCGTGGTACTGCCGACCGCCGGCGACAAGGCTCCGGAAGTGCGAGTCACGCTCCGCGACGCCCTCTACGACGACGACTTGAAACCGGTGATCGAAGCCGCGATGGACACCCACCCCAAGTATGGCAAGGCATGGAGCGAGGCGATGCCGACGAACAATGCGGTCGCCGTGACGCTCGTCCTGAACGTTGACGGCCACGACGTGCCCCTTGCCACGGTCGCTCGGACTCGAAAGGTCGGCCAGGCCACCATCCCCGAACTTGTGTTCCCACTCCCGACCGAAGCCGCCACGAAACTGCTCGCGGCCGACCGCGCCAACGTCGGTCTCACGTTCGAGGAGAGCTTCGCCGGCCGGTTCATCGAAACCGATCTGGAGGCGACGCTGAGCGTGAGCAGTAGCGCCGCGACGGAATTCAAGAACAAACTCGGCAAGACCGACAAGGGCAAGGAGGCGATCCTGCTGGTGGCCGTCGGCGGCGGCGTGAGTAACAAGGTGTCGATCAAGCAACTTCTGTCCCGGCACATCCAGATGGAGGTGCTGAGCGCGAAAGACAAGCCGGTGAACCCCGCGCTGATAGATAGCGTGATGGCGAAGCTGTTCGCGGGCATCACCGAGGAAAACAACCTGGCCAAGCAGAAGGACGACGCCGTGGTCACGTTCGTCACGAGCAATGGGATTAAGGCGACGGCCAGCATGGGCGAGTTCAACAAGGCGAACCTGGGCATTAAGAAAGAGGACGAGACGAAAACGCGGACGGAGCGGACGCGAACGTGGCTCGAAAAGAACAAGACCTCCGGCGAGGGTGGCGGGTTCGGCGTGAGCATCAAGTTCGACGTCGAGAACGAGAAAGGCGGAACGAACATCGACAACGACGAGAATCACGCCCGCGCCCTCTCGGACATTCTGCAAGGAGTGGAGGGGAAGTACCCAGTCGCGTGCCTGAGCGCCGATCAGGTGCAGAAAGTTGTGACAAATGCCGCTAGCGTCACCCAGATCAAACTGGGCTCATTCACTGAGGGGCAAAAACTCATCGTCTCGCCCCTGTCGCTCGACGGACACTACCGGCAAGACACCGAGAAATCCCGCGCTCTGAAAGAACACCGCGCACAACTCGTGGCGTTGCACCAAAAGCGCGAAGCGCTGTGCCAGGAGATGAACGACACTCTGGCCGCACTCGGCAAGGCGAACGAACAGTCGGCGGCGAACGTCGCGCGGCTCGACCCCGATCACGAGACTGCGTTGAAATACACCAGACAGACGTGGTTGTTTCTTGGAGGTCAAAGCATGATTACACACTTAGGGAAGTTATGGAAAGGTGACAACAAAGGAGAGCTTGCTGCTCAGCACGCGGCTGCTGCTGAAGAAGGATATGCTTCTCGGACTGCGAAGTACGAAGCAGAAGAAAAGTTGTACGCTGCCGCGCAACTCGGGTTCCAAGTGGCCACGAAGGGGTTGAAGGACATCCAGGCAAACGCTCCAGCGCTTCACGTTCGACTCGCGCTACTCCACAAGCAGTTGAGCGAGGTCAACCGGAAGATCTCGGATCACGCGCGCGAGGTGATGATCCTACTCGAGAAGTAAACCAACCAAGCGTCTGGCGATACGGTGCCGAACGCTGTTCTTACATCGAATACCAACTCCCTCCCGGCAGTTTCAAGAGGATCAACAATGTCCCGCACCCTGGTCGCCCTGTTCCTCGCCGCCGGCGTCGTGGCGGCGGCCGAGCCGACAAAGGCGGAACTGGACACCGCCGCGATCAAGCTGAAGGCGTTCCGCGACAAGGTCGGCAAGGCGGACGGGGCGTTCTCGGCGTCGGACCTCTCGACCGCGAAGGACGACAAGGACAGACTGCCGAACGCGGACAAGGCCTTCGAGAAGGGGACCGAAAAGCTGCCCGGCCTCAAGCAACCGGCGGCCAACCTCGCGAAACTCGCCGAAGACAAAACCGAAGCCACCCGCAAGCAGGCCGCCAAGACGTTCCTCACGGCCCTCGAAAGCGCCAAACCGAAGGAGGCGTACAAGGTGCTGGAAGCGACGTGGAAGGAGGTGACCGCGACCAAAGCCGGTACCGTCGGGGAAGGGTCGAGCGACGAGTTCAAGATGACCGCCGCCGAGTTGGCGAAGGACGCGAAGGCGGCGCAGGCTCGCGCGGCCAAGTGGCAGGCCGCCATGGAAGAGAACGCGAAGCGGTTGACTGCCAATCACGCTGCGCTCCTGTCGCTGGCGGCGCGGGCGAAGAGCAACCACGAATCGCTGGTGCCGACCGGCAAGAACATCGACCAGTTCATCCAGAAGGGCATGGTCCCTAACTTCGGCAAGGACGTGGAGAAGTTCTTCGACCTCGGCAAGCGGGACGACTTCAAGATGTTCGCCGACGCGGCCACTGAGAAGGCGGCCGAAGTCAAGAAGGCGCTCGACGCGCAAAAGAAGCAGATCGAGGCGATCAAGCAAGCGGTGAAGTTGCTCGACGCCAAGTGATTGCCCGGAAACCCGCAACCTCTCCGCCCGCCCTCGGCTCGTCCGGGGGCGGCGGCGTTTCCGGCGCACGCACGGCGCATAAGTTATCCGCATCCGCCCGCCCTCCCCCTCCGGATGCCGACCGACATGCCGCCGCCGACCCAGCACCCGCTGCCCCACACCCGCGTCCCGTGCCTGCTGTTCCCCACCAGCTCGGCCGCGTCCAAGTACGTCGCCCGCGAGATCGACAAGCTGATCCGCGCCCGCAACGCCGCCGGCAAGAGTACCGTCCTCGGCCTGGCCACCGGCAGCACCCCCGTCGGCCTGTACCGCGAACTCATCCGCCTGCACAAGGACGAAAGCCTGGACTTCGCCCGCGTGGTGACGTTCAACCTCGACGAATACTACCCCATGCCGAAGGAGGACTCGCACAGCTACTTCAAGTGGATGCACGAGACGTTCTTCAACCACGTCAACATCAAGTGGGAGAACATCCACATCCCCGACGGCACGCTGAAACCGGACGAGATGGAGGACTTCTGCATCGCCTACGAGCGCAAGATCCGCGAGGCCGGCGGCATCGACATCCAAATCCTCGGCATCGGCCGCACCGGGCACATCGGCTTCAACGAGCCGGGCAGCCCCCGCAACAGCCGCACCCGCGTCATCACCCTGGACAGCATCACCCGGCGGGACGCGGCGTCGGGGTTCTTCGGCGAGGAGAACGTGCCGAACCAGGCCATCACGATGGGCGTGGCCAGCATCAGCGACGCCCGCAAGGTGTTCCTGATGGCGTTCGGCGAACACAAGGCCCCGGTGCTGTACAAGGCGGTGGAGCTGCCGCCGACCGAAGCCATCTCGGCCAGCTTCTTGCAGGAACACCGCGACGCCGTGTTCGTGCTGGACCCGGCCGCCGCCGCCGAGACGACCGCCGTCAAACGGCCGTGGGAAGTGGGGCCGGTGAAGTGGACGCCGGAGCGGGTGCGGCAGGCGGTCGTGTGGCTGTCGCTGACGATGAAGAAGGGCCTTCAGAAGCTGAACGACGACGACTTCCGCGAACACCACTTGTACGAACTGCTGCGCGAGCAGGGGCCGGCCGAGAAGATCGGCGAGGCGGTGTTCCACGACCGGCTGGCCACCATCCGGCCGTACCCCGCCGGCAAGGTGGGCGCGCCGGCCGACGCGAAGTCGATCCTCGTGTTCAGCCCGCACCCGGACGACGACGTGATCAGCATGGGCGGCACCGTCATCCGCCTGGTGGAGCAGGGGCACACGGTGCATGTGGCGTACATGACCAGCGGCAACATCGCCGTGTTCGACCACGACGCCCGGCGGTTCGTGGACTTCGTAGACGAGTTCCTGTCCGCGTTCGGCGACGCCGCCGAGAAGAGCACGGCCGGGACGATGAAGGAGCGGGCCAACCAGTTCCTGGACAAGAAGGCCCCCGGCGAGCCGGACAGCCCGGACATCCTGTCCATCAAGGGGATGATCCGCGCCACCGAGGCCCGCGCGGCGGCCCTGGCGTGCGGCATCCCGCCGGCGCAGCTGGAGTTCATGGACCTGCGGTTCTACCGGACGGGAACCGTGAACAAGAACCCGATCCAGCCGCAGGACATCGACGACATCGTCGCGCTGTTCGAGCGGCTGAAGCCGGCGCAGATCTACGTCGCCGGCGAACTGAGCGACCCGCACGGCACGCACCGCACCTGCGCGGAGGCTATTTACGAAGCCGTCCGCCGGGTGCGGGCGAAGCAGCAGGTGTTCGACGTGTGGCTGTACAAGGGGGCGTGGGAGGAGTGGGAGCCGCACGAGATCGAGATGGCGGTGCCGCTGAGTCCGGACGTGCTGGTGCGGAAGAAGGAGGCGATCTTCCGGCACCAGAGCCAGAAGGACAAGGCGATGTTCCCCGGCGGCACCGACCGCCGCGAGTTCTGGCAGCGGGCGGAGGACCGCAACCTGGGCACGGCCGCCACGTTCGACGCCCTGGGCCTGCCGGAGTACTACGCGCTGGAAGCCTTCGTCAAGTGGGCGGAGTGAGGGACGTATCGCCCCCGTCGTCGGTCACGGGTCGTCGGCCCAGACCACCGGCCCGCCCGCTTCGATCTCGCACAACTGGACCAGCCAGCCGGCCTCCTGCAACTCCGCGCGGGCGTAGCGGAACACGCCCTTCGCGGCGAGCACGCGCCGGGCGAACTGCCGGACGCCTTCGGACACGGTCGCCCCGGTCGGGTCGAGACTCCACCCTTCCGGGATGAACAGCTTGGGGAATCGCCGCGAAACCGCGGACGTGGTGTGGAACCGAGGCCCGCTGGCGGCCTCGTCGCCGTCGCCGTCGTCGGTCAACTGCGCGAGGACGTACCCCTCGTAATCCTGGTAAAAGGCCCGCAATCGGCCGTCCATTTCCTCCATCGTCATCGGCCCGCCCGCCCGCACCAGCACCTCGGCCACCCACCCCCGTTTGCCGCGCGGCGGCACCGTCCCGCCGGGCGTGTCCCACCGCACCCGCCGTCGCCGCATGGCCCGAATCGCTCCGCCGGAGTGCCGCATCAAGAGTGTGGCGAACACGGTCGGCGACCACGCGGCCGGCAGCCCGACGCCGAACAGACGCAGGGTCAACTCGTCGGCCGCGCGGCGGACGCCCCAGATGGTGGCGTCGGCGACGCCGCGGAGGAGTAGCCCGCCGGCGGCCAATCGCGCGAGGTGGGCGACCGGGATGCGGGCGACGGGCGAAAGGATCGCCACCCACTCGCCGCCGACCCGTTCGAGGTTCCGGTGGACGCTCGCCCACACCCGCCGCTCGTCGTCCTCGACGAACCGGTCGTCGCGTGCGAGCCGTCCGCGGACGGCCCGTTCGTCCCCGCCGACGGCGGCGGCGGCGGCCGCCAAGTCGAGGGCCGTCCCGCGGCGGTACAGGTCGAGCAGCAGGCGGTCGTACGGTTCGCGGCTGAAGTACGGCGGCCCGCCGCCCTCGCCCCCGGCCACCCCCTCGGCGGCCACCCACTCGACGGCGACGGCCGGCGGCAGGCGCGGAAACTCCTCGGCCGCCCACGCCCGCACTTCCGCCTCGGTCATCGGCGTCCGCCCGCTCGCGCCGGCCTCTTCCCACCCGGCGCGGAGGTCCGCCCGAGACCCGTCGGCGGCGAACACGACATCGAAGCAGGCGTCGGCCACCGTGCGGACGACCGCCCGCTGCGCGGCCGCGTCCGTCGCCGACAGCAGCAACTCGTAGAAGTCGTCCAGCAGGTGCCTCCCTTCCGGCCACCGCACCGCCAGCACCCGTCCGGCCTGCTCCGTCAGCTGGCGGATTCGCTCCCGCGTCAGCCCGACCTCGCGGCCGAGTGCCTCCAGGGTGGCCGGCCGCCCGCCGAGACCCCACCGCCGGCGGATCAACTCGGCGTCCTCGGCCGACAGGTCGGCGTCCAGTTGGGCGAGCAGCGGGCGGACGAACTGGCGGTCCAATTCGTCCGCGGTCGGCACCGCGCGGGCGGCCAGCGCGGCGTCGATCCAGCAGGCGATGCCGTGAATCCGCTCGACCGACAGCCGGCACGCGAGCGGCGACCCGGCGGGCATGGCGGACACCGCCCGCGCCACTTCCGCGATGGCCCGGAGGACCTGCCCGACCCGCACCGGCCCCATCCCGGCGAGGCGGGGCACTTCGACGAGAGGCAGGTCGAGGAACCGGCGGAGCGGGACCGCCCAGAGGCTGGCGGACAGCTCGTTCAGCGACCGGGCGAAGCGGCCCAGCGGCAGGCCGTCCAGGCGGTGGAGGCGAACCGCCTCCGCCCAGGCGGACCAGCCGACCTCGTCGAGCGCGCCCGGGTCGAACGCCTCCGCCCGCCCGCCGGGCTGTTCGGCCGATGTCGGCCGGGGGGTCTCGACGCGGTCGATGGCCCGTTCGATCAAGTCGAGCAGCCGGTTCAGTTTGGCGACCCCGATGCCGGGGCTGTCGCCGATTTCCTGCCAGCACCCCGCCTCCGTCAGCCGGCGGGCCGAGTGGCCCAGGAACTGTCGCGGCAGGTGGCTGTCGTCGGCCGTCACCCACCGCGACACCGGGCGGTCCAGGTCGGGGTCGTCGCCCCGCGCGCGGACGCGGGCGCGGAGAGCCTCGAACCGTTTCTGGATGAGCAGATCGTGCATGGCCGCATCACCGAGCGATCCACAGGGTGACACCAAGCGCCCTGTCGCTGGTATTGATACGAACTCCCCGCGCGTGCGAGCGGATCGGCGAATCCGCCCTCACCTCCCCTTCCCTCTCGCCTTCGTCGTGATGCGGGGCTTCGGCGGGTCGGTCATGCCGTCGCCCAGGAAGAAGCTCGGGTGCGGCGGCTGGTTGTAGCCGACGTTCTGCCACGCCACCGCCACCCGGTACTGCGGGTCGTGCATGAGCGTCGGCAGGCGGCGGTCGGTCGGGATCGGCGTCGTGTAGATGCGGAGTTCGGTGTTGTCGGCGCTGCGGAAGATCACCTCTTCCCGCCAGTCGCCGAGGATGTCCGCCGACAGCGCCGGCGTCGATTTGCTGCCGTTGTTCGACGCGCAGCCGGTCGCGTTCAACAGCGTCGTCTCGGTCTCCTTCTCCCAGTCCCACTTGGAAATGGCGGTGCGGTCGAGCAGCTCCCGTAGCGGGTCGCCGTCCCACCAGACGGCGAAGTTGCACGAGCGGGGTTTCTTCTTCGACACCTCCTCGCCCGTCACGTTCCACACCCCGCTGAGGCCCGGCCCGCTCGCCCAGAACTCGGCCCCCTCGTGGCGCGGGTCGATGTCCGCGGCCAGCCCCCGGCCCACGTCCGTGCTGGGTTTGCTCCAGATCACCTTGCCCGTCTTCGCCTCGCGGAACGACACGCCGACGGCCGGCTTCTTCTCGTGGATGTTGAACACCTCCAGCCCCGGCCGCGCCGGGTCGAAGTCGCTCGCGTGCAGCGCGTCGCCGTGCCCCAGGCCGGTGGAGTACAGCCCCTTGCCGTTGCCGCCGACGGTCATCGCGCCGTAGATGATGTCGTCCTTGCCGTCGCCGTCCACGTCGGCCGCGCTCAGGCTGTGGTCGCCTTGCCCGGTGTACTCCTTGCCGGCTTCTTTGCTGTCGAAGGTCCAGCGGCGGGTCAGCTTGCCGTCCCGCCAGTCCCACGCGACCAGCACCGTGCGGGTGTAATAGCCCCGGCAGAACACCGCGCTCGGCCGCTCGCCGTCGAGGTATCCCACGCCGGCCAGGAAGCGGTCCACGCGGTTGCCGTAGGTGTCGCCCCAGTCGCCGACCTTGCCCCGCGCCGGCAGATACTCGGTGGTGGCCAGCGCCTTGCCGGTCATCCCGTCGAACACGGTCAGGAACTCCGGGCCATCCAGGACGTAGCCGTCGGCGTTGCGGTGGTTCGCCTTCGCGTCGCCGATCACGACGCCGGTGCCGTCCACGGTTCCGTCGGCGGTCTTGCACATCACTTCGGCCTTGCCGTCGCCGTCGAAGTCGTACACGAGGAACTGCGTGTAGTGTGCCCCCTCGCGGATGTTCTTGCCCAGGTTGATTCGCCAGAGCATCGTCCCGTCGAGCTTGTACGCCTCCAGCTTCGTCTCGCCGGTCTCGCCCTTCTGCGAGTTGTCGCGCGGCTTCTGCTCCTGTTTCAAAACGATCTCGTACTCGCCGTCGCCGTCCAGGTCGCCGACGGAGGCGTCGTTCGGCGTGTGGCCGGGCAGCGTCTTCAGCGGCACGCTCAGGTACGGGCGAACGGGCGCGCCGGCCGGCAGTTTGAACGCGGCGCTCGCGGGCAGTTCCTTGCCGTCCACGACTGGCCGCACGGTGTACGCTGTCGCCTTCGTCAGGTCGGCTTTGTCATCCGCGAAGCACGTCGCCTTCTTCAGCGGCTCGGCGTTGACCTTGACCGGCACGGCGTCGCCGGACTGGCGGTACAGGTTGAACGCGATGTCCTCCGGGTCGGTGCCGAGCAGCCGCCAACTGACGAACACCTTGCCCTCGGCGTGGTGGATCGCCACGACCCCCCGGCCGAGCGCTTCCATCTGGCGAAGGGGAAGTGCGGGCTTCGGCGAGGGGTCTTCGGCGAAGGCGAGTGGGATGAGCAGCAGCGGGAGGAGCAGAAGGCGAGACATGGGAGGGGCTCCGGAAGAGTAGTCCGCACTCTCCGAGTGCGGTTCCGACCCGCACTCGGAGAGTGCGGACTACCATTATTTCAGCATCCCCTGCACGTCCAGGAACTCGTAGAACCGCTGCGGCCAGGTGTCGATGGCCGGGCCGGTCTTCTTGTACGGGCGGAAGCCGAAGCCGTGGCCGGCCTTCGCCAGGACGTGCAGCTCGGCCGACACGCCGAGCTTCGACAGCTCCTGGTAGTGCGCCACCAGCACCGCCTTCGCGCCGTCCGCGTCGCCCACCAGCAGGAACGCCGGCGGCGAGTTTTCCTTCGTGATCGTTGCCCCGCGCAGCCCCTGCGGGCCACTGTAAACGTGCGCCTGGAAACTCGGAACGGCGCTCTCGCGGTCGATGGGGTCGTCGGCCTTGTCGTCGCCCTTCTCGGCCTTGCGGCAGACCAGCGCCACCGTTTCGCCGCCCGCCGAGAAGCCCATCATGCCGATGCGGTCGGACTTCAGGTTCCACTCGGCCGCCTTGCTCCGCACCAGCCGCAGCGCCCGCTGGCCGTCCTGCACCGCGTGGATGTCGATCTTGTACGGCGAGTCGGTTTCGCGCGCCAGCCGGTGCCGCAGCACCACCGCCGCGACGCCTTTCTCGCTCAGCCACTGGGCCACGTTCTCGCCCTCGTGCTTCACCCACAGTTCGCGGTGCCCGCCGCCCGGCACGACCACTACCGCCGCGCCGGTCGCCTTCTCCTTCGGCGGCAGGAACACGGTCACATACGGGTTGTGGACGCCGGTGACGCGGTACTCGCCGGTGTCCTTGCTCAGGCGGTCGCGGGTCTCGGCCACGTCCTTCTTGCCCTCGAAGCCCGGCGCGCCCTTCTCCCACAAGGGGATGACCGGCGGGTCGGCGGCGAAGAGGGGCGAGGCGACGAACGCGAGGAGGAGAGAGAGACGGAGCATATCGGGTGACTCCGGGAGAGTGGAAAGCCCGACGACAGTGTTCCCGAAATGGCGGGTGAAGTGGCGTGAGAAGCGTGTGAGAGGCGGTTTGGCGAGCCGCGACCACGAGGGAGCGTCTTCTTCACACCGGAAGAAGACGCTCCCTCGCGGTCGCGGCTCGCCAAACAAGGCTCACTTCTTCGGCGCGGCGGCCTGGAGGCCGACCACCAGCACGTTGATCTTGCCCTCGATGCCGTAGCCGAGGTGCAGGGCCACTTCGGTGACGGTGTTCGCCTCCTTGATGTGCTGCTCCATCTTCACCATGTCCGGCTCGACCGGCAGGTTCTTGCCCTTCAGCGTTTTGGAGATCTCCACCGGCCCGATGCTGCCGTACAGGTGGTTCTCCTCGTTCGCCTGGGCCTCGATGGTGAGCGAGGTGAGGCGGGAGAGCTGCTCGGCCAGCACCTTCAAGTCGGCGACCTTGGCTTCCTTGGCCTTCGTCACCTTGATCTGGTGCTTCTCCAGCAGCTTCAGGTCGTGCGGCGTGGGGATGACGGCCATGCCGTTCGGGATGAGGAAGTTGCGGGCGTAGCCGGGCCGCACCGCCACCTGGTCGCCCACCTTGCCGACGTGGGCCACGTCCTCGACCAGCACGATGATGGTGTTGCCGTGCGAGTCCTTCTTCACCTGCTGCCGCTTGCGGACTTTCGGGGCGGGCATTTTCGGGCCGGCGTCCGCCTTCGGCTTGGCGGCTTTCGATTTGGTGGCGGACTTGGCCATCGGGTCACTCGGGGTTGAAAACGGTGAAGCGGGGTGCTGCCCGCCGGGGTTGTCGGTGTGTTGCGAGCCGCGACCGCAAGGGAGCGGCATCTTCTCGCTCTTTCGGAGCCGGAAGCGTGAGCGACGGAGTTCGCGAAGAACCGTCGCTCACGCTTCCGGCTCGGATAAGAAGACACTCCCTTGCGGTCGCGGCTCGCGGGGTTCGTCAGAACGGGATGTCGGGGTCGGGGCCGCCCTGGTCCTCGTCGGGCGGGGCGGAGCCGCCGCGGGGTTGCTGCTGCGGGCGACCGCCGCCGCGCGCCGGGGCACCGCCGCCCGTGCCGCCCGCGTCGCCGTCGTCGCCGCCCGACCCGCCGTCGCCGGCCTTGCCGCCGAGCAGTTCGATGGAATCGACGACGATCTTGTGCTTGCTCCGCTTCTGGCCGGTCGTCTTGTCGTCCCACTCGTCCAGTTGCAGGCGACCTTCCAGGTACAGTTGGTCGCCCTGCTTGACGTACCGCGTCACCAGGTCGGCCAGGTTCCGCTTGGCGTCCGGCCGGCTGAACACCTCGCAGTCGATGTACAGCGGGTTCGGGTCGTTCTCGTACGCGCCGGTCTGCGGATTCTTCTTGCTCCGGCCGACGGCCAGCCGGAACTTGACCACCGTGCTGCCGCTGTTCGGCAGCACCCGCGGCTCCTCCGGCGGCTTGGTTAGCCGGCCGATCATCATCACCTTGTTCAGACTCGCCATGGCGCACCTCCGGAGCGGGGACGGGCTAGGGGTGGTGGGGTGAGGTCGAGAATCGTGTCGGCGTCACCCGCTCCGAGAGATAGCAGACCAGATCGCACCGGGGTTCGGCAAGGTCGGTAGGAGCAATTTTTCCGGTGGCACCGGCTTCCCAGCCGGTGGAACCACACAGGCTCACCGGTTCGGAAGCCGGTGCCACCGGAAGACGCTCACTCCGGCTTGGCGTCGTCGCGGCGGGGCGGGCGGGGGCCACGCGGCGGCGGGCGGTCGCCGCCGGCGGCTCGGTCGCCACCGGCCCGATCGCCGCCACTGCCGCCCTCGAAGCCGACGCCGAACCCGCCCTCGAAGCCGCCGCCCATGCCGGGGTCGTTGATGCCGGACAGCTCGGTCGGGGCCGCTTCCTCCTGCATCCCGCGCAGGCAGAACCCCTTGGACTGGTCGTTCCGGGCGATGTCGAGCATGACCTCGGCGTACTTCGGATCGACGTGCGAGGTCATGTGCCGGATCAGGTAGTCGGTCATGCCGATGCGGAGGTCGTCCTCCAGCGACTGCTGCTTCGTACTCTCCATGTTGTAATAGACGGTGTAGTACGCGCCCTTCTTGTGCGTGACGCCGGCCGTGCGGATGGGGTACGCCAGCTTGCGGTCGTCCCAGTCGCGGCTGACGACGATCTCGCTGCCGTACTTGGTGAGGGCGTTGTGCAGGGCGGCGCGGATGGTGTCGCCGTCGGACGCCAGCTTGCCGGAGTCGATCAGGAACAGGGTCTCGTACAGGTGGATCGGCATCGTCGTCCTCGTGGTGACACCCGCGCGGGCGGGTGGGTGGTTGCGGCTCGCGCGGAGGGTGTCCGCCGCGACCCCCGCCCGACCGGGGCGGGGGAACCTTTCTTCGGGGGGTCAGGAAGCAGGAGTCAGGAAGCAGAGGTCACGACGGCAGGGCCGATGGCGGTGGCACCTGATCGTCCGGCTTCAGTTTCCTCTCTTCGTCTGTCTTCTGCTTCCCGTCTCCTGATTTCTTCTTGCTTCCCGACTCCTGTCTTCTGCTTCCCGACTCCTGGTCCGACGGGCCGTTGGCGAAGTTCATGCACGCCGGCAGCCCCTGGCGGACCCACACCAGCACGGCGGCGGCGGCCTGCGCGACGGCGGCATCGATGGCCGGCCGTTCGGCCGGCTTGAACCGGCTCAGCACGAAGTCCACCGCCTCGCCCGGACTCGGCTGGCCGACGCCCATTCGCAGTCGGGGGTACTCGTCGCCGCCGAGCAGCTGCTGGATGTCCCGCAGCCCGTTCTGCCCGCCGTGGCTGCCCTTCGCCCGCACCCGCAGCTTGCCCAGCGGCAGGTTGTAGTCGTCGCAGACGACCAGCAGATCGGCGGCCGTCAGCTTGTAGAAGTCCAGCGCCGCCCGCACCGCCCGCCCGCTCAGGTTCATGAACGTCTGCGGCTTCAGCAGCAGCAGTTTCTCGCCGCCTTCGGTCGCCTCGAACACGTCCGCCTGGAAGGCGGAGCGCGCGCCGCCGACGGACGGCGCGGCGGCCAGGTAGTCGATCACGTCGAAGCCGACGTTGTGCCGGGTGCCGGCGTACTGCCGACCGGGGTTGCCGAGGCCGACGACGACCTTCATGTTCAGGTCTCAGGAGGCGGGAAACAGGAGTCAGAGGACAGAGATCAGAAGTCAGGAGACAGAATGCAGGGTCAGGAAGCAATCAACCAACCTCGCGGCTGTGCGGCTTTCTGTCCTCTGTACTTGATTTCTGTCCTCTGACTCCTGTCCTCGAATTCCTGTCCTCACTCCTTCTCTTCCCCCTCCTTCGGCTTCTTGGCGGTCAGCACTTCCGGCTCGGCGACGGCGGCCTCGACCGGTTCCGGCTCGGCCCCCGGCACCTTCAGGTGGACGACCGTCATGTCGGGGTTTTCCAGCACCGTCACCCCGTCGGGCAGCTTCAGGTCGCGGACGTGGATCGGCGCGTCGATGGTCATCGCCGAGATGTCCACCCGAATGGCGTCCGGGATGGCGACGGCCAGGCACTCGATGTGCAGCGCGTGCATCGGCTGGTCCAGCACCGCCCCGCCGCTGATCTTCGGCACGCCCTTCAGCTCGACCGGCACCGTCACCTTCACCTTCTCGTCCTTGCCCACCCGGAACAGGTCGATGTGGACCATCTCCTTGCCGAGGTAGTCCCACTGCAGCTCGCGGATGAGGACCGTCTCCTTCTTGCCGTCGAGGGTGATTTCGAGGGTGCGGGCGTGCTTGACGCGGATGGCGGTGTCCAACTCCTTCGCCGGCAAGGAGACGTTGATGACGGCTTCCTTGTGTCCGTAGATGACGCCGGGGATGAGGCCCTGGGCGCGGACCCGCTTGGAGGCGCGGGTGCCGGTGGCGGTGCGGGGCTGGACGACGAGGGAGACGAGTTCGGGCACGGCGGTGGCCTCGGGCGTCCGGCGGCTCTCTCGCGGTTCGACTCTGCGGGAGTCGAGGCGCGATACCCTCGCCGGGTGCCAGGGTGATGCTGTGGGCAGGTGGCGTGCGGGCGGAACGGTCGGGTTCCGCCGATTTTCAGGCTGGTATTATGTCGCGCGGCGAACGGAGGGCAAGGCGGCTTCGGTGGGAATCCGCCCCGGTCGCGACACCAACCGCAACAACGACGCGCAGGACGCTACGGGAATCAGTTTACTTGGCCGGGTCAGGTGCAGCGGCTAGTTGGGCAAAGCGTGTTGCAACGAAATCCGCCGGCCCGATCATACTATCGGGTCGGCACTTACGGCGAGTCTTTGTCCTCCAAAATCGGCTGCCCTTCCGTTCGTGGAGGGCAGATGGAGGGCAATCGGGAGGTTGCGTTGGAGTTACGTGGCTGGGACCGACGCATCCCAGGGCGTACTCTCGATGCGTCCTTTCGGAGTCCTCGTCATGGCCTGGCTCGAACAACACCGAACCTCAGGGCACTATCATCTCCGCTTCCGCTTCGGAGGCAAGAAGTATCGCCGCACGCTCGACACCGACGACACAAAATCGGCCGAGGCGACCCGGCTCCGCTTCGAGGAAAACCTCGTCCTACTCGAACGCGGTCGCTTCGAACTTCCGCCGGATGCCGACCTCATCACCTTTCTGCTCTCCGACGGCAAGCTGGCGGCACCGCCGGTTATCGCATCCTCGCCGCTGCTCGGCGATGTCTTCGAACGTTACCTTGCTACCTGTGGGAACGGCTCGATGGAAGCGAACTCGCTGGAGATGCTCGTCTTGCACCTGAAGCAAATACGCCGCAAGCTCGGCGAGTCGTTCAAAATCAATCAGCTCACGACCTCGCACTTGCAGGACTACGTCAACACCCGGGTCCGCGTCAAAGGGAACAAGTCGATCCCGCTCAGCACGGTGTCGCTGCAAAAGGAAATGGCGGCGTTCCGGGCCTGCTTCAACTGGGCCGTGCAGACGGGCATCTTGGAGGGCACGTTTCCGAACAAAGGACTGCGGTATCCCAAAGGCGAGGACAAGCGGCCGTTCACGACCTGGGAGGACATCGAACGCCGCATCGGTCGTGGTGGCCTCGCGGCGGGCGAAATCAAGAAGTGGTGGGACTGCCTGTTCCTCGATCTCGGTCAGGTGGCCGAGTTCGTCGAATTCATGGCCACGCACGGCTCGAAGCCGTGGATGCACCCGATGATTGCGACGGCGGCCCACACCGGGGCGCGGCGCAGCGAACTCGTCCGGCTCCATGTCGACGACGTGGACTTCCAGGGCAAGACGATCCTGATCCACGAACGCAAGCGAGTGAAGGGGCAACGCACGACCCGGCGGGTTCCTCTCACGCCGTTCCTGGAGTCGGTACTCAAGGGCTGGCTCGCCAAGGATCATCACGGAGGGCAGCACTTGTTCTTCGATCACGAAGCCGGCAAGGTGGTGCCGGTCACAGTGGACGATGCCGGTTGGCAGTTCGTGCTTTCCGTTCGTGGATCGAAGTGGTCGGTGCTTCGAGGTTGGCACGTCCTACGGCACTCCTTCGTTTCAAATCTCGCGGCCAAAGGCGTCGATCAGCGATTCATCGACGAATTCGTCGGCCACGGCACGGAGGCCCAACGACGCCGCTACCGCCACCTGTTCCCGCACCAGCAGCGGCAGGTACTGTGCAATGTGTTCGGCTAATTGAAGGACTGTGTGTGCGAACGGTGGTCTATAAGCTTCGACACCGTTCATAGTCCTCCCCGAGGCGGTCTCAACTCGATTCTGGGTTCGTCGAGCGGGGACCCGTCCGCAAGCGGGAGGGCGTCGTAGAAGTCTCCGGCCACCCGGTCGGCCGGGTGGTGGACGGCGGTCACAAAGTTTAGCTTGTGCAATTCCGTTTATGTTTATACATTTGTGTTTTAATAACGCGACTGGTCAGACGTTTTGATGTGTAAAATCCAATTTTACACATTACCGGAGGGCCGCTTCTAGGAGGAAGTGGTTGTGAAATTGTACCGCAATTCAACAGTGAGCCTTTTGGCCCTCATGGTATGCGCGTCCGCGATTGTGGGCTGCTCCGATGGGCCAATAGGGCCACAATTACAAGGCAAGACAGTGGCGGCGCAAAATGCATTTCTTGTGGAGCAGTGCGAAAGCGAGGCGTGGCAAGGTCACGATATAGGCACACGCCGAATAAATCGATGGAAGCAAGAGAATAAAAATCACATATCGAACATGAAGCGTATCTGCAACGCCCTCGTAGAGCCTGGCGCAAACAAAGCAATACTGATCCCCGAATGCAGGATGGAGGCACAGAACAAGGTGTCATTTACCAGCGAGCGTTACGTTGAAGAGCACATCGATCGCTTGATGGAAATTTGTGCTGGCTTCGAGCACGTAGCAAAGTAAACCGGCCTGCAACATATTTGCTACGCATCGGCTATGTTTAAGATGCACCCCGCGCACCCATTTCCCTTCCGCATCCCACCGCGGTGACGGTAGCGCACCAGAGTCAGATCAGTTCAGCAAACGCGCGAAGGGCCTTCGGCCTGCCGGGCACATTCCCTGGCCAAAACCGCCCGGCGCTCGTCCGGCGACTTGCCGAGCAACTTTTGATCGAGCGATTCGTGATAGGTGGGGCCACACGCGGTTAGCAAACATGAAACGATTCTCGCTGTCCGTAATGTCATAAGTCGTCCTCTCTGGTTACTTCGTCGGCAAGGGAAAAACGGTGGTAGAGCGCGGGGATCACGAGCAAAGTGAGAATGGTGGCCGTGACCAGCCCGCCGATCACCACGATGGCGAGCGGCTTCTGCACCTCCGCTCCCGCACCGTGTGAGAGCGCCATCGGCACGTAGCCGAGCGAGGGCACCACGGTCGCCATAATCATAGCCCGAAGGCGGTTCACGGTGCCGTCGCGTACCGCCCGCTCCGGTGGCACGCCTTCCAGCACCAACTGGTTGATGCTGTTGACCATCACCAGCCCGTTCAGAACCGAAATGCCAGACAGCGCGATGAAGCCGACACCCGCCGAGATTGAGAACGGCATGCCGATCACCAGCAGGGTGAACACGCCTCCTACGACCGCCAGCGGGATGCCGCTGAAGACGAGCAGGGCCTGGCGGACCGAGTTGAGGGCGGCGAAGAGCAGTAGGAAGATGAAGAAGAAGCAGGCGGGCACCACGACCATGAGCCGGTCGCTGGCTTCCTTCAGGTTCTTGAACTGCCCGCCCCATTCCAGCCAATACCCGGCCGGCAGCTTGACCTTCGCGTCAGTTGCGGCCTGGGCCTCGGCAACGAAGGAGCCGATGTCGCGGCCCCTGACGTTCGCCTGCACCACTATGCGCCGCTTGCCGTTCTCGCGGCTGATCTGGTTCGGGCCCTCAGTGAGTTGCAACGTCGCCACCTCTTTAAGCGGTAGGTAGCGTGGGCGGCTCTGCGGCAGGGTTGCGGGGGAGGACCCGTTCTCGCCCTCCGCAGGTAACAGGATGGGAAGGTTTTCGAGTGCGGTCAGGTCGCTGCGTAGCCCGTCGGGGAGGCGCACCAGAATGTCGAAGCGCCGGTCGCCCTGAAACACCAGCCCCGCTTCACGCCCACCGACCGCGATGGCCACGACGTCGAGTACGACGCCGACGTTCAGCCCGTAGCGGGCAATGGCCGGACGGTCGAGGCGGATTTCCAGGAACGGGAGGCCGCTGGTCTGTTCGACCTTCACATCGGCCGCGCCGGGGACGCTTTGCAGCACCTCCATAATGGATCGTGCGGTTTTCCCCATCGCTGCGAAATCGTCCCCGTACACCTTGACCGCGACATCGCCGCGGACGCCCGCAATCAGTTCGTTGAACCGCATCTGGATCGGCTGGGTGAACTCGTAGTTGCTGCCCGGGACCGCGCGAACCGCCGCCTCGATGCGCCGGATCAGTTCGGGCTTGGCCAATGACTGGTCGGCCCACTCCTCGTGCGGTTTGAGGATGATGAACGTGTCGCTGGCGTTGGCGGGCATGGGATCGGCGGCCATTTCCGCCGTGCCGGTCTTACTGAACGCGAAGGCGATTTCCGGAAACCGGCTGACCGCCTTTTCCACCTCGAACTGAATCGCCTGGGACTCGGACAGCGACGTGCTGGGGATGCGCAGCGCCTGCATCGCGATGTCTTTTTCGTCAAGCGTGGGGATGAACTCGCGTCCCAGGAAGCCGAACGCAATGACCGCCAGAGCGACCAGGCCGGCGGCGATGCCGGCGGTCAGCAGCGGCCGCGCCAGCGACCGTTCCAGCCAGGGCAGGTAGAGCTGTTTGGACTTGTCCATCAAGGCCCCCTCCCCCTCCCTGACCCTGCCTTTGACGAGGATCGCGATCATCGCCGGCACGAAGGTGATCGACAGTACGAAGGCCGCCACCAGTGCGAGGATGACGGTGATCGCCATCGGCTCGAACATCTTGCCTTCCACGCCGGTGAAGGTGAGCATCGGCACGTAGACCATGATGATGATCGCCTGGCCGAACACGATCGGCTTTACGATCTCGCGGCCGGCGGCCATGACCTCGTGAAGGCGCTCCTTGAGCGTGAGCACCCGGCCATAACGGGCCTGGGCGTGCGACAGCCGGTGCAGGCAGTTCTCAGTTACGATGATCGCACCGTCGACGATCAGCCCGAAGTCGAGCGCGCCGAGGCTCATCAGGTTGCCGCTGATGCCGAGTTTGGTCATGCCGATGAAGGTCATCAGCATGGAGATCGGGATGACCAGGGCGGTAATCATGGCGGCGCGGATGTTTCCCAGCACCAGGAAAAGGACGGCGATCACGAGCAACGCGCCTTCGGTGAGGTTCTTCTCGACCGTGCCGATGGTGCGGTTGACCAGCGTGGTGCGGTTGAGGACCGTCTCGACCACGATGCCGGGCGGCAGTGATTTGACGATCTCTTTCAGCTTGGCATCGACCGCCTCCGACACCGTGCGGCTGTTGGCACCGATCAGCATCAGCGCCGTCCCGACCACGACCTCCTGGCCATTCTGCGAGGCCGAGCCGGTGCGGAGTTCCTTGCCGATACCGACCTCGGCGATGTCTCGCATGTATACCGGGACGCCGGCGCGGGTGGCGACGACGATGTCGCCGATCTCCTCCGGGGTGCTGATCCGCCCGTCGGCGCGAACGACGTAGGCTTCCCCGGCCTTCTCGATGTAGCCCGCCCCGAGGCTCTGGTTGTTGCGTTCCAGGCCCTCGACTACGTCGTTGAAGCCCAGGCCGAGCGCCACCAGCTTTTGGGGGTAGGGCTGCACGTGGTATTCCCGCTTGTAGCCGCCGATCGCGTCGACGCCCGCGACGCCCGCGACGCCCTTGAGCTGCGGGCGGATGACCCAGTCCTGCACGGTGCGTAAGTAGGAGGCCAGTTCCAGGTTGCCGCGCAGGCGTTGGCCTTCGGGCGTCAGGTAGCTGCCGTCCCCCTGCCAGCCCGGTTCCCCGTCAAGCGCCTTCGCCGGTTCGACCTGCGGACGGGCGTAGCGCACCGTCCACATGTAAATCTCGCCCAGCCCGGTCGAAATCGCGCCCATGCGCGGGTCGGCCCCGGCGGGCAGCGTCTCCTTCGCCTCGGAGAGCCGCTCACTGACCTGGGCGCGGGCGAAGTAAATGTCCACGTCGTCGCGGAAGACGGCCGTCACTTGGCTGAAGCCGTTACGCGAAATCGAACGGGTGTTCGCGAGTCCCGGGATGCCGGCCAGGGCCGTTTCCACAGGGAAGGTCACCTGCTTCTCGATCTCCACCGGAGACAGGGAGGGGGCGGTCGTGTTGATCTGCACCTGCACGTTCGTAATGTCCGGCACCGCGTCGATCGGCAGGCTCTTGAGGGAGTAAACGCCGAAGGCCGCGACGGCCGCGGTGAGCAGCGCCACCAGGTAGCGGTGGTGGAGGGAGAAGCCTAGAATCCGCTGAATCATCCCGTCTACTCCTTGTCCTCGGCGCCGGCCTTGCCGATGTCCGCTTTGATGATGAAACTGTTAGAGCTGACATAGCGCTCGCCCGCATGCAGGCCTTCCCGTACCTCGGACCACTGGCCGTCGGCCGCTCCGATCGTGACCGGCCGCATGGCGTAGCGCTCCCCGTCCTGGACGAAAACGACCGTTTTGCCTTCCATGTGCTGGATGGCCGAGTTTCTAACCGCCAGCGGGACCTGCCGCTCGTCGATCACCACGTCGCCCCGGACGGTCATCCCCGACCGCCACACGCCGTGCGGGTTGGGAAGCGTGGCCCGGGCAACGACGGTCTGGCTTGAGGACTCCGCCAAGGGGAGGACCACGGCGATCGTCGCCTCGCCGCTATGCCCGCCCTCGAAGCTGGTGACGCGAACCTTCTGGCCCCCCGCGATCTTGTCGACATCGCGGGGGAATACGTGAAATTCCGCCCACACGTCCGAGATGTCGGCGACGGTAAACAGGGGGGTGTCGCCCGCGACATCTCCGACGTTGGTGTTGCGGGCTAGAACGACGCCGGTGACCGGCGACTTCACGGCGTAGGGCTGCAAGCTGTCGTTGCTCTCGACCACTGCCAACACGTCGCCGGCTGCGACCATCTCGCCCTGTCCCCGCTTCACCTCGCGCACGATGCCGGGGAAGCGGGCCTTCACCTGTGCCAGAGTGTTCTGGTTCAACGTGACCCGGCCGGTCAGCGTCACGGTCTCGCTGATCGACGCTTCGCCCGCCGTCTCGGTCTTGATGCCTGCGGCTTCGGCCGCCTCCGCGCCAATCTCGGTGCTGTCTGGCGACGCTTGGGAATGCTCGTCTGCGTGCCTCTTCCCGTCCTCTTGGGAACTGCCGGCGGTTTCGGCGGGCAGGGGAGCAAGCGACCAGTAACTTGCCGCGGCGAGCGGCAGGGCGAGAACGAGTAAAAGGCGGGGGCTAGTAGTTTTCATTCTGATACACTCCTTTATTTAGGCTTTCGGCCTGGTGGGCGATGAGGCGTTCCAACACGGCCCGCGCCGTGTGGTACGCCTTCAGTGCCGCGATCTGTTGTTGCTTCGCGCCGAACAGGCTGCGCTGCGCGTCCAGCACTTCGAGGTACGGGAAGCGGCCCTGCCCGTAGCCCGCCCGGGCCAACGAGAACGCCTTCTGGGCCGAAGGGAGAATCTGGGTCTTGAGCGCCTGCGCTTGCATGTAGGCGTTGTCCATCTGCTGCTGCGCCCGCGTCAGGTCGGCCCCGAGCGACAGCGCGGCGTCGCGGCCGACCTGCTCGGCCCGGGACAGTTCGCCCCGCGCCCGGTCGATGTTCCCCCGGTTGGCGTTGAACACCGGGATCGGCAGCGACACCCCGACGACGAGTGCCCGGTCCTTCGCACTGGGGATTTCGACGAGGCTCGCGACGAGCCGCGGGTCGGGTACGGCGTTCGCCCGTTCCAAATCCAGGACGGCCTTCGAACGTTCGATCGAGGAGCTCAGCTTCAACACGTCCGGATTGCCCTTGAGCCTCTCCGGCCCCGCCCGCGTGTCGCGCTTGGCGAGTGTGAAGAAGGCGCGCTTGTCGAGCGTGAACGCCGCATCCCCCCGCGCCATCAGCGCCCCGAGGGCCGAGCGGGTGATGGTGCGTTCCCGTCTCGCGGAGTCCAGCGCGACGGCCGCGGCGGTCCGCTCCACTTCGGCGCGGCTCTTCTGGATCAGCGGCGACGCGGCGGCATCGACGCGGACGCCGACAGACTTGAGGACGTCCTCGGCCAGGGATTTCTGCTCCGCGGCGAGGCCCACATTCTCCTCCGCGGCCACCGCCTCGGCGTAGGCGATGGTGATGTCCCGCACCATGTCCAAGGCGGCCGCCTTGGACTCCAGGCAGGCGATCTGGACCCCCGTGTTGGCGACGTGTTTCCGCGCCGCGACCTTGCCGCCCACTTCGACGAGCTGGGAGACACCGTAGACGTTCTGGGCCGGGCTGATAGCTTTGTAGGCGCTGCCTGCCCGGACATTTTCTTTGCTGTAACTCACCTCGGGGTTCGGGAGGGCACCCGCCTGCCGCCGCTCTCCGCGGCGTGCTTCCTCCGACGCCTGGGCGGCCCGCAGTCGCGGCGAGTTGGCAAGTGCCTCCAGGATGGCGTCGTCCAGGGTGACGGCCACCCCCCCGGAGCGGCCGCGATCTGCGGCGGGCGGTGCGACGGGTGGCGAATCGGTGCTCACTTCAGCGAGGAGTATCTTGTCGTTGGCGGCGGCGGTGCCCGACAGGGCGGCTGCGCACAGAAGGTGCGCAATGAGACGCATCATATTTTGACTCACAAAGGTGATGTTGCTGGATGGGGAATTGCAGTGGCCCGCGCCTCGGTTAGCGAGGGAGCTTGCCACGAACGCCGCTAGCGGCGGATTAGCTGCGCGAGGGCGGCTCCAAAAGCGGGTCGGGGGCGGAAGCCGTCTGGGACGTTTCCGCGTGGGGCGGCAAGCGGCGTTTCGTCATCGCCAACGAAGGAGATGACGGGTGGGCCGCGGAGCAGTCGCCGTATTGGGTGTGTGAAGTGCAGCAGCAGCGGTGGCCGATGGCTTTACTCCCGCCATGATCCGCCTTGTCGTGTCCGGCCGTCGCCACGACTTCAACCGTTATGCAGCCCGATCCTAGCTCACAAACATACGCGAGCGCCGGCGTTGCGATAAATGACATAACGAAAATAATATAGACAGCAAACTTGATCATAGTATGCGATACTACAGGTTGTGCGGTACATTGCAATTAATTCTTGTACAGCGAGTCTGTCGCGGTCGTCGGCGCTGCGGACCACAACTCAGGTGATAGGGGAACACAGAATGGCAATGGGTCGTGATTACGACCCCGAGGTGCGGCCGCAGGCTTCCCCGCCACCCGCGTCACCGTCCGGGCCGAGCGCAAGGCTGGGTGGCGAGGCGCGTTCTGATGGAAGGGGAGAAGGTCGTCCGGCTCGTAGTTTGCCGCGTCTCCCTTCAAGGCCTCGGCCAGGTGGGCTGGCCGCCAGACCGGCAGGACGTGTACCGCCCCGAGCTTGCCCTCGGCCTTCAGCGCCCCGCGGACGCTCCGGGTGATGCAGGCTGACTACTAGGGCCGTCATGGCCTCGCCGTTCGCCTTCGTCTCGCGGGCGGTCGCCATGTACGCATCGGCCAGAACCCGGTAGCGGTCGGCCACGGTAACTTATTCGCGCAAACATATATATTTATACATATATTTTCTTTACCTGTAGTCGCCGACCGCTTCCTGTGGATAAGAAGGCATTCAGGGGAAGGAGGGGGATGGGGTCCACCTCGTGCGAGCCGCTACTGCGGTCCGGCAGTCCGAGGGTATCGCTACCATCGGCCCAGCCGCTACTGAACTGCGCGAAATCCTTGCGTGGTACTGCACATTCGTCCCTACGGCGATTGACAACTCTATCGCGCCGGGATACGGTTGCCGCGAAGGGGACGGTGATGCGCTACGAAAAGGCACTCGGGATCGAACGGCGGCTCTACGAGCTGGTTCGCCTGCTGCGCGACGGCCTCGACTCGACGCCCGCACTGGCGGAGAAGCTCGGGGTGTCGGTGCCGACCGTCGCCCGCGATATCACCGCGCTCCGCGAACGCGGCTACGCCATCCGGCCGGTCCGCCGGTCACGCCACTGGGCCTACGAACTCGTATCTGAACCGGCCGCCGCGCCGGCCGCGGGGGGCTGAGACATGCCCGCGACCCCGGCGGCGGACTGGCGAAGGGAGTTCGGTCTCGACGGGCGGAACCCGCCCAACCTGTTCACCAGCAAGGCCGAGATGACCCCCTCGACGCCGCAGGCCCACCTGCTGCGCCGGGCGTTCGATGTCCTCAAGGTCGATGGGATTCTCTGCGTTGACCACTCCCCGCTGGCGTACTTCAAGCTCGTCAAGCGGATCACCCCGGAGGCCGTCGCCGAACTCCACCGGCAGTTCTGGAACCACGGCGGCGCGTCGCTCCTCATCCTGGTGACGGACGACCGCGTTCACGTCTACTCGGGCATGACCCGCCCCGAGCCGGCCACGGTCGCTGCGACGGCACCGCCCAGCCTGGTGGACAGCCTGGCGCGGGTGGCCGAGGGTCTGAAAGAGTTCGTCGTCGCCATCGAATCCGGGGAGTTCTTCCACCGGCACAAGCGGTCGTTCGACCCGAAGCAGCGGGTAGACCGGCACCTGCTCGACAACCTGCAACTCACCCGGGACAGGCTCGACGCCGCGACCCGCAAGCGCATCCCCGCGCCCGTCCTCAATGCGCTGCTCTGCCGACTCGTGTTCACCTGCTACCTGTTCGACCGCGAGGTCATCGGCGACCGCTACCTGTCCGACCTGGGTGTCCGCGGGGCGGCCGACCTGCGCGGGCTGCTCGGCAACCCGTCGCCGGCCGCGGCCAAGGACGGGCTGTATCGCCTGTTCGAGAAGCTGAAGGAGGACTTCAACGGCGACCTGTTCAGCAACGACCTGGCGGCGGAAAAGGAGCTAATCCATGACCAACACATTCGCACGCTGGACGAGTTCTTCCAGGGCATGAGCGTCGGCGGCGGGCAGGGGGTGCTGTTCCAGCTCTACGACTTCAAATTCATCCCCATCGAGACCATCAGCGCCATCTACGAGCGGTTCCTGACCGCCTCGGAGGAGCAGAAGGGCGCGTTCTATACGCCCCGGTTCTTGGCCGAGGTCGTCCTCGACACGGCACTGGACGGCACCGAAACCCTGCTCGGGAAGCGGTTCTTCGATCCGGCCTGCGGGTCGGGGATTTTCCTCGTCGGCCTGTTCAACCGGATCGCGGAGGAGTGGAAGCAGGCGAACCCGACCGCCCGCAACGACCGTAAGGCGAAGGAGCTGATGCGGCTGCTCCAGGAAAGCCTGTTCGGCGTCGATGTCAGCCTGACGGCGTGCCGGATCACTGCGTTCAGCCTCTACCTCGCCTATCTCGACCAGCTCACCCCGCCCGACATCCAGGCGCTCCAGGAGCGGGGCCGGGCACTGCCCCGACTGGTGGTCCCGCAGGACGAACCACACGCCGACCAGGGCCAGGGCAACATCCGCGAAGCCGACTTCTTCGCCGCCGACGGCTGGTTCCCCAAGGATGTCTCACTCGTCATCGGCAACCCGCCGTGGGGCAGCATCGCCACCGGCGACACGCCGGCGGGCCAATGGTGTGCGACCCACGCGCGGCCGCTGCCGGACAAGCAGATCGCCGCCGCGTTCATCTGGAAGGCGGCCGAACACGTCTCCGCCGCCGGGCGGGTGTGTTTCGTGCTGCCGCACGGCGTCCTCTTCAACCACAGCTCGACCGCCCTGCCGTTCCAGAAGGCGTGGGTCCGCGCGCACGCCATCGACCGCGTCCTGAACCTGGCCGACTTCCAACGCTTCCTGTTCGAGAAGGCCGGCCACCCCGCGCTCGTCGTGAGCTACCGCCAACCGCCCCCGGCCGACACCGCGCACCGCATCGAGTATTGGGGGCCGAAGGCCGACTGGACGGTGACGAAGGCGGAGGTCATCACCATCGCCCCGCAGGACCGAACTTCGCTGACGGTCGGGGCACTGCTCCAGGACCTCGACGGCCCGGACGCGCCCCAGCTTTGGAAGCAGCGGTTCTGGGCGACGCCGAGAGATTGGCGGTTGCTGGACCGTCTGACGCTTTACCCCCGACTGCGGGACGTGGTCCGCCAGCCGCGGGAACGGGTGAGCGCCAAGCCCTGGCTCATGGCCGAGGGGTTCCAGCCGTTCGGGGAGAACGACCCCGAAGCCTCGCGCAAGCGACTAAAGCTGCCCGGCAGGAAGTTTATTCCTGCGACTTCCGCCGCCCTGGAACTCATCCTGCTCGAACGGGACTGCCAGACGCGGCAGGCGTCCGATGTCGATGTGCGGCGGCTGATCCAGAATACGGACATCTTCCGCGGGCCGCACGTCATCGTGTCGAAGGGGTTTAGCAGCATCGCCTACGCCGACTTCGACGTATCGTTCCAGCACGCGCTAAGAGGCGTGTCCGGCCCCAGCGGTGACAGAGAACTGTTGATGTTCCTGGCGGCCTACCTCCGCACCCCACTGGCCCGCTACTTTCTGTTCCACACCTCGTCGAACTGGGGCATCAGCCGGCAGGAGGTCCACGTCGAGGAGATCATGCGGCTGCCGTTCCCGCTGCCCGAGCAACAGCCCGACCCGAAACGCAGCCGGCAGATCGTCCGCGACGTGGCGAAGATCGTCGATGACGCGGCCCGTAGTGCGGACGCGGATTTCGTGGACCGGGCCGGCGTCGTCCGGGCCGCCAGCGCGAAGATCGAGCCGCTCATCGAAGAATACTTCGACATCATCCCGCTCGAAAAAAGCTTGATCGAAGACACGGTCCGGGTCGTCATCGACAGCACCCGGCCGACCCGCGCGCAGAAGGTCGTGCCGACCCTGACTCCCGCCACGGCCGCGCAGCAGGAAGCCTACCGCGACCGGGTGTGCGAGATGCTGAACGGCTGGGCCAAGGGCGGCCCGTTCGCGGTTCGCGGTCAGGTCCACGGGTCGGGGTTACTCGGCGTCGGGGTGACGGTGCTTGAGAAGGTAGATCGCTCCCGCGTCAACGAGACGATGCCCGACGCCGGAAGGAGTCTGGTCCAGATACTCGATGCCGTCCGGAAGGCGATCCCGCGCAAATCTGCCACGCTTGACGTGGTCCGCGGGGTCATGGTGTTCGACAGCAACCGGCTTTATGTGGTCAAGCCGATCGGGCAGCGGTTCTGGACGCAGACGGCGGCGATGAACGACGCCGACGAGATCGCCGGCACCATCCTCATGCGTTCCCCAAAGGGGGGCGCATGACGCACTTCGGATCGCCCGACGAGTGGGTCGGTTTCATCGAGTCCCAGGTGCCTGACATCCTCGACCTCGTGGTGGCGACCTGGGAGGCGATGCCGGCCCCCGCCGGCAACGACCGCGAAGACCCGGTGTCCGAGGCCCTGTGCCGCGCGCTCCGCCAGTCCCGCAACAGCCGCAACCTGCCGTTCCGCATCGACACGCAGTTGGTCGAACTCGACCCGGCCGCGGGGCAGGACCAGGGGCGGATGGACATCGTGTTCTCGCCGCCCGTCCCGCGCGAGGACATCTACTTCTGCCTGGAGTGCAAGCGGATCAACGTGCGGGACCACGCCGGCGGAACGCCCCGCCCGTACTTCGTCGAGTACGTCCGGTTCGGCATGCTCCGGTTCGTCCGCGGGCAGTACGCCAACTCGGTGCGGTTCGGCGGGATGCTCGCCTTCGTGCTGAACGGCGACGTGCCCGGGGCGATCGCGGGCGTCGAAGAGAACATCCGCGGGATGTACGGCGACCTCGGGATGCCGGCCCCCGGAGCCTTTTTGACCTCGACCGTTCGGCCGACCGATCCCAGGGTCAGAGAAACGTGCCATGCGCGAAGCACGCGCACCGACCCGATGTTGATCCACCACCTCTTCATGGCCGGCGACCCGAACTCGCCGCTGCGGCCGGACCCGCCGCCGGTGGCGGGTAAGCCGAAGCGGAAAGCTTCGAGCCGACGGAAGACCGGCAAGTAAGCCGTCGAACCTATCCTCGCCGCGTCGGCGCACCTGCTCCGCGAGTTGTTCCAGCCGAAGCACGGTCACGGCCGGGGGTAGAGGCGGATGAGTTGGACTGACGGGGATGCGGCCAATCGCGTAATGGAGCGGACGGATCGGCAACCGGCTACTCCGAGGTCCGGGCGGCGAACGCCGGTGAGCGGGTATATGGTGGCTGTCACCACAAGCCACAACGAGTGACCCAGTGAGAATGGACTGGAGCGGACGGACGATTGTGCCGAAGAAAAGGGTTAGACACCGCTGGTCGCAGTTTGGCCACATCGTACCACGCCTAGAACGGGCACGGGGCCGTCTGGTATTGCCGAGTTCGGTCGGATCGGGTAGATTTTAGAAAGCGCACTACGAGAGTGCCGTATACTGGTCGGGTTGGGGAGCATCGAGCTGTCCACCGACGGATGAGACCTGTGCGGGAGGCTGGAAGGCTGTGACGCGGCGAATCCTTTCCCTGATGCTACTGCTAACGCAGGCCACGGCGACGATCGCCGGCCCGGCGTTCTCGCTCTGCATCAGCCCGAAGGGCCGCGTGTGCATCGACGCATTCTGGACGACTTGCACCTGTTGCCAGGACGAAGGCGTCCCCGATCAGGGTGTCCAACCTCGCGGGGCGGTTGACGGCAGCGGCCGGCAGGTCTGCGCGTCCGAGAAGCGGTGTTCGTGCCGCCGCGCAAGCGACGACCCGTCTGACGCCGCGTCTACCCAGGCTCCCCCCGCCGACTCCGATCCAGTGATCGCGCACGGGCAGCCGTGCCAGTGCAAGCACATCCCGCTTGTCGTCGCCCAGGACGGCCCACAGCCGGCGGCCGAACGCACCTCGGTTGACGACCGGCACGTCCTCGATCAACTGCTGCCCGCCGCTGCGGACTCCGTGTTCGGCGGATTCACGCCGTCGCGGCACGCCGTAGCCTTGCTGCCCCTCCCGCCCCCGTCCGGCCACCTGCTCGCCATCTCCTGCACCGTCCTCCGCTGCTAACTCACTTCTACCGCGACCGGGCGTGATGTCTTCACGTCCTAGGTAAACCCGTTCGTTCGTCATTGCTCCCGCAGGCACCCCGCCGAGGGCGTGTCGGCATTCTCACACGCCGGAGACGAAGATCATGCTCGACACCGTACTCGAACGCCCGCCGCAGGTGGCGGCGGACCCGCCGTCACACACCCGCACGCTCCACCGGTCGGCGGTCGGGAAACTCGTCGGTGCCGTCCTGGGCGCGATCCCCGCCGTCGTCACGTTCGCCGTGCTGGCCGGGGTCGCCTACTGGGGCTACCAGCACGACTGGACCCTGCCGAAGTTCTCGGCTCTGAACGGCGAAGCACCCCCGGGCAAGGAAGACTGGTGCGCCGAACACGGCGTCCCCGAGTCCGTGTGCGTGGAGTGCGACACCGACCTGATGCCGAAGCTCGCCCCGGTAGGCTGGTGCAAGCCGTTCGGCGTCCACGAATGCCCGCTGTGCCACCCCGAGGTCGCCCAGACGGCGACCCCGCCGGTCCCCACGAAGGCCGACTTCGCCAAGGCCGAGCGGGCGGTGGCGTTCACCGACCGGCCCGAGAACAACCGCAAGTGCCAGATGCACCGGCGGCGAATCCAGTTCGTCTCGAAGGAAGCCGCCGACAAGGTGGGGATCGAGGTCGAGCCGGTATGGACGGCCCCCGTCACCGAGGCCGTCGCCGGCAACGGCGAGGTCGGCTACGACCAGACCCGCATCACCCGACTCTCGGCGCGCCTGCCCGGCAGCGTCTGGAGGGTCTTCAAGCAGCAGGGCGACGCGGTCAAGGCTGGCGACGTGCTGGCCCTGATCGACGCCGCCGAGGTGGGCAAGGCCAAGACCGAGTTGCTCCAGGCGTTCGCCTCGCTCCAACTGAAGACTCAGGTCGTGGCCAGCGTCCGCAGTTCCGCCGGGGCCGTCCCCGAAGCCCGCGTCCGCGAGTCCGAAGCCGCCGTCCGCGAGGGCGAGATTCGGCTCCACGCCGCCCGCCAGACGCTCGTCAACTACGGGCTGCCTCTGGACGAGGCCGACCTCCAGAAGCTCACGTCGGCGCAACTGGAGGCGAAGGTCCGGTTCCTCGCCATCCCCGAGGACGTGGCGAAGGCACTCGACGCACGAACGGCGACGACGAACCTGCTGCCCCTGGTCGCCCCGATGGACGGCGTGGTCACATCGCGGGACGTGGTGGCCGGCGAAGTCGTGGACATCGCCAAGCTGCTGTTCACCGTGGCCGACGCCCGGCGGATGTGGGTAACGCTCGACCTGCGCCTGGAAGACGCCAAGCTCGTCGCCCTCGGCCAGGAAGTACGTTTCCAACCGGACGCCGGGGCCGAAACCCGCGGCAAGATCACCTGGGTCAGCACCGAGGCCGACCCGAAGACCCGCACGATCAAGCTACGGGCCGCCGTCGAGAACCCGGCGGGCCGACTGCGGGCCAACACGTTCGGGGCCGGTCAGGTCGTCTTGCGGGAGGAGAAGGAGGCCGTCGTGGTGCCGACCGAGGCCGTCCAGTGGGAGGGGTGCTGCCACGTCGTCTTCGTGCGGGACAAGGACTACCTGAAGGACGGCAGCCCCAAGGTGTTCCACGTCCGCACCGTTAGGGTCGGGGCCAAGGACGGCAAGAACACCGAGATCATCGCGGGCGTGGTGCCGGGCGAACTGGTCGTGACCAAGGGCAGCACCGCCCTGCGGGCCGAACTCCTCAAGAACAACCTGGGGGAGGGCTGCACATGCGGCAAGTAACAGGCCCGAACCGACGCCCCCGCTGTAAGGGGGTGCTGCCGTGCTGACGTGGATCATCGACTTCTCGCTGCGGAACCGGCTGCTGGTCATCCTGGCCGCGGTGGCGTTCGCCGCCTTCGGGGTGCTGTCGATGCGGCGGCTCGACGTGGACGCCTTCCCCGACACCACTCCGGTGCAGGTGCAGATCAACACCATCGTCCCGGCCCTCGGCCCGGAGGAGGTGGAGACGCAGATCACCTTCCCGATCGAGCAGGCGCTCTCCGGGCTGCCGAAGATTCAGACGCTCCGGTCGATCTCGAAGTTCGGGCTGTCGCAGGTGGTGGTCACCTTCGAGGAGGGGACCGACATCTACTTCGCCCGGACCGTCGTGAACGAACGGTTGGGAACCGCCCAACTGCCGGCGGGCGTCGAGCGGCCGAAGATGGGGCCGGTGTCCACCGGGCTGGGCGAGGTGTTCCACTACGTCGTGACCGGTCAGGGCGACGATGTCACCAGCCTCCGCACCGTCCACGACTGGGTGGTGCGGCCCAAGATGCGGACCGTCCCCGGCACCGCCGAGGTCAACACTTGGGGCGGGTACGACAAGCAGTACCAGGTCCGCATCGACCCGGCCCGCTTGCACAAGTACGGGCTGACTTTCGAGCAGGTGACCGAGGCCGTCCAGAAGAACAACCGCAACGTCGGCGGCGGTAGTGTCAGTCAGGGCGGCAACATGCTGCTCGTCCACGGCGTCGGGCGGACGGCGAACGTCGAGCAGATCGGGGCCATCGTTGTCACCGCCCAGGACGGCGTGCCCGTGCGGGTGCGGGACGTGGCCGACGTGGAGGTCGGCTACGAGGTCCGGCGGGGGGCGGTCACCCTAGACGGCAGGGGCGAGGTCGTGCTGGGCCTCGGGTTCCTGACGATGGGCGAGAACACCCACGAAGTGACGTGGGGGATGAAGCGGAAGCTCGACGAGGTGAAGGCGTCCCTGCCGCCGAACGTGAAGGTCGAGCCGGTGTACGACCGGACGGAACTGGTCGATCACGTCATCCACACCGTCCGCAACAACCTGTTCGAGGGCGGGCTGTTCGTCGTCGCGGTCCTGTTCGCCTTCCTGGGCAACCTGCGGGCGGCGGGGATCGTCGCGCTCGCCATCCCGCTGTCGATGCTGTTCGCCTTCAGCGGGATGCTCCAGTGGGGGGTCGCGGCCAGCCTGCTGTCCCTCGGAGCCATCGACTTCGGCATGGTGGTGGACTCCAGCGTGGTGATGGTCGAGAACTGCATCCGCCACCTGAGCCACGGCGAGGCCGAGAAGCGGGGGAAGCTCGCCGTCATCCGGGACGCCGCCCTGGAGGTCCGCAAGCCGACCCTCTTCGGCGAACTCATCATCATGATCGTCTACCTGCCGATCCTGACGCTGGAGGGGACCGAGGGAAAGCTGTTCCGCCCGATGGCCATGACCGTCATCTTCGCCCTGGTCGGCTCGATGATCCTGTCGATGACGCTGATGCCGGTCCTGGCCAGCCTGCTGCTCCCCAAGAAGGTCGCCGAGCGGGAGCCGCTCCTGATGCGGCTGGCCCTGGCCCTGTACCGCCCGGTCATGCACTTCTCGATGCACCACAAGCTGGCGGTGGTCGGGTTCGCCCTGACGGTCCTGATGGTCGCCTTCGGGATGATCGCCCCTCGGCTCGGGTCCGAGTTCATCCCCCGGCTGTCGGAGGGGGCCATCTGCATCAACGTCGTGCGGCTGGCCGGGACCGACCTGGAGGAGTCCGTCCGGGCCAACACGAAGATGGAGAAGGCGATACTCGCCGCGTTCCCCGACGAGGTCGAACACGTCTGGAGCCGGGCCGGCACCGCCGAGGTGGCGACCGACCCGATGGGGGTGGAGTTGACCGACGTGTTCATCACCCTCAAGCCGCGACAGAAGTGGACGAAGGCCCGCACCCAGGCCGAGTTGACGGAGTTGATCGAGAAGGCGGTGCGGGACATGCCCGGCCAGCGAAATGCCATGACCCAGCCGATCGAGATGAGGCTGAACGAGATGATTTCGGGGGTCAAGTCTGACGTGGGGGTGAAGATTTACGGCGACGACTTCGCCGTGCTGGTGGCGAAGGCCAGGGAGGTCGAGGCGGTACTGAAGTCGGTCCAGGGCAGCGCGGACATCAACGTCGAGCAGGTGACCGGCCAGCCGGTCCTCCAGGTGAAGATCAAGCAGGACGAGATCGCCCGCCACGGGGTGCCGGCCCAGGCCGTCCTCGATCTGGTTGAGTCCATCGGAGCGAAGCCGCTCGGCGAGGTGGTCGAGGGGCAGGTGCGGTTCCCGCTGGCGGTGCGGCTGCCGGACCGGGACCGGGCCAGCCCGGAGGCCATCGGCAACATGCTGGTCACCACACCGAGCGGGGGCCGCATTCCGCTGTCCCGGCTGGCCGACGTGCAGGTGGTGGAGGGGCCGTCCACGATCCAGCGGGAGTGGGGCCAGCGGCGGATCACCGTCACCTGCAACGTGCGGGGCCGCGACCTCGGCAGCTTTGTGGCCGAGGCCCGGCGGAAGACGGCCGAGCGGGTGCAACTCCCGTCGGGCCGGTACTCGATCACTTGGGGCGGGCAGTTCGAGCAACTGGAGCGTGCCAGCCTGCGGCTGATGATCGTCGTGCCGGTGGCGTTCGTGCTGATCTTCGGCCTGCTGTACGCCACCTACGGGAACCTGCTGGACGCCTGCCGGGTGTTCACGGGCATCCCGTTCGCCTGGGTCGGCGGCATCTTCGCCCTGTGGCTGCGGGACATGCCGTTCTCGATCAGTGCCGGCATCGGGTTCATCGCCCTGTCGGGCGTGGCGGTCCTCGACGACATGATCCTCGTCTCCTACGTCCGCCAACTGCGGGACCGGGGGGTAGCCCTGACCGACGCCATCGAGCAGGCCGCACTCACCCGGCTACGGCCCGTGCTGATGACGACGCTGGTGGCCTGCCTGGGGTTCGTCCCTATGGCGTTCTCGACGGGCATGGGGGCCGAGGTGCAGCGCCCACTGGCCACGGTGGTGATCGGCGGCGTGATCGGCGCGATGGTGATGTCGCTGTTGGTGCTTCGGGTGCTGTACCAAGCGTTCGAGGCGTTCCGGGGCAAAGTGGCTCCGGTGGCGGGGGCGGCGACTCATCGTGAAGAGCCGGCCCCGGTGTAACGGTTCGGTGTTATCCCAAACGAGAGGAGACCTCGATGAAGACGACGACGTTGCGAGCGGCGGTGCTGACCGCCTTCCTGTTCCCCGCCCTGGCCCTGCTCGCCCTCAGCGGGTGCGGCCAGAAGGACAAGGCCGAGGGGCCGAAGGACGACCCGAAGGCGGTGGCCGAGAAGAAGAAGGACGGCGAGAAGAAGGACGCCGCCGACGGCTGGTGGTGCAAGGAGCACGGCGTCCCCGAACACGACTGCGCTCAGTGCGATGCGAAGGTCGCCGCCGAGTACAAGAAGAAGGGCGACTGGTGCAAGGAACACGAACGGCCCGAGTCGCAGTGCTTCATCTGTAACCCGAAGCGGGCCGAGAAGTTCGCCGCCGCCTACAAGGCCAAGTACGGCAAGGAGCCGCCGGCCCTGCCGCCCGAGGCGAAGGGCGAGAAGAAGTAGGCCGCCGCCACGCGGCCCGGCCTGTGTGAAGGGGGCGAGGGTCCGAACTCGTCCCCAACGGCCAGGCGGTCAACCAGAGGAACACCATGAAGCTGCCGGTCCCACGGAGTCCGAGTTCGCGGCGGGTCGCCCTTGTGGTGATGGGGCTGCTGCTGCCGATGCAGGGCGGGTGTCTGTGCGGGTGCGGGGTGGCGTCGGCCCGTGATGGTCCGGCGGGGGTGGTCGCCCCGGCCTGCCGGGAGGTGTCGAGACGCCCTCCGACGCCTCCGTCCGAAGCGACGGGCGAGGCGAAATAGTCAACCGGCCCGCCTCGCGGAGCGGGCGGCGGGGCCGGTCTGGGAACATCATTGCGAGACATCGAGGAGATGTGTCGATTCTTCTGGAAGGAGTCCGAAATGCGGATGTTGAACCGATTTCTGGTGGTCGCGCTCGCGGCGGTGAGCGTTCCGGCCTTCGTAAGCGGGCAGCCGCCAGCCGACCCGGTGCCGACCAAGCTGACCGTCCCCGGCCTGGACTGCATGTCGTGCGCGAAGAAGGCCGGCGACAAGCTGTACGCCGTGCCGGGCGTGGGCGAGGTGAAGGTGGACATCAAGGCCAAGCTGCTCATCGTGACGCCCAAGCAGGGGGCCGTGATGTCGCCCCGGTCGCTGTGGGAGGCGGTCGATAAGGCTGGCTACGAGCCGACCAAGCTCGAAGGGCCGGGCGGGAGCTTCACCGCCAAGCCGAAGACGTGACCTGACCCGCTCGGGGTGACGATGTTGTGTGTCCGGCAGGAAAGAAACAGTGTCGTCAGTCCCGCCTCTCCCGGTGCCGGTGGGGCGGGGTGAAGATTCACATGGGGTATGGACCCAAAAGGGTCCGCCGGGATGACGCGGTATTCGTCGGCGGCGCTGGCTTAATCTGCCCGGCGAAATGAGGCTTCGGTATGGCGCTTCGATTTTTGGCGATCCTGTGCTGCGTCAATCTGGCTTTACCGCCGGGCTGGTGTCGCATCGTTTGTCCCGTCCGCGTCGGGTCGCCGGTCGCCGCCAAGCATGGCGGCTGCTGCGAACTGTGCGGCTGTAAAGACAGCGAGAAGCCGTCGCCGGTCACGCCAGAGCCGACCTTCCCACAGCGGTGCTGTTGTTACGAACTGGACTGGCTCAAGCCCCCCCCGCCGGTCAGCACCGAAGTCGATCTTGGGCCGGTCGTGTTCGTCACTTTCGCCGACGCCTTCCGGGCCGCGCCACGACTGTGGCTCCGTCCCGATTTGGCTATCCCCGTCCCGTCGCCCCCGCATCGCATCCTCCACTGCGTTTGGCGGTGTTAACGGACACGGGTCCGTGAGGCGAGTCGGCCTCCCCGAAGTCCCGTGACATCGTTTCCAACCTTACCATCTGTTCTGGAGAAAGATCATGCGTTTCAAGTTGTTCAGCGGCCTCTGTCTGGTCGCCGTCCTGTCCGTGGCGGGGATCACGCTCGCCGACGGGTTCACGAAGTCCCCGGCCCAGGTCGCCGCCGAGCAGACGTGCTGCAAGGTAGCGGACTGCTGCCCCGAGTGCAGCGGGTGCTGCCCCGAGTGCGCCGCCTGCTGCGCCATCGACGGGTGCTGCGAGGAGTGCGTCCGGTGCTGCATCCAGACGGGCTGCGACCCGTCCTGCTGCCTCCCGACCGTCGAGGCCAAGCCCAAGACGTGCAAGCCGTCCGCCGGCTGCGAGTCGGGTAACTGCTGCAAGTAGTGCCGAGTAGTCAGTTGGCAGCCTGGGCCGTTCGCGTCCAGGCTGCCGGCGTGAGCCGACCCGCTCGCTGCGGAGCTAGGCCGCGATGGATCGCCAAACCAAACACGCAGGACGCGGAGGCAAGTGACATGACGAAGAACTACATGATGCTACTGGTCGGGTGGCACTCGCCGGACTGGCCGGGTGTGCGGTGACACGTCCGCCCGATCCGGTCGCGGCCACTGCAGCTGCCCCACGACCCGCCGCCCTTGCCGTCGTCCAGGCCGGGTATCGGGAAGACCCGGCGAGTGGGAAGGAGGGCGGGAAGTTGCCAGCCCCCAGACCGCCCAGCGGGAATGCAGACGCGACGGGGTCATCGACGCCCCCGCCGCTGGGGCTGCCGCTACTGACCGCCTTGACGCTCGAACGGAACCCCCGGCTCGCCCAGGTCGGGTGGGCGGTCGAGACGGCGCGGGGCCGAGCAATCCAGGCTGGGCTGTACCCGAACCCGACCCTTTCCGTCACAGGCGATGAACTCGGCGACCGCACCGGGCCGGGCGGAATCTGGACTGCGCCGCACTTCAGCCAGGAGATCGTGACGGGGAACAAGCTGGGGCTGTCTAAAGCCGCCGCCCTCAAGGAGGTCGATCAGGCCACGCTGCGGGTGGTGGCCGAGCGATACCGGCTTTTCACCGAAGTGCGGCAAAACTACTACGAGGTGGTCACGCTCCAGCGCCGCGCCGACATCCTGGGGCAACTCATCACCCTGGCCGAGCAGTCCGTCGAGAACGCCAACAAGCTTCTCAAGGCGAAAGAGGGCAGCGAACTGGACGTGGTGCAACTGGAGGTCGATCTGGAACGCTACCGGGCCGAACTCGACGCCACCGCCAAATCGTTACCCGCCGCATTCCGCCGGCTGGCCGCAAGCGTCGGCGTGGACGACCTTCCGTTCACCAAAGTTACTGGCGACCTCGAACTCCCGCTGCCGGACTACGACTTGGAGCGGCTGCGGAACTACGTCCTCGGCGTCCACCCGGACCTACGGTCGGCCCAGATCGGCGTCGAACGAGCGCAACTGGTGCTGAAGCGGGCCACGGTCGAGCCGATCCCGAACGTGACGGTTGGCACCGGATACGTCCGCCAGAATCAGAACAAGTCGAACGACTGGGTGATCGCGGCGAGTATCCCGGTGCCGCTGTGGAATCGCAATCAGGGCAACATCTTCGCGGCGAAGGCCCAGGTCGGCGAGGCGGTCAGCGAGGTGGGCCGCGTCCAGAACGACCTCGTCGGGCGGCTGGCCACGGCGTTCGGCACCTACGCGGCCGCCCGGCAGCGAGCCGAGAAGTACAAGTCCGTGATCCTGCCGAAGGCCGAACGGACATACCAACTGTCGTTGAAGGCGTTCCAGGGCGGGCAGTTCGAGTACCTGCGGGTGCTGCAAGCCCAGCGTGCGGTGGCCGAGGCGAGGCTGGAGTACCTCCGGTCGCTCGGGGAGGCGTGGCGGGCGGCGTCGGAGATTGCCGGGCTGATGCTGGAGGACCAGTGGCCCCTGCCGTCCGTCCCGCTCCCACCTCGATAGGACGATGTGCTGTCGACGGTCGGATCCGGCGATTAACGCCAACGGCTGCTTAAAGGCTCTGACACAGCCCCCGAAAGTGCCTGAAAATAGGGGTTTGCCGAGGTTGTGTCAGGGTCTCTTAAATACGTTCACCCGGTTCCCGCCTGAGGCGAGCATCAGGTTTGCAAGAAACATATGGCCAATGCCTTTAAAGAGAATTACCAATCATAAGTTATTTTCAATGTTACGGGTTGTGCTTTAAATTTGCAATTCCGGCTGTGCCATGCGTGAACCGTCAGTGACGGCCCAGACGCGGGGCTGGCCAGCAAAGGTGGAGCCCGTGACCAGCCGAGGAATACGACCGATGCCCCACATCCCCCGAGACCGGCTTCCGGTCGGCACCCTAGGCCTGATGGCTGTTCCCTACGGCTTGGCGGTGTTGGCCACGCTCCCAGCGCTCGCACTGCGACTGACCGGGGCCGGGCTCCCGCCGCCGGCTGCGGCTCTGCTGTTCGGCCTCGGGGTGCTCGGGGCCGGGTTCCTGCTTTCCTGGGCGGCCGAGGCCGCCGAGGCCCACATCTCCCCTGGGCTGACCCTCGCCCTGCTCGCCCTGGTGACGGTGTTGCCTGAGTATGCGGTGGACGTTTACTACACGTACCAGGCCGGTCTGAACCCGGGCTCGAAATACGTCCAGTACGCGGCCGCCAACATGACCGGAGCCAACCGCCTGTTAATCGGTCTGGCCTGGCCGTTGGTCGCCCTGCTCGGCTGGGTCCGCACGGGGCGGCGGGCCGTCACGTTGCGGTGGGAGAACTCCGCCGAGGTAGCGTTCCTGGGCGTGGCCACCTTGTACTCGTTCGTAATCGTCCTGAAGGGGCGAATCACCCTGTTTGACGCGCTCGTATTGCTGGGCATATTCGCGGCCTACCTGTGGCGGGTCAGCGGGACCTCGGAGGCGGTGGAGGAAGAAGTTGTCGGGCCGGCGGCGGCGATCGGCCGCCTGCCGCGTGGCCGGCAGTACGTAATGATCGCCGGACTCATCACGTTCGCGGCCGCCGTCATTCTGGCCGCCGCCGAGCCGTTCGCCGAGTCGCTAGTCGGGGTCGGCCGGGAGTGGGGCATCGACGAGTTTCTGCTCATCCAGTGGTTGGCCCCGCTGGCCAGCGAGGCACCAGCGGTAGTCGTAGCAATCCTGTACTGTTTGAGGGGCCGGCCGGCTAACGGGCTGGGGGTTCTGGCGAGCGACAAGATCAACCAGTGGACGCTCCTCGTGGGCATGCTGCCGATCGTCTACTCGGTGGCGGCGGGTCACCCGGCCGCCCTGCCTCTGGACGAGCGCCAACGGGAGGAGTTCTTCCTGACAGCGGCCCAGTCTGCGTTCGCCGTCGCCGTCCTCATGCGCCGACGTCTTGGGCCGGCCGGTGCCGTGGCCCTGTTCTCCCTATTCGCCGGCCAGTTGGCCGTCAGCTTCGCGCTGCGGGCCGACGAGGCCCGGTCGGTCCGGGTGCTGACCGAGGCGGCGTGGGTCTACCTCGTCCTAGCGGCCATGACGCTTCTGTGGACCGGCCGCCGCGCGTGGGACTTTGCGCTAGTCGGGTTGTTCAACCGGCCGGCCCCGGCAGACCAGGGGCCCCGCGGCGATGAGGGGATGGTCGAGTAGAGGCGGGAACCTCGGCATCAGCCGGCCGCCGGGGGTGACCCGGGAAATTCGGTGGCCCGCCGCCCGAGGCGGCATGAGCGTACCGAAGAACCCGATCGTGCCAGCCCGTCATGGCGGCGGCGTGGCCTGGGCCGTCACGATCGCACTCGGGTCGGCCGGGGTCGTACTGGCGGCGGTAAACGTATCCCGGACGCTAGCTGCATGACGCTTGGGAGGTCGGCGAAGACACATACCCACGCTGCAACCCGCTAGAGAACTACGGACTTGCTAGCCGGATTCAGCTACAGGTGCCCGCGAGGCGTGCATTCCCTGCCAAGCATTGTATTGAGCAGATTTGCTATCTGTAATGATATGTAATTAATGTAGGAGTAGTATATTATGGAGATGAGTAAAACCAGGCAGGAATTCACCATCCGGGGTATGGACTGCTCCGAGGAGGTGGCGGCGCTGAAACGGGAGGTCGGGGCCATAGTCGGAGGGGCGGACCGCGTCGTCTGTGATCTCATCAACGCCCGCATGACTGTCAACGCCGGCCTGGAAGAAGTCACTGCGGACAGGATCATAGCAGCGGTGGCCCGGACGGGGATGCGGGCCGAGTCCCGACATGGAGATGAGGCCCCCGAAGAGGGACGCAACTTTTGGACGAGATGGGGGCGAACGACCCTGACCGCCTTGAGCGGTTCGGCGGCTCTGGGTGGTGTCGCCTTCCACATCGCCGCCGGGTGGGGCGAGAAGCCCGGCGTCCCCGCCCAGGTCGGCTACGGTGCGGCCATCCTCGCCGGGCTGTGGCTGGTGCTGCCGAAGGCGTGGGTCGCCCTCAAGCGGCTGCGGCCGGACATGAACCTCTTGATGGTGGCGGCCGTGGCCGGTGCCGTCGTGATCGGCGAGTGGGCCGAGGCCGCGACGGTCGCGTTCCTGTTCGCCCTGTCGCTGGAGTTGGAGGCGTGGAGCGTCGGGCGGGTCCGCCGGGCGGTCGCGTCATTGCTCGACCTCGTCCCGCCGACCGCCCGGCTGATTTCTGATAGCGGCCCCGAACGCAGTATCCCGGTCAAAGCCGTAGCAATCGGTGCGGTGTTCGTCGTGAGGCCCGGCGAACGCATCCCCCTCGACGGGAAGGTCAAGAAGGGGGCCGGTCACGTCAACCAGGCCCCGATCACCGGCGAGAGCGTCCCGGCCCCGAAGCAGCCCGGAGACGACGTGTTCGCCGGCACCGTTAACGGCGAGGGCGTGCTGGAGGTAACGGTCACTAAGGCCGCGAACGACACCACCCTCGCCCGGATCATCCGCATGGTCGGGGAGTCGCAGTCGCGGCGGGCGGCGTCCGAGCGGTGGGTCGATCAGTTCGCATCGTTCTACACCCCGGCCGTGATGGCCCTGGCGGTGTTCGTGGCCGTAGTCCCGCCCCTGCTCGGCGGCGGGTGGTGGGAGTGGCTCTACCGGGCGTTGGTGATGTTGGTCATCGCCTGCCCGTGCGCCCTGGTGATCTCGACGCCGGTGAGCATCGTAGCCGCGTTGACCGCCGCCGCCCGCAACGGCGTGCTGGTCAAAGGCGGAATGTATATCGAGCTTCCGGCTCGGCTGAAGGCCGTAGCCCTGGACAAGACGGGGACGTTAACAGAGGGCCGCCCCATTGTAGTGGAGGTCGTGCCGCTCAACGGACACGACGAGGCGGAACTGCTCGAACGGGCTGTCGGGTTGGAGGCCCGGAGCGAACACCCGCTGGCGCGAGCCGTCATCGAGTACGCCACCTCGAAGGGGATCACCCTCACAACCGCCGAAGACCTCCGGGCCTTGCCGGGCAAGGGTGCCGTGGGGCGGTGGAGGGGGCGAGAGTTCTGGGTGGGGTCGCCCCGCTATCTGACCGAGCGAGGGCAGGAGACGCAGGACGTTCACGGGCGGATTGCGGCGATGGCCGCAGCGGGCCGGTCAGTCGTCGTGGTCGGGAACGCGATGCACGTCTGCGGCCTGATCGCCCTGGCCGACGCCGTCCGCCCGGCGGCGAAGGACGCGATCCGCGAACTTAAGGAACTCGGCGTTGTCCGGGTCGTGATGCTGACGGGCGACAACGAGGCCACGGCCCGGGCCGTCGGCAAGGACGCCGGGGTAGACGACGTGCGGGCCGGGCTGCTGCCCGAGGAGAAGGTCGCGGCGGTCGAGGCACTGGTCGCCGAGTTCGGCTCCGTGGCGATGGTCGGCGACGGGATAAACGACGCTCCCGCCCTGGCGCGGGCCAGCCTGGGCGTGGCGATGGGGGCGGCGGGGACGGACGCGGCCATCGAGACGGCGGATGTGGCGCTCATGTCGGACGACTTGGGCAAGCTGCCGTGGCTGATCCGTCACAGCCGTCGGACACTGTCGGTGATCCGGCAAAACGTCGCGTTCTCGTTGGCCGTAAAAGCAGTGTTCATGATCCTCACGTTCGTAGGGTACTCGTCCCTGTGGGCCGCGATTGCCGCCGACACCGGGGCGTCTCTGCTCGTCGTCTTCAACGGGCTGCGTCTGTTGCGGGGAAATGAGGTGGTAGCGGGAGGCGCAGATGAAAGGTAGAGAGAGCGGGATGCCGGACGAGTCCTACTGGGAGACGTTTTTCAACCCGGCGTGCATCCTCGACCGGCTCGGCTGCTCCGGGCCGTGCGGCGACGTGGTCGAGTTCGGTTGCGGGTACGGCACGTTCACGCTCCCCGCCGCTCGTGCCGTCGAGGGGCGGGTGTACGCCCTAGACATCGAGCCGGACGTCCTCAGCGAGTTGACCCGCAAAGCGGACGCGGAAGGGCTGTCGAACGTCACGACCGAGGTTCGGGATTTCGTAGCTGAGGGGTGTGGGCTGCCAGGCGGACGGGCCGGCTACGCAATGCTCTTCAACATTTTGCACGTCGAAGACCCGGTCGGGTTGCTGCGGGAGGCCCGCCGGGTGTTAGCCCCCGGCGGTCTGGCCGGCGTCATCCACTGGCGAACCGACACCCCGACCCCACGCGGGCCGTCGATGCCGATCCGCCCGACCGCCGAGCAATGCCGGAGCTGGGGCGAGAAAGCTGGGTTGGAGTTCGTCCGCGACGAGTCGTTGTGTTGCTGCTCCTGGCACTGGGGAATGGTCATGCGACGACCCTTCCGCCTAAGCCACTCTTGATCCGTCGGGGAGGAGCCGAACATGTACCGCACGTTCGCGCGCGCCGCGCGTCCTCGACGACTGAGGTTCCGCCGCCGACAAAAGGATCGAGTACCGTCTCGCCGGTGAAATCGACTCCTCGGTAAAGCCCCTCCCAGAAATCTGCGTCGTGTTCGATTTTGGCGGCCGTGAGGATCGCACGGAATGCGGAGCTTAAGTGTCTTGCAAACGATCGATGCGTTTGGTAGATCGGAACCGGCCGTCGGCCCTCACGCTCTGCCAGTACGGCAGGCGATCCGACAGGTAAATTCGCGGTGTCCAACATCGAACTCCTCACAGGTCGTAGCGATTGTCCTGCTGGCTCGATCCTTTTCGCAGCGGCAACACTCATCCCAAGACCACTCTTGCAACTCGCGTGACATGGCCACCATATCGCTGCATCCAATGGCAGAATCGGCTGTCCTCTGTGCATAATACATTGCTGTGATAGGGAATTTAGCCCAGCACGCGCTCAATAGTCGCAATCGGCAGATACAGAGACAACGGTTCGTCCAGAAGCGGCACGAATCCGTACTTGCCGTAGAAAGCGGCGGCCGCGTCATCGATCGCGTCTACTTCCACCGCATGGACGCCGAGGCCGGTGGACAGGTCGAGCGCCCGCTGGAGCGCGTCGAGCAATAACGCCTCCCCCAACCCCTTGCCCTGCGCCGATTGATCGACCGCGAGCCGGGCCAAGAGCACTACGGGCACAGGATGTTTCGGTAGCTTGCGGGAGGCATCCTCCGGCAAATGCTCAAACGCCACCGCACCGGCCGCGAGTGTGTAGTAACCGACGACCCGCTTCTCGCCTGGGGGGACGGCGACGAACGTCTTGCCGAGCCGCCGCTTCTCGTACTGGCTCACGCGGGCGCGGATAAAATCATCGAGCGAAGTTCGCCCGCACGAGAAACCCGACCGCTCGTGATCTTTGCCGAACGGCTCGATCGTCCAATCAGCCACGACGGGCCTTGTGGCGTGCGGCCGCCTTTTTGAGGGCCGGCGTCGGGGCCGGTGGATTGGCAAGCAGTTCCAAGAAGCGGTCGCGGTCGCGGTCGGACAGCGGGGCCGACGATTCTTCGGCGAATGGCAACTCGTCTTCTGCGACGACCTTCGCCCGGCGGACGCGGACCTCGTTATCGCTCAACTGCTCGATAATGACGGTGGCGTTTGCGAACGCCTTGGGCAGAACCAGCCGCGCCTTGGCGTCGGTGGTGCGGGTTTCGCTGTGCATGGAGCCTCCTTCCGGCTTATCTTCCAAGGTAGTCTACCACGAAGTGGGACGGCTGGTCAAGTGGGACAGTCCCACGCCCGCAAGCGATCGACGAAACGCAGAATCGAAGGCGGGTTAGTGTTCGGTTTCTTGGTCCGGGCTTTTCGGCGTTGCAACAAAAAGGCTCTCCCTGGCTTGCTGGTTCACCGTCGCCGTCGGAGTGTTTCGTCGCGGGGGTTCGCAAAGAACACCCCCGCGGCGGAACGCGACAGAGGCGGCGGGCCTTCGAGCGGTTCACTAGAGCCTGAGGAGGATTCCGAGCGGGGGTTTGATTTTGGCTTGGTGGCCGGACGGGCGCTTACGGCGGGCTTTGCCCCTCGCCTTCGGCATTTTGCTCTCGCTCGCGGAGAATGCGCCGTGCAAAGCTCGTGGCTTCCTGCTCCTCCTGCCCGCCTCCCGGCGCAGTTCGCATTTGCGTGGCTGTGCCCGTTCCTTCCTGCCGGCGGCGGATGCGGGCGGTAATCGGCTCCTCGGCGGTGGAATGTTTCTGGCCGGCCCGCTGCGGGGTGGCCTCGACGGTGTTTGCCGCTTTCAGCGACTTGATTTCCGAAGCCAATTCGTCCGTATTCGGCCCTTCTTCCTGGTTCGGCCCCCGGCCGTTCGCCGAGAGCCTTGCTTTCAAATGATCCCGCAGGTTCGTCAAGGCGGTCAGGTACGCCTCGTGGGCGAACGGCTTGCCCAGGCGGTCCCGGTAGTCGCGCAATTGGCCCTCGGCGACGGACAGGTCTCGGCGGACGCGGACGATGTCGGAGGCGTAGTCGTCGGCCATGCGGGAGAGCGCGTTCAGGACCGCCCGCGGCCCCTGGTGGTCTCGGGACATCATCGACCGCTGCGTGGTCTCCCCTTCCAGGTAAACGTCGGCCGGGAAGTTCGGGTGCAGGACGAGGCCGAACCGCAGTCCCCGGTAGACCCCAAGTTGCACTCGGGTCGGCTCGCGGGCGCTGAGCGGCAGGGCATCGAGCCTCTTGCCCAGGACGGCAACCGCATCGCCGCGGGACCACGCCTGCTTGCCGATGGTGACGGGGTCGCCTTCGCGGGCCGTGGCGGTCGCCTCGTCGGCGGTCAGCCGCGAGAGCCGGTCGTTCAGCCCGTCGATCTTTCCGGGCAGGTCGCGGACGCTCCGGCGGGCGACGTATTGCTCGTCCAGGTGGTTCTTTCTCAGTAGCGTCAATCGCTGCAACTCGGCGTCGGCCTCGGCCAGCGTGAGCACCGCCGGGTTGCCCGACGCGATGGCCTTGACCTCGGCGTAGGAGAGTTCCTGGCCGCCGATGTCCTCGGCCCGGCGGGCGGCGTTGTCGCCGGTGATGACTTGCCCGATGAACCGGGCCTTGGTCTCCAGCGCCTGCCACATATAGGCGTCGAATGATCCTTCCGTGACGTAGCGGTAGATTGCCACTTCCTCGTTTTCGTTGCCCTGCCGAAGAATGCGGCCGTCGCGCTGCTCGACTTCCGCTGGTTTCCAGGGGGCGTCGAGGTGATGCAGTGCGACAAGACGCTTCTGGACGTTGGTGCCGGTGCCCATTTTCTGGGTGCTGCCGAGCAGGACGCGAACCGAACCCTGGCGGACCTTCTCGAACAGGGCCTGTTTTTTGGCGTCGGAGTCGGCATCGCCCATTGCGGCGATCTGCTCGGCCGGAACGCCGGCAGCGATGAGTTTTTTGATAATCTCCTCGTAGGGCGAGTAACCCCAGGCGGTCGGGTTTACGCCCATGTCGGCAAAAATCATCTGCGTGCCGCGCGTCGCGGCGGACTGCTTCCAGGTTGCAACGACATTCTCGATGAGGCGGTTGACTTTTGATTCCGGGAAGTCCGGGGCCGACGCCGACAACATCCTTGCGTCGGTCGCCAACTTGCGGCCATCGGTCGTGATCGCAAGGGCGTTGTCCTCGCGCGGGTCCACCTTCTGGGACCGCAGCCGTTCGTAGCGGGCGACCAGCTCCTGCTGGAGGGCGTGCTGCTCGTCGGACATCGGGCAGGCCACCACCTCGGGCTTGCCGCCCCGCAGCTTCGGCCGGGGCAGGTCGAGCATCTCGGCGGTCTGCACGTCGGCGAACGCCCGGAACATCTGCTGGAGTTCCGGCAGGTTGGTGAATTTGGCGAACCGGCTGCGCGGCCGCAGGCCCGCCCCGTCGGGGGAGAGTTCCATCGCATCGACGACCTCGCCGAAGGTGGCGGCCCAGGCGTCGAAGTGCTCGATCCCCCGGCTGGCCAGCCCGTGCGGGTCGAGGAACCGCTGCATGGTGTACATCTCCATCATCGTGTTGGATATGGGGGTGCCCGTGGCGAAGGTGACGCCGTGGCCCTTGTGCCGCCCGTCCAGGTAGCGGGCCTTCATGTACACGTCGAAGGCGCGCTCGGACCCGCCGGACTGGATGCCGGCCACCCGGTCCATTTTGGTCGGCGTTTCGAGGTTCTTGAAGTAGTGGGCCTCGTCGATGAAGACGTGGTCCACCCCGAGTTCGTCGAACACCAGGCCGTCGTCCTTCTTGTCGCCGGCGAGCAGGTCTTTCAGCCGCTCGGCGCGGGCCGCCTTCTGCTTTTCAATGGTTTTGATGAGGTTGCGGTTGCCGCCGCGGCTTCCGGCGTGCTCCACGAGCAGCTTGTCGTACTCGGCGATCTGGTCGCGGAGGAACTGTTCCTGATACTCCCGCGACATGCCGATCCGCTCGAACGACGAGTGCGTGACGACGATCCCGTCCCACTCGCCGCTGGCGATCTTGGCGGTCAGCACCTTGCGGCGGTCTTTGGCCAGGTCTTCCTTCGCGGCGACGAGCAGCCGGGCGTTCGGGTAGAGTTGCACGAACTCGCGGGCGAACTGTTCGAGCAGGTGGTTGGGGACGACGTACATCGGCTTGTGGACTAGGCCGGCCTGCTTCATCTTCATGCCGGTCGCGGCCATCGTGAACGTCTTGCCGGCCCCGACGGCGTGGGCCAGCAGCGTGTTGCCGCTGCTCATCCCGCGCCAGACGGCGTCCTTCTGGTGCGGCCGCAGGCTCAGGGCCTGGTTCATGCCGGGGAAGTCGAGGTGCGAGCCGTCGAACTGCCGGGGCCGCAGGTTGTTGTAGGTGTCGTTGTAGAGCCGCACCAGCCGCTCGGTGCGGTCGGGTTCGGCGAACACCCAGGCGCGGAAACGCTCCTTGACCAGCTTCTGCTTCTCGCGGGCGGCCAGCGTCTCGTCGGGGTTGACCACCCGCTCCTCGCGGTCGCCCGACCGGACCGTGTCGTAGATGGTCGGCGACTTCATGTTCAGGGCCAGGTCGAACAGCCAGGTGCCGTTCGCCCGCGCCGTACCGAAGTCGGCGGTGGCGGCCACGGACGCTTTGGCGTCGTAGGCCGGCTCCAGGCTCCAGACCGCGTCCTTCTCCAGGTGTGCGACGGGCACGGAGGCGGGCGGGACCTTGAACAGGTCGGCGGCGAACGCCTGGATGTCGGCCGCGGGTATCCAGGGCGCGCCCAGGTTGGCGTCGATGTCGCCGGGCAGCACGTCCTCGGGCTGCACGTCGCGCAGGGCGTCGGCGTTGCGGACGAATTCGCCGCCGGTCCGTTCGGAGGCGGCCAGCTTGTGCCGGACGTTGCCCGACAGGTACACGTCGGCCGTCTCCCAGGTCTGCGCTTCCGGGTCGCGGAAGATCAGGTCGCCCAACTCGGCGATGACCTGTTCCTCGGGCTTGCCGTAGAGGGCGGCGATGTACGGCAGGTCCACCGCGCCGCGCTGGTCGAGCGACACCAGCAGCCCCTCCTCGGCGGTGCGAACGCTCGTGACGGGCGGGGTGCGGCCCACCACGTCGCGCCGCATGATGGCGGCTTTTGACGCTTTGTTGGTCGTCTCGTCGTAGTCTTCGAGCGCCATCACCAGCATGGCGTCCGGGTCTTCCTTGAATTTCACGACGTTCGGCATCCGGCGGATGGTGGTGCCGCCCTCGGTCTCGCCGAACGTCGTTTTGTTGACGGGGCCGTAAGCCGCCACGAAGCGGTCGTAAGTCCGGTTCAGGTCGCGGCGGGCCGCCTCCCGGTGCTCGTCCGGCCAGCCCTCGTTCTGGGATTGCAGCACGCGGCGGGCGCGGTCCCGAAGTTCAATCAGTGAGCCGAGGCGCTTGCCGGTCATGGTGCCTTCAGCCTTGAGCGTCGTGCCACCGTAAACGACGGTCTGCCCCTGCCCGCCCTCGGACTGGTAGATCACCCTGTCGTCACCGATAAAGAAGCTCCCTTCGGCAATATGCCGCTCGGCCGGCGGGGGTACGAAGACCGGGACCGGCCTGGCATCGAGGCCCGTTGCCCGCGTCGGCTCGAATCGGGGAAGCCGTTCGACGGCTTGCTGGAGTTGTCCGGCCAGATCGCCATTGCTTTGGACGCTGATGCCTTCGCCGCCGTAAAGCGTGTCCTTGCGGCTCCAGGTTCCCAGGACCATCTCCGGGTGGTTCAGGAAGTAGCGGTTAACGGAGACCGCCGCGCCATCGATCTCCAGCGGGGCGACTCCCCGCCAGTCATCATCAACATGATTGGCGGCCACCCCGGGTGGCCGCTTGCGAAGAAAGACGATGTCGGTCACGACGGCGGTCCCCTCCCGCTTGAAGGCGTCCGACGGCAGGCGGATCGCGCCCACGAAGTCGGCCTGAGCGGCGAGATACTCGCGGGCGGCGGCGTTCTGCTTGTCGAGGGTGAAGTGGGACGTGACCAGCGCGAGCACGCCGCCGGGTTTCAGGGCGTCGACGGACTTGGCGAAGAAGTAGTCGTGGAGGGAGTATTTCTGGCCCTTGTGGTCCAGTTTAAGGTCGGCGAACGGGACGTTGCCGACGACGGCATCGATCCGCCCCTCGGGCAGGGTCGTGTCGCGGAAGTTCTCGACGCGGATGTCGTGGCCCGGGTGGATCGCCCGCGCGATCCGGCCCGAGACGGAGTCCATCTCGACGCCGATGAAGCGGTTGGCCGGGCTGCCGCGGCCCATGAAGTTCCCGACCCCGCAGCCGGGTTCCAGTACCGTGGCGGCGGTCGGGGCACCCAGCCGGCCGATGCCGGCGTGGATGGCGTCGATCACCTCGAACGAGGTGTAGAAGGCGTTGAACGTGGTCCGCCGGGCGCTGGCGTACTCGCCCTCGGTCAGGAGTGACCGCAGCTCCTCCCCGACAGCCTGCCAGCGGGCGTCTTTGAAGCGGCCGGTCGCCGGGTCCGGGAAGACGGACAGGGCGACCGGGCCGAAGCCGGAGAACCGGGCCAGGGTCTGTTTTTCTTGGGTGGTCGCGGGGCGCTGTTCCCGCTCGACGACCTTCAGGGTGCGGATCGCGGCGAGGATGTCGCGGGCCTTGGCCATCTCCCCGCCGGCCATCCGGTTGGCATCGGGGGTGGTCGGTGGTCCCGCCGCCGGTTCGGCCGGCGGCAGGTCTGGTGCGCCGGCCGGTGCCGGTGTGGCGGGCGGTGTGGACAATTCAAGAGGTGTGTCGTCGGGGTCAAGGTCGAAAAGTGATCCCTGGCGGGACCGGGTTACTTTTTCGGCGAACGAGCGAGGAAGGCCATCGCCCCGGCGAGCGAGAGGGGCTCGTCCCCGTCCGCCCTCGAACCGGGAAGCAAACGCTCCTCCATCTCCCTCACGGCCGTCTCGAAGGCTTGTGAAGAGGCGTGTGTCGGGGGACGGTGTGGGTTCGTCGCGGTCAGGTTGCGGAGGTGTTCCAGGTGGCTGGCTTTGAGTTCCAGGGCCATCCGCTCGACCGTCGCCAGGAGGTCGCGCTCCCGCCGCAGCCGGTCGTGGAGCGGCTGGTTCTGCCGGATCAGTTCCAGGATGATCGTCTTGTACTGCATGGTCGGCTCCTTGGGTCTTCGGGGGTGACTCGTGGGGTGGCCCGGTCGGTTCGTCCGGGTCGTCGGAAAAGAGTGAGGGGCCCCGCCGTCCCGGCGGCTTCCGGGCCATGCTCAGCGGCCGTCGTGGCCGGCATGGTCGCCGGGCGCGCGGCGGGTCCGCCGTGAATGAGACGCGGTATCGCACGGATTCGTTCGCCCGGCAACAAGCATTCGGGCACCGCGGATGGGAAAATGGCTTTGGGACGGCGGCATGGCGGACTGCACCTGCTCTCTCGGCTAAAACGGAATCTCGGGGCTTTCCCCCAGGCCGCGTTCCTGGCGGATCATCTGGCGGACGTCCTGATACGTCCGCTCGGCCTCGATGCGGACACGTCTGGCATTTTCGGGATGAATCGGCTGGACCCAGACCTGGTCCCGCGGGTTCCAGCGGAAGCCGGCGTCCTTCATGCGGTCCAGGACCACGGGACTCGGTTTCTTGTCGAACTTGATGACCATGAGCCGTTCGCGGCGGTTCTCAAACAACCGCACCCCGGCCTCGTAATCGCCGGCGATGCCGAAGGGGTCGGGGACGATCCCCGGCTGGCGCTGCCGTGCCAGTTTCTCGACGAAGCTCGGTGTTTCCGGCGCGGCCTCGGGCGAGAGCGACTCCATCACGGTGGTTGTTGTTGCCCGGCTCAGTAGTTCGGCTGGGTTCAATTCCTCGGACTGAGGTGGAACCGGGGTTTCGATCGGCGTTTCGTTTGCGGTGGTAGTTTCAGACGGGGTGTTCTTAGGTTTAGGTGTGCGTTTGCGTGGCATAAATCCTCCTGACCTTCGCGGGCCATTCCTTGGCCTCTTTAAGCCGAATATAGCACGGTTTGAATCCTTCGCGCAAGAGGCTGAGTGCGGGTTACAGCATGATGTCATGCTGAAAAGCCGCAGAAAGACAGGGGTTACATAGGGTAGTCAACGAGGAAAGCGGCAGTGAATCAGCCGTTTGGCGGTTTACGAGTATCCGCCCAGCCACCGCCCGTGACCGCTGCACTTTTTCTCGGAGCGGCCCTTCGATTCGGCCACAAATGGCGTCTCGGTGTCGAAAGTGCCTGGCCTGCTGGTAGGGGTAGCAGACGAGTCCGGTTTACTCTTCTTGACCCCCTCTGCGATCGATTGAGGGGCACGAAGTAGCCAAGCCCATCGACATCATTCCTGAATGCCCTGCGGCGGGCGCTTCCCACAGTCTGTTGTAATTGTCACGGAAGATTCCGCACATCTACCTTTTGCGTTCAGCATGTTAAGGGAGTTGTCCACAGGATACGGTCTGCTAAGAGGTGTTAAATAGGTGTTAATTAGAGTGTTACGCTGTGGATAACCACCCGTAAAGCATTGATGTTTATTACCACTTTCGGGGTGGCCGGTGTGCAAACCATCGAAACTCGGTGTGTAAACCATCGAAGATTGGTGTGCAAACCATCGAAACTCGCAGCCCGGAGTGTGAAATGACGAAAGCTCCTGAAACGGTGGGTGAACTGTCGAACGGCGTGCCCCGGTGGGTGAACTGTCGAAACTGCTTGACTCGGTGTGTGAAATGACGAATCATCCCGCCTCATGAGTTCTCCGGTCAAAGATCGTCCCCCACTTCTGCCCGAACGTCGTCCGGTGCCGGACTTCTTCGTCTGCGACATCATGGACGCGGCCCCCAAGAGCGACATGGCCTCGATGGAGCACCCGGTTTTTTCGCTCTCGACCAAACCCGATCACCGCGTCAGGCGGTACGAGAACGGCCCCAGCTACGTCGAGATCAAGCCGTCGTCGGACGGCCTGGCGACGGTCCACGACCGGGACGTGCTCATTTACTGCATCAGCCAGTTGATGGCGGCGATCAACGCCGGCCAGCAGGTCTCGCCAGTGATCCGCTTCAAGGCTTATGACCTCCTGAAGGCGACGAACCGGATGACCAGCGGCCAGGGCTACCAGGCGCTCAAGGCCGCCTTCGAGCGGCTGGCGGGTACCCGGATCAGTACCAACGTCGTCACCGGCGGGGAGGAGGTGTTCGAGACGTTCGGCCTCATCGAACGGGCGAGGATCGTCCGCGAGACGCGGGACGGTCGCATGCAGGAGGTGGAGATCAAGCTGTCGGACTGGGTCTTCAACGCCATCCGCCACCACGAAGTCCTTACCCTGCACCGGGACTACTTCCGGCTGCGAAAACCCCTGGAGAGGCGGTTGTACGAGATCGCGCGGAAGCACTGTGGCAAGAAGGCAGAGTGGCGAATTTCTCTCGCGGTGTTGCAGAACAAATGCGGGTCGGTTTCGACCGAGAAGGAGTTTCGGCGGCTCGTGTCCAGGATCGTGGACGAAGACCGGCTGCACCAGCACATGCCGGATTACGCCATCGAGATCGCCGACGACATGGTGGTGTTTCGCAGCCGCGGCAGTGTGCCGGGCAGTGCCGATGTCAGTACCCCAGTGCCGATCGGATTTTTGAAACCCGACACTTACAACGACGCGAGGATCGTCGCCCCCGGCTGGGACGTGTACCTCCTGGAAAAGGAGTGGCGGGACTGGATGTCCGAGACGCCCCGCGACCCGGACGCCGCCTTCATCGGCTTCTGCCGGAAATGGTACGAGCGACGCGGGCCGCCTTGAGCGGAAAAATGTCTGCCCGGTTTGGATGTGCCGCAAGTGTCGTCGGAAAACGTACTGCCCTCGTCTCAGTTCGGGAGATAGCCGTTGTCCCGCAGCCAGGGTTCGAGAGCTTCTTCGAGGATGTCCTGGAGCGTGTTCGGCGTAGTCCCGCTGAGTTGGCGTTCGAGCGACGCACGCTTGAGAGCCGTCCCAAAGTCGGCACGGATTCGCGTGCTCAGTGGCATCCGGTTGGCTGTTGCGGGTGCATGGAGATTGGCCGTCGGTTCCCGGTTCGTCGATGACTGCGAGGCGTCGGCCTGCGGAGGGCTTGCTTTGCCGCCGAACACGAACTCTTTCTCCGCTGAGCGGTCCAACGGGCCGATGCCGTCTATAAGTGTCCTGCGCTCTTTCATCTCGATTCCCCCACACGTCTCATGCGACTGCCTTTCGTGTCTGTCTGCCGTTTAAGTACATCGTGCGTTTTCCCGGGAGCAGTTCGGCAAACAGCGCATCGACCTCCTCGGCAGCTTCCTTGCCCCGAGAACCGAGTTTCCAGACGACGGCTCCCTGGCCGGGAGCGTCGGCGTAAACCTGGCGTTGCGTCAGCCCCGATTTGGCGACGGTGAGTCCCAACGCGGCGGCCGCGTCTTTCATGTCCTGAGTCAGCCGGTAGGTCTTGCCGATCATGGTCAGAGCAATCATTGCACGCGGGACGCCGCCCCGGATGTCCTGAGCCTGACGCAGCACGTTCGTTGCCTGGGCCAGTGCCCGCACTTCGAGCATGCTGGCCTTGCAGGGCACCAGTGCGAGGTCGGCCCGCAGCAGGAGGGCGCGGCTGGTTTCCGTGTTGCTACCCGGACCATCGGCGACGACGAAATCCGCTTCCTGATCGAGGAGCGGCAGGCGGTCGAGGATGGCGTCGGGGTCCGGGAGCGAAACGCTGCGAACCGCAGGGACGGCTTCCTTCGCCCATTCCGACGAGGAATGCTGGGCGTCGCAGTCGGCAAGAATGACGCTGTAGCCCTGCTCGTGAAGCCAGGCTGCGAGGTGAACGGCGATGGTCGATTTCCCGACCCCGCCTTTGGAATTTGCAATGACGATAATCACGAACCGACTCATAGCATGGCAACTGTCATGCTGGCAAGCAGTATGTGCATCAGGCAGGCCAGCCGACATGTTGGCATGACCTCTTGCTGGCGGGATGTCTGGCTGGCGTGACGGCCAGCATGAATGCCGTCCTTCTTGCTGGACTGCAAGCGGGATGGCCTGCGGTATAGACGGAAAGCTTGCTGTCATGCCAGCCTGCAAGCTTGCTTGCAGGACTGCTGGCTGGCGGTTGACCCGCGATTTCCCCGGGAAATCCGGCCTATGCACCGCATAGGGAAGACGCCTGAACGAAAAAGCTCTTCAACGCCCTCACCCAAACGCCATCCCCAGCCCTCTGGCTCGTGCGCGGGAACAACTCAATGCCACGGCTGCGTGGAGGTGGCTCGCATCGCCCGAAGCGATGGCATGTGAGCGGTGTGGACGTGGGTTTCGATTACCGCAGTTGGTTGCCGATTCCGCTCGACGGGAGGCGGTATCAACCGGTGGCTCGCGGGGCTCGCCGCCGAGGAGAAACGGAAGCCGAATCCCGCACCCGACTCGGGTTCGGAATGACTCGATGGAAGACGGAAGGAAGCGGCTCACAAACTGTGTCTCAGCGGGTCCATCCGGCACACTTGATCTTGGCCCGACCCGCTCGAACAATGTCCGTGCCGGACTGCTGTCGTACGCTCGGCCGCCGGTAGACACGGCCGCCCATCAATAGGGAGACGAACATGAGTTTCTGGAGTGGACTAAAAACGTTTCTCGGCGACCTGGAGAAGCACCACGCTTCGAGTACGCAAGCGGCCTATTCGCATGGCAAGCTCGCCGGCCTGAACGGCAGCCCCAATGAGTATCATGTTTTCCAAGATGCCCAGCGATCGCCCGAGTGGCTGGCGGCATACGAACGGGGCTACGGGGAAGGCCGGAGCGAGCGCCAGGCCGACCGCCGTGACTGAACGGGGGTTCGTCGCTCTCATCCCCGCCGGCAGCAGTTCCATTCAACCCCGCTCGTGCCCCCCATCATCGGCTCGGGATTTCAGCCACTCGGTGTGTGTCTGGGATCCCCGTAGTTTCCGCACCCGGTCCCGGGACGAAGGGTGACTGTGACTCGCCGGGTTCTGGCTTCGTTCAAAAACGGACGCTAAGGATTCCGGGTCGCCGGTGACCGCTACCGCCAGTGCGTCCGCCGCGTACTCCCGCTTGTGATTGGCGGCACGCAGGTCGGGGACGAGCATCGCGGGTATCCGGTCCATGTCGCCGTTGACGATGTGAGCGAGTTCGTGTGCGGCGATCCCCTTGAGTTGGTCCGGTGTGTACTCGAAGAATGCGTCCTCCCTCACCAACAGTAAGTCTTCGGTCAGTACGGACGCGATACTTTGGGTGAGCGACGAATACCCGGCCAGCACTTTCACACTCGGTGGCCGGATTCCCAGTTCGACCGACAAGGCCCTGACATCGGCGAGGAATTGGTCGTACCCTGGGAGTTGTACCGCCCACTCGGGGGATCGGAAATCGGCACGGTGGTCGCGGAGAAGTTTGCCCGCAGCGACGCCGCGGGCCGCCCGGCCGCCCGCCCAAAACTCCACCGCTTTCACCCGCGCCACCCAGCCGACTTCATTCAGGATGGAACCGACCCGGGTTCGCGCCCTCTCGTGCCACCTCGTCATGTGCGATCGTAACACGAAAGTGCCATCGTTGTCACCCGTCCCTTGCTGTTGCCCGCGTAGTTGTTTTTCAGCCCCAGTGCGTCGATTCGCCACGAGGTTCGCTACCCGGTCGCCGCAGCGATGCGATGGCGGACAGAGCCATCATTCGTGCTTCCTCCTCACCTTTGCTCGGGCCAATTCCGTACTTCAGGTCTTTATCCACTGTCTCCGCGAGTAGGTAGTGCGAGGCTTCCGGCAGCTTGCACGGGCCGGCCGCGGCTTCAGCTTCCTCCGTAGAAAAGCCCGGCGGCGTAGCCCTCTGGTGCAGATGCGTGTCCGTGCATTACTGCCACTGGATACCCGTGATCCGGGCATACACTTCCTCGGCGTGTTCGCGTGCGTCGAAATCACCGACGGTCATGACACCTTCGCCGGGGATGTGGCCGTAGAGCGTCCAGAAGTCGGCCTCGAACGGCTCGCAGGGTTCGACGGACGACGGGTGCGGTTCGTCGGTATCCCGCAGGAGCCGGCACGGCTGGATTTCGTAACCGTCGAACGGCGTCGGTACGTTCGCATCCGGCGGTGTCACAGGTGTTGCTTGCCGGCCAGAATCGTAGGCGGCTGTAAGCGCCGCCCCGACCTGCCAGACCGCCACAGTGTGGAAGTCGAGCCGGTCGGAGTTTCGGGTCGTCAGGGTCGATATGCCGAGCAGTTTTGCGGCGATGTCGTTAAGGCGAGAGTCGGTGTTTGTCATGGCGAGAGTCCTTTCTCTGGAGGTGTGATTAACGGCCTTTGGTGAAGACCATGCAGGTGTCGTGCAGGCCGGGGATGAAGCGGCTGCGGTAGACCTTCTTGCCGCTGCTCGCCCCGTGGGAAAAGCGGATGATGTCCGTGCAGTGCTGACGCAGCCCGGCGGCAAACGCCAGCCGCTTGGTGTGGAAGGTGAGCGGTACGAATCCCTCGTCGCGGTCGTTGTAGTCGCCCATCAGGACGGCCAGCTTGCCGTCGGGCTTGAGGGCCGACGCACAGTTGCGGAGGAACTGCCCGTACCGGCGCAGGAAGTGGTCGAGCGTGGGGGACCGGGACAGGTCGCGGGGGTCGTCGGCGTACAGCTTCATTCGCCAGTAAGCCGGGTGCGCCCAGATGAAGTCGAACGTCTCGGGGCCGGGGAATTCGGCCGCGTCGCAGGCGTCGAACCCGGTGTGGATGTCGAAGGACACGCACGGGACGCCCATCTCTTCGCACACGTCCGCGCAGGTGCCCGACCCGCTCATCGGGTCGAAGACCAGACCCGGCTCGAAATAGGTCAGCAGATCCTTGATGAGGTTGCCGCCGCAGTTGCCGGGGTAGGCCCGGTCGCCGTACTCGCCGGCGCGGTGGAAGTGGTAGAGGCTGGTCAGGTGCGGAACGGGGCTACCGTTACGGGGTGCCTGCGGCAAGCGGGCGTATTGCGGCACCGTGTCGTACTTCGCCGTCGGCACGTCTGCGGAAATACGGCTCGCTCGGGCTGCGAAGAACGGGTTTACAGTGCGGGTGGTCGATGAGCGTGAAATCATACGGTGAGTCCTTTCGTTGGGGTGAGATTGATGGTGTCGTCCGGGTTCGCACCGGTCTCGGCCTCGTAGTGCGTGCGGGCACGTTCCAGGTCGGCCGAAAAGTTCGTGGTCTCGCGGTCGGCCAGGTGCATCAGGTTACAGAGCAGATCGGTGACGGCCGAATCCGTGTCGGTGCCGGTCTGCGACATCAAGGCTGTGAGGGCATAGCCGGCCCACTCGGCCCGGGTGTCGTTCATGCCTTCCGGGTCCGGCGGGAGCTTACGAAACTCGTGCAGCTTTCCGTACCGGCCGCACTCGGGGCAATGACACGCACTCTCGCCGTCCCATTCGTAATGGCTGTTGTCGTAAGCCGAGGTGCCGTCGTCGGTGACCTCGCAATCGACCCGGGCGGAGATGATGAACCGTTCGTCTTGGTCGCAGGACGGGCAGCGGACGCCTTCGAGGCAGTTCGTGTTGGTCATGAGCGGCCTCCCTGCTCGATCCGGCCGAGATGGAGGCGGAGTTCGGCGAACTCTCGCTCCAGGTCGTCCTGGGCGACATCGAAGTCGGGATCGATGCCGCTGGAAAGCTGGTCCGTCAGGTCAAGGAGACGGGAGTGGAGGGTAAAGCGGTCGGTGTCGTCGTACATACGGTGGTTCCTTTCGGTTGAGATTGCGAGGGCGGGCGGGGCCGCAGCCCCGCCCGGTCCGGGTTAGTCCTTCTTCTCGGTGGCGACGCGGAGCGTGATCCGGCCGTCGAGCGGGACGACTTCGATCTGGACGTTGAAGCCGTTGCCGTCGGCGTGCGGCCAGACGGAGCCGATGCGGGTCCAGTACCCTTTGCCGCCGTCGCGGTCGCGGACCTGGTAGGCGACGTGGCTGGGGGTCTTGCTGGTAGATTCGGGTTTCGTGCTGGTTGTCATGGTCTTGGTCCTTTCCCTTCGTGGTTCTCCGGCCGCGACCATCGCGGCCTGATGGCACCCGAACCAAAGCCGTGGGAGTCCGGGGCGTCAGCGCACCGGGCAAGTGGAAAATTGGGGGCGACCTTCAGGGGGAACCGATTTTCCACTTGAGCGGCCCGGCGGCGGCTTTAGGCGTGCCCGTCAGAAGGCCGCGTTCGCAGGCGGGAGGTACGAGGGAAGAAAACCGGACACGACCGGCATGGAACTTCGATCCGGCGGCGAGGTCTCGGCGAGTTCGTCGCCGCTGGTGTCGCACCAAAATGCCGCATCGGGAAGACTCGAATGGTGTCTGGCTGTGGGTCAGTTAGGCGGGCGGTCTTCGGAGGGATTCGTCTTCCCGCGTCGCGTCGGGGCACCAGGACACGAGGGGTGCCAAACTGCTTTGAAACATCGCGGTCAAGCAGCCGGTCCGTAGAAGACCGGCTCAGCCGTCCGAGCGTGATTGCCCACCCGTCCCTCCGGACCGCCGCCTCGCAAGCTCCTTCGCCAGGAAGCTCTCGGGGTCTGCCGGGCTGCGAACGGCCGCCTGCCGGAAGATGCCGGGGGTGTCCCGGAACACCGCCAGAGACTCGTCCGCCTCCAACCGGGCCACGATGTCCGCCGTACGGCTCAGGAACCCGTCGGGGTCGCCCGAATAGTGAACGGCCGCTTGCCGGTACACCCAGGGCGTATCGCGGAACCCGGCGTACCGCTCGTCTCGCGCGAGCCGGGCCGTCGTCGCGCGGACTTTTTCGAGGTATCCGGCCGGGTCGGTCGGGTGGTGGAAGGCGGCCTGACGGAAAATGCCCGGAGACTCCCGGAAGTCCGCGAACCGCTCGTCCGCCTCCAACCGGGCCTGGGTCTCCGATGCACGGACCAGGAAACCCTCGGGATCGCCGGGACTGCCGAGGACCGCCCGCCGAAAGACGCCGGGGGTGTCGCGGAGCGGGGCGAACCGGTCGTCCGCCGCGAGTCGGGAGAAGGCGTTGTGGGCACGAACGAGAAACGCCTCGGGGTCGCCCAAAGAGTGGGCGGCGGCCTGTCGGAAGATACCGGGGGTGTCCCGGAATTCGGCAAATCGGTCGGCCGCGGCGAGCTGCTCGGCCGCGGCCCGAACCCTTCGCAGGAAGGCCTCCGGGGCGTCCGTGTAACTGACCGCCGCGTGTCGGAATAGCCCGGGGGTGTCCCGGAAGTCCGCGAACTCGTCGGACGACGCGAGGCGGGCTACGGCCTCGCGGACGCGGACGAGAAACGCTTCGGGGTCCTTGGCGTGACGGAGGGCGGCGTGACGAAAAACCCCCGGGGTGTCCCGGAAGTCCGCGAACCGCTCGTCCGCCTCCAACCGCGCGGTCGTTTCCAGTAGCCCGGTGAGAAATGCCTCGGGGGCTGCCGAGTGATGGGTGGCCGCTCGTCGTAACACGTAGGGGGTGTCGCGGAGCGCGGCGAATCGCTCGTCGGCCTCCAGACGCGCAAAGGTTTCGCGGAGGCGTTCGAGATGCCCCTCGGGGTCGGTCGGGTAGTGGAGCGCCGTCTCCAGGAGCAGGGACGGCGAGTCGCGGAACTCGCTAAACCGGTCGTCGCCTTCCAGTCTGGCAACCGTGTCTTGAACGCGGATCAAGAACGCCTCCGGATCGCCGGGGTTGCCGAGGACGGCCCGCCGGAAAACGCCCGGCGAGTCGCGGAAGCCGGCAAACCGGTCGTCGCCTTCCAGTCTGGCCACGGTCTGGCTGAGTCGGGTGAGATAGCGTTCCGGGTCACTCGGGTACGATATCGCGGCCTGCCGGAAGAGGCCGGGCGTGTCGCGGAACTGGGCGAATCGGTCGTCGGCCTCCAACCTCGTAATCTTCTCGCGGGTGTCCGCGAGGAAGCCGGACGGGTCCGAGGGATACCCTTGTGCGGCCTCGCGGAGAATACCGGGGGTGTCCGCGAAGTCGGGGAACCGATCGCGGAGGTCGTCCAGAACCCCGGCGTACAGCGTGGCCGAGGCCAGGGATTCGGGCGTCGCCCCCAGGAGTTCGACGTTCACGGCGAGTTCCAAAGCGAGTAGCCGGTAGACGGCCGGTCGGAGGTCGCCGGGAACTGCGATCCGCCGCCTGCGGCACAACTCCTCGAACCGCTCGAACAGCGTGCCCTGGACGTCGTGGGGTACGACCGCTTCCCGCGGTGAGCGAAGTTCGGCGAGCAGCCGGCTGCCGTCCCAGGCGTCGAAGCACGCCCCGAGGGTCTCGTCGGGCAGGTGGGACCGGCCCGTCAACTTCCTCCCGCCCTCGCGTTGGATTCGACGAACATCAGCCAAGAAGTCGGCGGCCCGCCGCAGGAGGTCCGGGTCGAGGGACGGGGGAACGGAAGGGGTTGCGGGTTCTGACGGGTCGGACACGGTCGCTCATGAATCGTTTTACCTGCAACGATTCTCGCACCGCGCGTTTAAGGAAGAGTTAACGGCGGCCGACCGGCCGTATCAATGGCCGCAATACACGTCGCGGACCGGCTCCCCAAGTGTCTCGCGTTCCAATCGAGGGCGCGGCTGGGATAAATCCAAAAAACCAAGAAGCGTACCCGGCACTGCGGTCGAACCGCGGTGACGTTGAATGCACATCGGTGTTTCGGGAAGCTTTAAGATCGGCTCTGAGAGCCGGAGAGCAGAGAGGCGTTAAGGAAGCGTTAACGAATACGTGATATGGTAAAATTATGCATGATTCGTGTGACCCAACAGAACAGTGCAGACGGTGCCAAGCGTTACTACGCTTCGGCCGACTATTACCTCGACGGCCAGGAACTGATCGGGCGTTGGGGCGGTAAGGGTGCGGCCCGGCTCGGCCTTGAGGGCACGGTCGGCAAGCAGGCCTTCGAGCAACTCTGCGACAACATCAACCCCGTAACCGCACAGCCCTTGACGGTTCGTACGCGAGGCGAGCGGACGGTCGGGTACGACTTCACCTTCTCGGTGCCCAAGTCCGTGTCGCTGCTCTACGGCCTCACCGAAGACAAGAAGATGCTGGACGCCTTCCGCGACGCCGTTGCGGAAACCATGCGCGAGGTCGAGACTGAAATGAAGACCCGCGTCAGGACAGGAGGCCAGGATACCGACCGGCCGACCGGCAACATGGTCTGGGCCGAGTTCGTCCACACCACGTCGCGGCCGGTGGGCGGGGTGCCCGACCCGCAGCTCCACGCCCACGTGTTCGCCTTCAACAGCACCTGGGACCAGGACGAAGAACGTTGGAAGGCGGGCCAGTTCCGCGAACTCAAGCGAGACGCCCCGTACTTCCAGGCGGCCTTCCGGGTGCGGCTGGCGAACCGGCTGCAAGACCTCGGCTACGGGGTGGTCCGCAAGCGGGACGACTTCGAGATCGCGGGCGTGCCCTCGGACGTCCTGAAGCGGTTTTCCCGCCGGACGGAACTGATCGAGAAGGTCGCCCTGGAGCGTGGCATCACCGACCCGGACCGTAAGGCCGAACTCGGGGCCGAGACGCGGGAACACAAGGGCAAGAACCTGACTGCGGCGGAACTGCGGAAGGAATGGCTGTCGCGGCTCTCGGCCGACGAGCGCGACTGGTTGAGGGGCGTCTACCAACGAAAGACCAAGCCCAACCGGACGACTGCGGGCGAGCGGACGGCCGTGGACCACGCCGTCGAGCACAGCTTTGTTCGGGACGCCGTCGTGCCCGAGCGCAAGCTCGTGACCGAAGCCTTGAAGCGCGGCCTCGGGGCGGTGACGGTGGACCGGGTCGCCGACGAACTCGCCCGCAAACCGCTGATCCGGAGCACCGTCGATGGCCGCGACATGGCGACGACCCGCGAAATGCTCGCCCTCGAATCCAAAATCGTCACTTTCGCCCGCGAGGGCCGGGGCCGGTGTCGGCCGCTCGGCGATCCCAAACGCCCGCTCACCCGCGACTGGTTCAACGACGGTCAGAAGGCGGCCGTCCGGCACGTCCTGGGGTCGAAAGACCGGGTGATGATGATCCGCGGCGTAGCCGGGACCGGCAAAACGACCCTGGAGCAGGAGATCGGCGAGGCGCTGGCGGAAGCCGGTAAGCCGGTCGTGGCCATCGCCCAGTCGGTCAAGGCTAGCCGGGAGGTGCTGCGCGAGGAGGCCGGGTTCGTCGAGGCCGACACGGTTGCGCGGTTCTTGAAAGACACCACGATGCAGGAGGCCGCCCGGGGCGGGGTGATCCTGGTAGATGAGGCGAGCCAGCTCGGCACGCGGGACATGCACGCGGTCTTTACCGTCGCCGAGGCGGTCAACGCCCGCGTCGTCCTGGTCGGGGACCGCCGCCAGCACAAGAGCGTCACGGCCGGCGAGCCACTGAAGCTCCTCGAAGAACGCTCGGGCCTGCCGGTGGCCGAGGTCACCGAGATTTTGCGCCAGCAGGGCGACTACAAGAAGGCGGCCGAAGCCCTGAGCGAGGGCCGCGTCAGCGAAGCGTTCGCCGAACTCGACAAGCTGCAATGGGTCATAGAGGTCGGCGACAAGGAGCGATACCAGGAACTGGCGTCGGCGTACCTCGCCGCCTCGAACGAGCACACCCGCGACGGCAAGCCGAAAACGGCCCTCGTGGTTTCGCCGACCCATGCCGAGGCTGCCAGGGTGACGGACGCCATTCGCACGGCGCTCAAAACCGACGGACGGCTCGGCCGGGAGAGGATTTTCACGACCTGGTTGCCGGCCCACCTGACCGGTCCGCAGAAGGCCGACGCCACCCAGTACGACCCGGGCGACCTGATCCAATTCCAGCAGAACGCGAAGGGGTACACCAAGGGGGATCGCATTCTGGTCACGACTGAAACCACGCCTCCGGTGGATCAGGTCGCCCGGTTCGAGGTGTACCGGCCGAAGCTGCTCGGCCTGGCCGTCGGCGACCGAGTCCGATTGACCGCCGGCGGCACAACCAAGGACGGCAAGCACCGCCTGAGCAACGGTTCGCTCCTCACCGTGGAAGGGTTCAACGCCCGCGGCGACCTTCTAGTCAACGACGGGTGGGTGATCGACCGCGGGTTCGGCCACCTGACGCACGGGTATGTGACGACCAGTCACGCCAGCCAGGGGGCGACCGTTCACAAGGTCTTCATTGCCATCGACGGCGAGTCGATGAAGGCGACCGACCAACGCACCGCCTATGTGGCGATCACGCGCGGCAAGGAGCAGGCGACGATCTTTACCGACGACAAGGCGGAACTGCTGCAAGCCGCGGGCCGGGCGGACGTATCGCTCTCGGCCACGGAACTGGCCGAGCCCAAGCCCGGGCAGCCGACGGCACTACCGAAACGCCGCCGGGCGTTCCGGCACGGCCCGGCCGTACCGGACTTCGCCCCGGATGCGGCAACAAGGCAATTCGAGCCGACAAGAGGGGACGATCGTGCAAGATAACCACACCCCGCACCAGGACCGCGTCCGCGCCAACCCGCACCTATCGGGCCGGGTCGGGCAACCCCCGAACAAGGAACAGGACGGGGGCGAGGAGGCGTGCCCGGCGTTCGGCTACCTGCGGGGCGTCCACGACCGGGCGCACGCGGTCGAGTTCCGCTTCCGCACCGGCAACAGCGTGTGGTTCCCTTACAACTGGCTCGGCAACTGGAAGTTCGACCCGTCCGAGGGGCTGCTGCTCAAGTTCTCGGGCGACCTGGTGTACTTGGTGCTGATCCGGGGGAGCAATCTCGACAAACCCCTGGCGGACCGGTCGGTCGATCTCGTCCGGGCCGGCTTCCAGCGGCACCGCGTACTGTGGGTACGAGAGATGGAAGTGGACGAGGTCACCTCAACCGACGGCGCCGGGCCGACCATCGACAGCATCGAGGTGGCCGAATTCGAGTCGCACCAGGCGCTCGCCGACTGGCTGGGACGGGTCGCCCCCGCGTTCGTGCGATAAGACCGCCCCCGCGGCCGCCTGTTGACCGGGAATTTACCTTCTCGCGGTAGCATATCGCCGAATCTCACCAGCACCCCACGCCCGATGCCCCAGAATCCCCGCCCGTCGTCGATCGTCCTGGCGGTACGCCCTCTTGCCGCTGGCCGGTTCGATCCTGCCGGCACTGCTGATGGCGATCCACAAGGGGAATCCGGGCTCGCCGTGGTCGGTCTTCTGCCCTTCGTCCACCGCCTCTTGCTCGAATCGGAATGGCGGATTCTCCACCCCGTCTCGATCACCGTGACGCGGTGGCTTCAGGACGCGACGGGGGTCGCTACCACGGCGACCGGGCAGGTACACCCCAGTCGGACGTAAGGCACCAATCGGTTAGCGGTGTCAGATCAAGCCCAATGTTCTATCACCTGACAGATCCCGGTTCGAATCTATGACGTGTCTTGACAGGTGTTGGTGACGACTTACGCCATTTCGCACCTGCCTAATCCATATTGCATCTTTAGGTTGCGCGATGTGGCGAACTGTGTCAGTGTGGTGTTTCTTGTCACTTGACGACGCATGGAGGTGTAGAATGTCACAATCAGTCAAATTGTCGGACGAGTTGTGCGAGGAGGCGCGGCGTCACGCCGCACTTTTCAGCCGGTCGGTGCCGAAACAAATCGAGTACTGGTCCCGCATCGGCCGTCTCGCGGAGGAAAACCCCGATCTCTCCTACGGCTTCATCCGGGACGTGATGACCTCGAAGCAGGAGGCGGACGCCGGCTCGTTGACCGACTACCGGTTCGACTGACCCGTGCGAGTTCAGGAAACGCCGAGCTTCCGGAAGCAGGTCAAGCGGCTGCGGCCGAATCAGAAATCGGACCTCGATCTTGCGATTCGTGCGTTGATTGCAAATCCTCTGGTAGGCGAGCAAAAGCGTGGGGACTTGTCCGGGGTGCGGGTCTGGAAGTGCCGACTGGTCGGTCAGTTGTCGCTCCTGGCCTACGAATACCGCCCGAACGATGAACTGCTCGTCTTGCACGCGATCGGAAGCCACGAGAACTTCTACCGCGACTTGAAGGGGAATCCGGGAGCGCCGTCATGATGCCGAGTGGTCAGCGCATCGGCTATATCCGTGTCAGCAGCGAGGACCAGAACCCCGAGCGGCAGCTCGACGGGGTGGCCCTGGACCGCGCGTTCGTCGAGCGGGCGTCCGGCAAGGACACCGACCGGCCCCAACTCCAAGACCTCCAAAGATACGCCCGCGAAGGGGACACGGTCGTCGTCCACAGCATGGACCGACTCGCCCGCAACGTGGACGACCTGCGTAGGCTCGTCCAGGACTTCACCCGACTAGGCATCGTCGTCGAGTTTCGCAAGGAGGCACTCACCTTCACGGGCGACGACGGCCCGATGTCACAGTTGCTGCTGACCGTGCTCGGGGCGGTTGCGCAATTCGAGCGGGATTTGATTCGGGAACGGCAGCGGGAGGGGATCGAGGCGGCCAAGCGGCGCGGCGTCTACCGCGGGCGGCGCAAAGCCCTCACCCTCGACCGGGCAGCCGAACTGGTCCGTCGTGCAACCGGGCCGGAGAGTAAGGCGGAACTGGCCCGCGAGTACGGTATCAGCCGTGAGACGTTGTACCAGTATTTGCGGCAAGGCTCCTCCGAACCGCAAGGGGACGGGTGATGGACAACCTGCTCTACCTGTGCCTGGAAGCCCACAACCCGGAGCGGAACCACCACCGCCGCTACGAAATCCGGCTGTCGCGCGACTTATTCGGGCGGTGGATGGTGACGATCGGGTACGGCCGTTCGGGTCTGGGCGGCCAGCAGCGAATCTACTCTGATCCCGATCCGGAAAGAGTCCGTGCCGTCATTCGCGACTGCCTGAAGAGGCGGGAGTCCGCGCCCCGCCGGCTCGGGTGCGCGTACCGACTCCGCGAGTTGGTTGCCGCTGACGAGGTGCGTGCGGAGGACTGGCTGCCGGATTCTTTGGTCGGCACTCATTGAGAGCCATCTTCCCGCACAAGTCACGCGGCACGTGATGCCGTCAGCGAACGGCGCTGGCTGTGCAAAACCGCGCTGCCCCGGGTTCGAGCGTCGCCCTCCCAAGGGCGGCTACCGAGAGGAGCCATCCTTGCCGGGCGGGTTGTCTTCCCGCTTCAGTTCGGTTTCGACCCACGACTTGCCGTCGGGGGAGGGTTCCATTTTCACGAGCTTCGTAACCCCTATCTCGTCGAGCTTGCCGGCCAGGAAAGCCTCGTCAATTTTTCTGCCGTCTTCGTCGTCGAATTCAAAGGTAAATGTGATGGCCATAGGCGTCGCTTTCGGTTGGTTGATCCTCGCACGGGGGCCGCGGGGCGGCCGGGCGTGATGGCATAATTGCTGCCCCCAACCCAGTCAGGCGCGCGGCCCTCTGATTGCGATCCATCATCGCAGAAAATGGTTAACGGACGGTAAACCCTGACGGAGGCCCGCCACCGGCCCGGGTCATTCCGTCTTGTCGGATTTTTTCGGGGCCTTGATCGGAGCTTTCGAGGGGATTTCCGCCGTGAGTGCCGGACCCGCCGTCGGCGCGAAATAGTGCACCCCGTCAATCGTCGCACCGGTCACGTCTGCGCCAGTGTCGGCGTCCTGGAGTCGGGTGACCCCGAGCGAGGCAAGTTGCCCCGTCACGAACGCCTTGACCAACCGCTCGTCGTCGTCCGGGGCGAGTTCCAGGGTGATGACGATGCTGTTGGCCGGTTCGATGTCAGTTACCTCCGGCGGCTCGTCCCTCCCCATCGCCCGCGCGAGTTTGCGAAGAAAGTCCATCTCCTCCGCGTCGTCGAAGTCCTCGAGTTGGAACACCGCCACGGTCAGCTTGCGCCGCCGCTTCGGTGCCCCCGGCGTGACTTCCGGCGTGCCGCCCGCTACCGGCACCAGTGCCGTTCCCAACTGAGCGGACACGCCCGAGACGATGAGTTGGCCCGGCTCGCACCCCAAAACGTCGGCCAGCATGGCGACGTTATCCATGTAGGCCGGGCCGCCCTTCTGCCACCGGTAGATCGTTTTCCGGTCCACTTCGCAGCGAGCCGCCAGTTCTCCCACGGACAGTCCCCGTCGCTCCCGAAGGCGCTTGATCTCATCCGCCCGCAGCAGGTAGGTGCGTTCGCTCTCCACGGTCCAGATTCCCCTCAGAAGGCCACTGCCACGCCCCCAGGACGCCCCAACCGCGGGTTTAGAGTTGCTCTCGACGAGGTAACCCAACCCACCCTCCGAGGGAGACGGACATGACACAGGTGTTCAAGAAGCCGCCGGACTGGTTCAAACCCGATCCCGGTCAGGCACGCAAGCATTTTATCGAGTCCGAGCTACGGGAGCTCGGTGAATCCATGCGGGTCCGCCAGCTCCAGCCCGTGCTGGCCAAGCCGGACGGGACGCTCATCGCCGGCGAACGTCGGTGGCGGGCGGCCACGCTGATCGGCCTGGCCACCCTCGACGTGATCATAACCGACGACCCGTTCACGCAGACGCAGGTCCGGATCATTCAACTCACCGAGAACGTCCACCGGGCCGACCTGACCGAGGCCGAAAAGTACCGGGCGTGCGAGGAACTGCTGCGGCTCAACCCCGATTGGACCAACAAGGAATTGGCCACCCACCTGCACCTGTCCGAACCGACGGTCACCAAGTACCTCGCCCCCGGCCGGGCCATTCCCGAGGTCCGCCAGGCGCTGGAGGCCGGGCAGGTCGGCATCACGACCGTCTACGAGATCGCCAAGGCCCCGCCCGAGGCGCAGGCCCGGCTGCTCCAGATGTCGCTGGCGGGCGAGTCCCGTGACGGACTGGCCCGGCACATCCGCACGGCGAAGAAACGGGCCGCCCCGCAGGTCCGCGTCAAGCGCATCGTCTGCCCGCTGCCGTCGGGCGTGAGCGTCACCGTCTCCGGCAGCGAACTGTCGCTCGACGAACTGATCGACGCCCTCGGCGAAGCCCAGAAGCAGGCCAAGAAGGCCCGCGAAGACGGCCTCGACGCCCGGACGTTCACCGCGGTCTTGAAGGACAAGGCGCGGAAAGGAGTCAGCCATCATGGATAACGCACCCACCCTGCGACAGTTGCTCCAGACGGGCCTCGGCCTCGGTACGGTCTGCGCCTCGGCGTGGATCGCCGAGCGCGGCCAGCCCGCGGACAAGTGGATGGCGGTGGCCGGCGGGTTGGCCGGTACGTCGTGCATGGCCCAGGCCGTGCTGGGCAGGCGTTCCCGCACCCCCCGGCCGGGGGCCGACGGCCTCGACCGCGTGCTGCTGCACTGGGACGCGGACAACGCCTTCGCCGTGCGCGACCTGCTCAACGGCGGCGTGGCCATCTTCGGCCGCACCGGGTCGGGCAAGACCTCGTCGAGCGGCCGCGCACTCGCCCAGGCCGTCGCGGACCTGCCGGGCAGCGGCGGGCTGATCGTCGCCGCCAAGCCGGGCGAAGACCGGGCGATGTGGGAGCGCATTTTCGCCGCCGCCGGCCGGGCCGACGACCTGCTGGTCTTCTCGCCCGACCACCTGCTGCGGTTCAACTTCCTCGACTACGAGATGAGCCACGGCGGGCACACCCGCAACATCACCAGGACGCTCACCACGATCGCCGAGACGTTGCGTTCCGGCGACACCGACAACCGCGAAAGCTCCGACTTCTGGCAGAAGGAACAGGAGCGCATGATCTTCAACGCGGTCGAGGTGGTCAAGCTCGCCACCGGCCGCGTCAGTGCCCCCGACCTGCATCGGTTCATCAGTGGCGCGGCCCTGACGCCCGCACAGTTCACCTCGGAGTCGTGGCTTGCGGGGTTTCACAACCAGTGCCTGAAGAAGGGTTGGGAGTCGCACAAGGCCCCGATCGCACAGCACGACTTCGACCTCGCCAAGGAGTACTGGCTGGGCGAGTTCCCGAACACGGCCGACAAGACCCGCTCGTCCATCCTGACCGGGGTCATGGGCATCCTGCACTGCTTCAACACCGGGATCGTCCGCGAGCTGGTGAGCACCACCACGAACGTCACGCCCGACGACCTGTTCCGGGGCAAGTTCATCCTGATCGACATGGCGGTCTCCGAGTGGGCGGACATCGGCGCGTTCGTCATTGGCGGCCTCAAGTACCTCTGCCAGAAGGCCATCCTGCGCCGGACGGCGACCGAGAGTTCCAACGTCGCGGTGATCTGGGCCGACGAGGCGCAGCAGGTGCTGACCTCGTTCGACGCCGCGTTCCTGGCCCAGTGCCGCAGCCACCGCGGCTGCATGGTGTACCTCTCGCAGTCGCTGCCGGGCTACTACGCCGCGCTCGGCGGCGAGGCCGGCAAGCAGTCCGTGGACGCGCTGCTGACCAATTTCCACAGCAAGGTCTTCCACGCCCTGGGCGACCTGGAGACCGCCCAGTGGGCGAGCGGGCTGGTCGGCCGCTCGCTCCAGACCTTCACCGGCGGGTCGATGGCTCCGACCGACGGCGGGGTCTACGAGGAGTTGGTGGGCCGCAGCCGGTACACGGGCAGCTTCAACCAGTCCTTCGAGTCCACGCTCCAGGCGAACGCCTTCCTGCACGGCCTGCGAACCGGCGGGGCGGCCAACGGCCTGACCTGCGACGCCTACGTGGTTCGCACCGGCGAGCCGTTCGCCTCGGGCGAGAACTGGCTCAGGACCAGCTTTACTCAGAGAGCGGGGCGCTAGCCGGCCCTCACTCCTCGGACAGTCGGAACGCCCTGGATACCTGGCGGCAGCAGTCGGCCAGGTGACTCCGAGATGCCCCTCAGATGGCCACAGAGATGTCCCAGGCGTGGGTTTATGCTTCCTTCGTGTCGGCCGGATCGAGCAACCAAACTGGAGAATTGTCATGTTCAACCAGCAACAGCAGCAGAAGGGCGGCGACCGCCCGAGCATGGGCGACAGCTTCAACGCCCTGTTCATCGTGTCGAACCTTCACGCCCTCTGCGTGACCGTGTTCCTCCGCCGCGACTTCGGCCGCGAGGGGATCGGCCTCATGGGCCTGGGCGCGGCCGTCCTGATCCTCGGCTACGGCAGCATGATGCACTGCTACCCGATGTGGTACTTCTTCCTGGCCTGGGTGGTCGCCGTGGTCGCGCAGCGGATCAAGCAGTTCCAGAACTGGCGGAACGGGGTCACCGTCCACTCGCGCTACGGCGGATACCCCTGGCTCGCGTTCAAGCTCTTTCCGCGCCTGAAGTCCGAGGCGAACGCCCACGGCGTCGAGGCGTTCCTCTGCCTCGCCGCCGGCGGCCTCCTCACCTACGTCAGCCCGCCGCTCGGCTGGTTCGTGATGGCCTCGTTCGCGTCAATCATGTTCAGCCAGGCGGTCCGGGTGGAGTTCGACCGCAAGCGGCTCCAGGCCATGAAGGATGCCGAAATCGAGCAGCGTTACCTGGCCGAGCGGTACAAGTCGGGCCGCTTCTAACCCCGCCCTAACCCGAAAGGAGGTGCGTCATGTCGGAAGAGAGCAAGTCCTGGCAGCAGCAACTGGCCGCTTTCGCCAAAGGCGTCGTTACCGAGGCGGTGATGCCCGCCGCCGAGAAGCTCATCCCGCAAGGGGCGGCGGAGCTGTCGCAGGCGCTCTACACGGGCACCGGCTACATGCCCTACGGGGCGACGGAAAAACCCGTGCCGATGGAGACGGATCACGGCGTTCACGGCCCGCACTCGGCCCAGGAATCGCCGCCGCAAACCACGCCAGCCGCCGAGGCGGCTCCTCAAGAATCCTACGCATCCATGCTGAGCGCCTACGCCGCCAAGGCCGAGGAGCAACAGCAAACAAGGGAGACTCAACGATGATACTTGCCAGCTTCCAAAGCGACATCGGCCTCGTCCTCGCCCTCACCGGCGGGTGCTTCGGCCTAACGCTTTACCTGATCGGTCTGGCCGGCTACCTGACGGCCCGGCACGTGAAGCGAGACTACGACCGCAGGGGCAAGGCCCGCGGGATGGCCCAGCGTGCCGGCGGCGGCCTGCTCAAGGCCGCCCTCAAGCGGCTGTTTTTCGGCCGCTGGTTCTAACCACCAACCACAACCCGAGTTGCCCGAATCTTCGGGCAACTCTTCTCAAGGAGACATCATGCAAACGCGACTCAAGTTCACCTGCGAGCACTGCGACGCTCGCCTCGCGGCCAAGCCCTCTGCCATCGGGCGGAGCGTGGATTGTCCCCGCTGTGCGGCCCCGGTCAAGGTGCCACAGACGACGGCCCTGGTCCCGTTCAAACCGCGGATCGTGGTGCCGGAGATTCTCGATGACGACGAGCCCCCGCGCAAGCTCGCCCGTCGCGACCGACGACGCCGGTCGTCTGCCACGCCGGTCGAACTGCGCCTGCCCGGCCAGCTTGGGAGCCTGAAAGCCAGGGTGGACCGCAAGACGAGCAACGTCATGGTCACGACCTTCCTTGGCGGGGTACTCGTGGCCATCGGAGCGGTGTTGTTCGCGATGTTCGGAGGGAAAGGCAAATCCGCCTAACCCCGGTTTTCCACACAGACAAGTGGCGGGTGATGCCGCCGCCTTACGGAGGTTCGACTCATGGTCGCTGTGATACTGACGCTCGGCGTGTACGCCCTGTTCCTCGCGTTTTTCGGTGCCGTCTTTTACGTGGTCGTGACAGTTCGTGAGCACATGGAGAAGTCGCCCGCGGCGGCGAAGGCGATCTACGACCACGTGTTCCTGCCAGTCTTCGTCGGCACACCGAAGCCGGAGAAGGCCGCCCCGCCGGACACGACCGACCCGGGCATCGATCTGGATGATTTGAAGCTGTAAGCCGAAACGCCTCGCCGGTGGACGTCCCCCGGCGAGGCTTGTGAGGGGCTGTTCTCGGGCCGCCCGAGTGCCCGCAATGTGACGCGATACTGACACGCCTAACCGGAGAGACCGATGGAACGCCTGCAACCGCCTACGGCCCACGACTTGTTCCACAGCCTGTGCGCCGCGACCGTGCGACACGCGTGCGTGGTCCTGCGGCTGGCTCACACCTCGCAGCCCGTTCCCCGCATCATGGACTTGTTACGAACCGCCCCTCGCAAAACGGCCGAGGCACGCGACCCGGACTTTTACGGAAGTTCGTTCTGCTGCGAAAGTCTGCGCATCGCTTCCCGCCTGTTCGGCCACCCCGGCAGTAACGTCGAGACCCAGTCAACCCTGCGCGATGCCGAGTGGCACTTCCTCGGCGTCATCCCGCGTCTGCACCCGGGCCAGAGGCGACAACTCGAAGCCGCGGTCGGGGGTGTCGTCTCCGGGATGCTCCTCGGCCAGAAGGACTTGCCCCTGCGGGCCGGTTAGTCGCGGTCTTCGAGAACGACAGAACTCAACGTGACGGGTGTCAGGATCGCCAAGCCGAGGTCAACGGTCATGACAGTCGAAGAACGGCTGACGCGGATCGAGGCGCTGCTGGCCGTGCTAGCCGAGGGGCGGCAGGCAAGGGCGTGGTACACCGTCGAGGAGTTCGCCCGCCTGGTCGGTCGCTCGGAGTTCACGGTCAGGGAATGGTGCCGTCTGGCGCGGATCGAAGCTCGCAAGAAGGCGGGCGGAAGAGGGGCACATGCTGCCTGGGCCATCTCGCACGAAGAGTTCGAGCGGTTTCAACGCGAGGGGCTGCGGCCGCGTGCCCGCCGGAACGACGGCGACGAGGAAGCTAAGTTTCTGAGGGGGAAGTCGCCCTGAGCACCGGAACCGGTACAGCGCGAAACCCGCGATCTTAAGGAACCAGATTTAAGCGATCACCGACAGCACGATCAATTGCGAGAATCTCATGAGCGCCGAAATACTCAACGACCTGACGACACGCCTGGCTCGGATCGAGCAGGCCCTCGACCTGCTCGTGCAGCAGCGAACCGTCAAGGAATGGTATTCGACGGCCGAGGTCGCGGAACTGCTCGGCAAGGCCGAATTCACCGTCCGCGAGTGGTGCCGTCTCGGCCGCGTCAAAGCCGAAAAGAAGAAGTGCGGCCGCGGTGTTGCCAGCGAGTGGATCATTTCCCATGAAGAGCTGACGCGAGTCCGCAACGAGGGCTTGTTGCCCGAGCCGAATCCTTACCGGCATGTGAAGTAAGGAAAGAGTTGCAGGGGACGGTACTCATCTTCTTGGTCTTCTTGCTGGGGTACAGTTTTTACAGAGTGCCGTGATCTTCAAACGGCACCAAATCCAGAAGCTCATGTCGCGGCCTCTCCTTCGGCCGTGTGGTCAGTCTGCGACTCCGGCTTCTTCCGCCTGCACGTCCCCAGCATCAGCATCGTGTGCAGCACGCGGTCGCTGACCCAACGATTGAAGTCCTCTCCCATCATCAGCCCGTGGCACATCCGGTTGCGGATGTTTAAGCCGCGCGCGTCGGCGAGGAACGCGACCATGTAAAGATGGGCGTCCTCCCCGAACTTCTCTTTGATGACGGGTTCGTGTTCGAGAATGTCGGTCAACGTCTTCTCGGTCATCCCTGGCTGGTCGCCCCGCTTCACCTTGTTCGGCGGGCGGCCGAGCAGGGGCAGAAGGAAGCGGAGACCGTTTTCGATCTGTGGCACGAGCAGGCTGATCGCCTTCGGGTGGTCTCCGGCCAGGTACGCCTCGACGCCCTGGTGGATGATTCTGCGGAACCCCACAGTGAAGGCGACCGACTCGTACAGGAAATCGACGATCTGGTCGGCAGTCACGGAGTACCGCTCGCGGAGCCGGTCGAACGTCTTCTCCAGAAACATTTTCCCGTGGCGGATTTCGTCGCCGACCGCGTTCAGTAGAGCGCCTTCCGGGTCGGTATCGACGGAGCCGATCTGCGCCACCATCTGGCCTTCGGCCATTTTGGCGATCGGCCACATCGTCGCCATAGGATACCCTTTGCGGAACCGCTTGAGCCGATCGCGCAGCGTGTCGAGATGGGGGACGTAGTGTCCAGCGATGGTTTGCAGCGCGGTATCGAGGTTACCGTCTGTCATCTCGTTCAGGAACTTTTCCAGTTCGTCGGGTGGTACTTCCACTTCGGCAAGGTGGGGTTCCGCTTCGCTCCGAGCCAACTCGCCTCGCTGCCTTGCTTCCAGTTGCACCCGCTCGGCTTCGGCATCGAGTCCGTTGATCCGGTAGAACCTGAAGACCTGATCGAGCCAGAAGTGCGCTCGGGTATGATCGGCCGTCGCGGCAAAACGCTCTGCCGCTTGGGCGCAGGCGATCACCACCCGATCAGCGTCGGACTGGCGGGTCAATCGCTGGTAGTGCCTCACCAGCCGAGCGGCGACATGGAGCGAGCCATTCGGGTCGATGCCCTCCGGCTTTCCTGCGACCTCGGCGACGTGGGCTTCGAGACCGGCGATCACCGCATCCCGCTGCGGGTCGGCCAGCTTGATCTTGGGCGAGTCCTCGAACACGTCGTACAGCGTCACCCACCCCCAGGTCTCGTTCACGCGGGTGAACAGATCTACCAAGGCGTCGCGGGCCTGCTCCGATCTGGCCGTGTCGCCGATGCTCACTGCAAGCTTGATCCCCCGCTGCAAACGGTCTGAAGCTTGCAGCGCGGCTTTCTTGTCGGCCAAGCTGGAGGCGGCCACATACCCGTCGATGGCGATCCGCGCCGCCTCGATGGGCGGCTTCGCGTCACACGCCTTCTTTGACAAGTCCCACACCAGGTCGGCGTAGCGGGCGCGGAGCAGTGGATGCGTGACAGTGGCCATCCGCTTTTCCCAGTATTTCAGCACAGACTTGTCGATCCATGCGATGTCCGGGTTGCGGAAATCCCCGCTCACGAACGCCGGGCCGAAGTGGGTCTTCCACTCGCTCAGTTCACCAGCATCCTGCGAATGGAAGTTGAAAGCCCACCGTTCGGCGTTGGCGGCCGTCTTCTCTTTGTCCGTTGGGGATTCGATCCTCTTTGCGGCCTCCGAGAGATGGCCAGCAACTTCGTATTCGTCGAAATAGCCCGCCTTATCGAACTGAACGAAGACCACCGCTACCCACGCCGGTGTGTCGAGTTCCGCTGTTTCCTCACTCATAACCTCTCCCCGAATGTCTATTCAGAATGACACCGCTCTCGGGTCGAAAGTTCGGACAGGCGTGCCACAGCTTCCCGACCGGTGCCACCCACGAAACCGCAATCAGGCGATCGAGTGATCTCCGGGAGCAATGCGGAGCAACTATCCATATTACCACTTGCGCGAATTAGCATCGGCCATTGATTGCGGGCGTAGGTCTATGTCTCGCCGTAATTAGGCCCATTCGCGACGTCGTGCGTTCCTCTTCGATCAATCATGCCCAGAAGCGTTGTACGATCAGTCCGGTGCGGGCTTGGCGAAGAGCGATGTTTTGTTCCACTGACAATCCCTTGTCAGCCATCTCTGCTTCCACTGCGTAGAGTGCAGATGATCGCTAAAGCCTGAGCGGCAGTCACATCGACCGATGGATACCCAATGATGCTCAGAGTCGTGCCCAGATGGGGAGGGCAGAAAAAGGGCACCATTGGCCTTTCAGCCGCAATATTACTGCCGTATAATGCCAACGTGGATTTTCCGTAATGGGTTTTCAATCAACGACTTCCAACGCAACCTCGACCTCACTGCAACGCATCCCCAACCGCTTCAACTAGGTGCAGCGCCTAGTTCGGCGTCCGGGCGCTGCCAACCACCTCGACCTCCCCGAACCTCGACACCCACGGATACCCCGCCAGGGTCGTGCCCTCGGGGTGCCGGAAGTCGTGTCGGTGGTCCCGGGCGACGGCCCCAGGCCCGACCTTGAAGGCGGCCGAGCTGGACGATTCGACCCGCCAGTCGCTCCCGTCCGCGCGGGTGAGGATCGAGCACACCAAGCCGCGGTAGCGCGCCGGCCCATCCACGACCGGCCCGTGCAGCCCGTACCGGATGTGCCCGTCTTCGAGCCAGCCCTCGACCCGGAACACGAACGGCGTCCGGTCGGAGACGAACTCGCAGGCGGCATCCGGGCCAAGCCGGTACACGAGGTCGTCCCACGGGGTGACGCGGACCAACGCCCTGACAGTCGCCAGCGCTGCCACCGGTGCGCCCTCTGCCGCCGAACGACCCAGCTCAGCTGCCGGCGGGGCGAACTGAACTTCACGAGTAAAAAACCGTCGTGCCCCGCCGGTCGGCTGCAGCGCCTGGTTCGGCGTGCTTTTACTCCCCGCGACTACCGCCGCCGCGACCGGGGTTTGTTGCTGGTGCCACGCTTGACCATCTGCTTGACCCATGCGGGGGTGATGCGGGACAGCCCGGCCGGGTTCACCCAGATGACGTTGGAGTGGTACTTGCCCCAGCGGTCGCGGAGACGGAACGACAGCGTGTGATCGCGTGGCGCGCGGCCGCCGCCATAGTCCCCGTGGCTTCCCCAGACGACATCGTATTCGGGGAACGCTTCCTGGATCGTCTGGGTAGCGTGCGCCATCTCGTCGCCAGTCGCTTTCCGGTTGACGCTGCCCACTGCGATGCCCTCCGGCCGCCGAACAGATACTTATCCCAATCCGCGCGATTGGGATAAACACCTCACTCGTTGGGATAATACGGGCGGGCCAAATCCGCCGTCAAGTGTTTTCTTGCGGCCCGGCCGGGCTTTGTGGAAACGGTGGGACGAGACCGTCCGGTTTATGTGATCTGGGAGTTGATCCCGTGAAACGGCCCACCGGCTCGGACGCTGGTGCCACGAAAGAATGACCCCCCTCCCGGTTGCTGCGCAACCGACCTTCCCCCAGCGGAAAGAGGTGGGAAGAACCGGCTTCACCGCCGAGCGTTTTCTCCCAACGACGAAGCACCGGCGTTGCCGCCGGTGCCGTGGGGTTGCCAGCCGTTCGCGTTAGTACCGCAGCTCGGCCCCGATCATGACGCCGTGCGCCCAGAAGTCGCTGCTGCTGGGGGTGTACCGCGGGTACAGCGCCCCCGTCTGGTTCGTCCGCGGCGGGATCTGGCTGCCGTTGACGCGCAGATCGACCACGTCCTGCGGCCGCACCACGTTGCTCCAGTAGAGGAAGTTGTACCCGCCGTACACCCGCAGGTGTTCGGTCACCTGGACGCCCAGCCGGAGGGTCACTTCGGGGACCACCGAGAAGGCGTCGCGGGTGTAGCGGCCGATGTTCGACGGCTGCGCCAGCAGGCCGCCGGTGAACGTGGACGCGGTGCCGCCCGGCGGGGTGATGACCGTGCTGCCGTCGATGTCCACCGTCGAGCGGGTGTTGCCGAGGGCCACCGTCGAGCGGACGTTCAGGTAAAAGTGGCTGAACCGGTGCTCGTAGGCGAGGCCGAGCACGCCGCCGTTGAACGAGTTCTGCGTCTTGAACCGGTCCGTCACCTGGAAGCGGGTGCCGGCGTTCGGGCTGATGCCGGTCAGGTCTTCGCGGATGGTCAGGCTGTCCTTCAACTGGAGGTTGCGGTAGCCGATCAGGAAGTCCAGCCGGCCGCACGGCGAGCAGGTCAGGTTGCGGACGAAGTTGGCACCGAACCCGTAGAACTCGTTGGTGCTGTTCACCGTGGCGGTGCCGGCCAGCACGCCGGGGAAGCTGACCAGTTGGGTGTCCTGGTACGGGGCGACCTCGGTGAAGGTGCCGTCGGGGTTGCGGCGGACGGTGTTGGTGAACGGCCGCGTGACGATGTCGGTGCCGTCGGACCCGGCCGACTGGTTGAAGGTGCTCTTGCCGAGGAAGAAGAAGTTGCCCTCGACGCCGAACTTCTGGGCGGCGTCCAGCCACATCCCGCCGTACAGGCGGAAGCCGCTCCGCCACTCGTCGTTGACGGTCTGGTCGCCGATCAGGGTGCGGGTGCCCGGCCCGCCGATGGTGCCGGCCACGCCGCGGGCGGTGCCGGGCGGGGCGGACGTGACGAGCGGCGGCAGGCGGTTGCCCTTGGTGCCCCAGTAGAGCCACTCGGCCCCGACCCAGAAGCGGCCGGGGGGACCGCACAGGGCGTCGCAGGCGGCCCCGCACGAGTCGCCGCAGGCCATGTTCACGTCGGACATCGTGGCCAGGTCCGGGCAGGCGGCCGACGGGGCCGGAGCCGGGGAGGCCATGACGGGCATGGCCGGAGCCGACGCGGGCGGCAGAACCGCCGGCAGCGCGGCGTCGGACTTCATCGCCGTCTGCTGAATGTCGGACGTCGGTTTGGCCGGGACGAACGCGGGTTTGCCGCGTGGGGCGAACGTCGGCGTCGGCTGGGCGCTGGCCGTCCCGGCGACGGCGAACGCGGCGGCGATGCCGCACAGAGTGCGCTTGAACATGACGAGGGTTCCTCCCGGAGTCTCGGCGAGAGCGTCGGGTGCCGCGACAAGTGGCAGCACCCCGGCCGAGGGCGTGTGACCGGTTCCTTCCGGACAACTCGGTTATCGACTCCCCCCGGCTTTCCCATCACGCCGACGATTTCCGGATCGCGTGGTCCCTCCGTTCGCGGGCGAAAATCGCGGATCACCCGCCCAATCGCTCCAAATTCCGGCCGGAGGTTCGCGTCGGCAAGTGACGTTAGCGCGAACAGTCGAATTTTCCGGATTGTCGTGTCCGGGATTCCCCCAGCTCCCAAGAAGGTGGCAATTTCCGGAGTTTAGGTAACTGGTCCCGACCGATGCCACTACTTAAACTGAAAGTTGAGACTCCGTAATTCCGCAACAATTACCGCGTCGCAATAATTCACCAGTTTTCCCGCTTGACTGCCAACCCACCGAGGTCGTCCGCCCATGACTCTCCTCCCGACCGACCCGACTCGCAAGTCCCCGCCTTTGCCCACGACTTCGACCAAAGAGACCTCGGCCCGGCCGCAGCTCGCCGTCCTCCCGCTGGAAGACCGCGTCGTTCCGGCCGGGCAGGTGGTGGGGACGGTGTTCCTCGACTTCAACGCGAACGGGCTACTGGATTCGGCCGGGACGCTGGCAAACGCCGGCGGCACCGGTTCAACGCCGACCCGTGCGGACGCCGGCGTCGGCGGGGTCGTGGTGCGGGCCTTCGACTCCGCGAACGCGCTCCAGGGGGCGGCGACGACCGCCGCGAACGGCCAGTACACGTTGGCGCTGCTGAACACCGGCCCGTACCGACTGGAGTTCGCGAACGTCCCGGCGAATCTGTTCGCCGGGACGCAGGCGGCCGGGGCGACCGGGTCCGGCACCACCGTTCAGTTCGTGGCGGACAACCCGCCGGCGACGCCGATCAACCTGAGCCTCGTGCTGCCGACGGACAGCAGCGCGACCAACCCGAACCTGCTCTCGAACATCTATGTGTTGGGGGAGAATCCGGGGGCGACGGTCGTCCGGTTCGCGTACAACTCGGGCACCGCGAACAGCGACACGACGGTCGCCAACTACGCGGTGAACGCGCCGACGAGCGTGGCCGACAACGCGGTCGTCGGGGCGACGTGGGGGCTGGCGTTCGACACGGCGAACAACAACGCCTACGCGGCGGCGCTGACCAAGCGGCACACGGCCTACGGGATCGGCGGGCCGGGCGCGATCTACACCATCGACCCGACCGGAACGAACGCCCCGACGCTGTTCGCCGACCTGAACGCGCTGGCCGGTGCCACGGTGGCCGGTGCCAACTTCCGCGGCGCGCTCAACCTGGGTTACGACTACAACACCGACGCGGCGGCGTTCGACCGGGTCGGCAAGTCGGGCCTCGGCGGGTTGGCGGTGGACGACCTCGGCCAGTTCATGTACACCGTCGGGTTGGCCGACCGGAAACTGTACCGCATCCACATCCCGGCGGCCGGCGTGGCCGTGCAGGCATCGGACGTGACGGCGTACAACATTCCGTTGCCGACCGGCCCCACCGGGGTGACCGGCATCGGCGGCGCGAACGGCGCGAACGGCGACCTGCGACCGTTCGCCGTCGAGTACCACAACGGCAAGGTGTACGTCGGCGCGGTGAACTCGGCCGAGAGTACCGGGCTGGCGGCCGACCTCCGGGCGTTCGTGTTCGCGTTCGATCCAGCCATCAGCGTGCCGGGGTTCGTGAACCTCGCCGGCGCGGGCACCACCACCCAGGCCGTGTTCACCCAGTCGCTCAACTACCCGCGCGGGTTCGCCCACCTCGGCGACGCCTCGCCGTCCACCCCGGCCACGCAGATCTCGGCGAACTGGAACGCCTGGACCGCGACGAAGCAGACGCTCGCGCACTCCTCGAACGCCGAGCGGTACGCGATCTACCCGCAGCCGGAACTCACCGGCTTGGCGTTCGATTCCAACGGCAACCTGACGCTCGGCCTGCGGGACCGCAACGGCGACCAGTACGGGAACTTCCTGACCACCGACTTCGCCGCCCCGTTCGGCGCCCCGACGAAAGGCATCAGCGGCGGCGACACGCTCCGCGCCGCCATCGTCGCGGCGGGCAACCTGAACTCCGGGTGGACGGCCGAGAACATCACCGCCGCCCCGCCGGCGAACATCACCGGACCGACCGCCGGCGGCCAGTTCTACTGGCAGCAGGACCTGCCGCCGCAAGGTCAGCCGACGGTGAACGACCACCAAGCCGTTCAGGACGGCGGCGTCCTTCAACTGCCGGGCAGTTCCCTGGTGGCCGTGACCGGGTTCGACCCGATCCACATCGGCGGCAACTACGACCTCGGCGGCGTCCGCTGGTTCGACACCACCGGCGGGAACGCCGGCGGCATCGACAAGGCGTACCAGGTTTACCAGAACTCGCCGACCAACTTCGCCAAGGCGAACGGCATCGGCGACCTGATCGCCGCCACCCCGCTCGGCCGCGAGATCGGCAACCGGGTGTGGAACGACACCAACGGCAACGGCCGCCAAGACGCCAACGAACTCGGTATCCAGAGCGTGTCGGTCGTCCTCTGCCAGGTGGTCGGCGGCGTGTCCACGCCCATCGCCACCGCCGCCACCGACGCCAACGGCAACTACTACTTCAGCTCGTACAGCGGCACCTCGACGGGCAGCAAGCGGTTCGGCGTCAGCCAGATCGGCGGCCCCATCCCGGCCGGCACCTCCTACGAGGTGTGCATCCCGGTCGCCGATGCGGCGCTGGCCGGTCTACAACTGGCCCCCTTCCAAGCCGCCGGCACCAACGCGCAGAACAACTCCGACGGCATCGTGTCCGGGTCGAACTACGTCATCCAGAACGTCGCCACCCAGCGACTCGGCACCGCCCAGCACGGCAACGACATCGGCTTCCTGGTCGCCAACGCCAGCCTGAGCGGGTTCGTGTACGAGGACAGCAACCCGTCCAACACGCTCAACGCCGGCGACGCGCCGCTGGCCGGCGTCACCGTGGTGCTGACCGGCACCACGGGCAGCGGGGCCATCACCCCGCTGACGACGACGACCGCCGCCGACGGCAGCTACTCGTTCACCGGATTGCAGGCCGGCACGTACACCGTCACCGAGACGCAGCCGGCCGGGTACCTGAACCGGGGCGAGCAGCCGGGCAGTACCGGCGGCACCGCCCCGCAGAACGGCACCGTCATCAACGCCATTCCACTGGGGGCAGGACAGGCGTCGGCGAGCAACAACTTCGGCGAAGTGCGGCCGGTCCAACTGAGCGGGTTCGTGTACCACGACATCAACAAC
>JAYTTN010000713.1:0-14173 GCA_043745295.1 Fimbriiglobus sp. | reverse complement strand
GGCACAACGGGACGGATCGCGGCCGGTGCAGCCGCAAGGTGCGGAAGACGGCGGCCTTCTCGAAGGACTGGGGCGTACACGTGGCGGCGACCCGGTTCAGCTACTTCACGTACAACTTCTGCTGGCCGGTGCGGACGCTACGGGTGAAGGGCGACGACGGGAAGTGGCACCCCCGAACCCCGGCCATGGCGGCCGGACTCACCGACCACGTGCGGTCGCTGGCCGAGTGGATCACCTTTCCGGCCGTACAACGTCAATAGGACACCACCGCAAATAGCGGGCCGAACAGCATTGACCCCTCACCCGGTTGCTTCGCAACCGACCTCTCCCCAGCGGGGAGAGGTGGGGCGGGACCGGCACCTTCGCCGAAGTTTTCCAGTCGCTTCGCCCGTTCCACGCCCCGCCCTCACCCCCGACCGGTGCGGGCGAGGTACTCCAGCACGGCCTGGTAGCGGACGGTCTCCTTCCGCAGGATGCTGTACCCGCCGACGGCCAGGATCAGGTTGCCCAGCCTCTCGGCGATGGGTGAGATGATCCAGATGCCGCCGAAGCAGAGGTAGGCGAAGACGAAGTAATTCGCCACCATCAGGAGCAGGACCAGCGGCACGCCGAACTGCGCCACTCGGCTGAGGCGGTAGCGGGGGTCGAGGTACATCCGCGCGATCAGCTTCAGTTCGCGGAAGATGGCCGAGTACCAGCGGCGGGGCGTGTCGCCGTCGGCCGGGGCGGCGGTGAGGGCGACCAGCGGGGCCGGCGAGTACCCGCGCGGCGGCTCCACCGCCTGGGTCAGGCGAGCAACCATTTCCTCCAGCCGGCGGATGCGGTCGTCGGCGGACTCGCCGGGCGGCGGGGCGGGGACGAGGATCGGCGGCGGCATCGGGTCGTTGGCGTCGGGCATCGCGGGGTTCCAGTCCGGGCGGAGCCGGACGTGGCCCCTTCCGGGTATTCGTCCCAAGTTATCGCGGATTGCCGACGGCGGACAGAGAAGTTTGCGCGGGCGAGGAGAACTCTCGACTCGCGCCGCACGCGGGGGCGTTTTCGCCGACGCCATCTCGCCCCCCAAGTGGTTCGCGGCGAACGAGCCGGGCGGCGAGTGGGTGCCGGACAAGGTGATGCGGGCCGTCCGCCGTCACGGCGCGGGGGCGATCTCGAACCGCCGCAGGTAGACCCACGCCGGCGCGTCGGCGGGGGTGAACGTCTGGCTGTCGAAGGTGGCGCGGAGGGGCGTGTCCGCCGGCCGCACGAAGTTGCCCGTGACCGTCCGCCACTCGCCCTTGGTGTCCGGCAGGTCCAGGTGCCGGACGGTCTTGTACTTCTCGGTCTGGATGGCCGCCGACGCCTTCGCCCCCGGCTCGGTGGCGTACTCGACGGTCATCCGGTACTTCCCCTCATCCTCCAGTCGCACACCCAACTCGCCTTCCAGTTGGAAGAAGAACTGGGCGCTCAGCTCGGCCGTCTTGTTGGCCACTGCCAGCACCATCCCGCCGTCCTTCCGCACCGCCGCGAACTCGCCCGTCGCGCCCGGCCTGTACGCCAGGAAGCCGACGCCATTCGGCAGTCCCGTTCTCGAAGTCGGCAGCCCGGCGTCGCCCACCCCCTTGGAATGGCGGAACGGTTTCAGGACGGCGGTATTCAGGCGGAACAGCGGTTCCGGGTCGGTCGTCGGCACCGGCGGCAGCACCGGTGGTGCGACCGGCGGGGCGGGCGCGGGGGCCGGCGGTTGTTCCACGACCGACGCATTCGTGCCTTTGGCGAACGCGAAGGCCAGCACGACACCGAGGGCCACGGCGGTCGCGCCGACGGCCGTCCAGAGTGGCCACTTGGGTCGCGCGGGGCGGCTGGGACGCGGCGTCACCGGGGGCGCGCCGCTCCGCCACGGGTCCAGCGCGGCGACCACGTCCGCCGGCGTCTGGAAGCGGTCGGCCGGCTTCTTGGCGATCATCTTCGCCACGATGACTGCCACCTCCGGAGGGACATGGGCACCGAGGTCGGACAGCGTCGGGGCCTTCATCTGGTGCTGGGCCAGCTTGCTGACGGTGCTGCCGGCGAACAGCGGCCGGCCGGCGAGCAGGGCGTAGAAGGTGGCCCCCAGGCTGTAAATGTCCGACCGGATGTCGATCTTCGGGTCGTTCATCACCTGTTCGGGCGAGATGTAGTCGGCGGTGCCGACGATGGCCCCCTTGTCCAGGTGGGCGGTCAGCTCGTCCGTCTTGTCCATCGACCTCGCCAGCCCCATGTCGAGGAGCTTCACGGTCCCGTCCGGCGTGCGGATCAGGTTGCCCGGCTTGATGTCGCGGTGCAGGAACCCCCGCTCGTGCGCGTGCTGGAGGCCGGCCGCCGCCTGGGCGATCACGTCCGCCGCCGCCGCCACCCCCAGCGGCCCGCCGGACGCCACCACGTGATCCAGCGTTTGCCCGCCCACATACTCCATGACGAGATAGTGCGCGTCCCCGTCGCGGCCCACGTCGTGCGTGCGGACGATGTTCGGGTGGTCCAGCGCCGCCGCCGCCCGCGCCTCGCGGTGGAACCGCTCGCGGGTGAGCTGGTCCTCGTGGTCGGTCAGCACCTTCACCGCCACCGTCTTGCGGAGGATCTCGTGTTCCGCCTTGTACACCGCCCCCATGCCGCCGCGACCCAGCAGGTCGGTCAGCACATACGGCCCGAGGCGGAAGCCTTTGTACCGGCCGACGAGGAGCAGCTTCGCCTGGAACGCCGTCAGCAGCCGGCGGGTGACGAGGACGCCGGCCGCCTTGATCGGGTCCGGCGGCAGCGGGGTGGTGGTCAGTTCGTCCAGCGAGTCGCCCCGGACCAGCCCGCTCTTGCGGACCAGTTCGATCAGTTCGGGCGTGGAGGCGGGGGCGGGCATGGGCGGCACCTGGGCGGCGCGGGACGCAGCGCGATCCGGGACGTGCGAGGAACGGTCTCCTCTCAGTATAGGTTACGATTTCCGTCCCGCTCACAAGCTCCCAGCCAGGCGACACCATTCGGCTCAAGTCTCCCATCCGTGGCACATGCCACTGGCGAACCTCTCCTCCCAGAAGTGGAGCGAAAGAAGGGCGCGGCCGGCCCCGCCGCCGTTCCGGACGATGCCGCCCCCAACACCTCTCCCCCACGACAGTGGGGAGAGGTCGGAACGGCGCAGCCGGTCCGGGTGAGGGGGTGCGACAGGGGAGTAGAAAAAGCCCCCTCACCCGCCTCGTGCGGCGCGCGAGGCGACCTCCCCCCCACTGCGTGGGGCGAGAGGTGGAGGGCGCTCGGTCTCCCGGCCTGTCATTTCCCCGCTCCTGCCTCACTCCTTCGTCTTCGCCCGGTACTCGAGGAACCCGATCATCATCTCCTCCCACGTCTGGTCGCCCCAGTAGACGGCCTTCGTCGGGTCCGGGTTGAACGGGTTCTTCTTGCCGTTGTCGCACACCGCCGTGCAGACGATCTTGTCCCCGGCGGCGACGGCCCGCGGCTCCTTCAAGTTGTACATGGCCTGCCAGTTGAAGTCGTACTTCGGCACGTTCAGCAGCGTCTCCCGCGTCTTCCCGTCCGTCGACACCAGTTCGTACTTGAACGCCTTGCCCCGCAGGTGCATGTGCGGACTCATGCCGAGCAGCATGGCGGGGGCGTCGAACGTCTTCTCCGCCGTGACCGCGTACTTGTCGTCGCCCGCCGGGATCGAATATTTCCGCTCGGCGAACGCCAGGTCCAGGACGGCCGCGCCGCGAGCCTCGTGCGTCGGCTTCTCCTTCGTCAGCAGCAGGCCGGCGACGGTGCGGTCCTTGCCGGCCTTGCCGGTCGGCGTGTAGTGCATCTCGAACAGCAGCCGGCTGCCCTTCGGCACCTTGCGGGCGACGCCGGCCGGGTACACCTTCGGCACGTCGCCGGGGACGTAGGAGCCGAGGATGCCGTCGTTCAGCACGTCGAGCGCCACCTCTTCCAACTTCTTCCCCGGCGGCATGATGTACACGATGACGTGGTGGACCGCCGCGCGGAACTCCGGCCGCACGTCCACCGCCGTCACCCACACGTCCTCCGTGAAGGCGGTTTCGGCCGGCACGTACTGGTACGGCACGCCCAGGCCGAACAGGTCGTATGCCGGCACCTCGATGCGGTCCTTCATCGCGATGACCACGTCCGGCTTGCGCGGCAGCCGCCAGCCGTCGACGAACTCGGCCGGCGGCGGGGCGTCCTTGGCGTCCCCCTCCGGGCAGCCCTGATCGACCCACGCCAGCAGCGTCTTCTTGTCGGCGTCGCTCAGCCGGCGGTCGTTGGTGAAGTGCCCGCGCGGGGCGTCCGCGTGCCACGGCGGCATGACGCCGTCGGCCACCACCTCGCGGATCATCGCCGACCACCCCTTCGCCTGCTTGAAGTTCGACAGGACGAACGGCCCCGCCTCGCCGGCGCGATGGCAACTCTGGCAGTTCGCCTGGAGGATGGCCGCGACGTGCTTGTGGTACGTCACCGGTTCGCCCTTCACCGCCGCCTTGGTTTCGCGGGTCAGCTTGCACCCGGCGGCGGCGGCGAACGGCGTGGCCACCTCCTTGCCGGCCAGCACCGCGTCGATGGCCAGCGCCAGTTCATTCGTGGCGGCTTGCGGCTTGTGAACGCCCGGCGAATACTGGTCGTCGATCCGCCCGGCGTACCGCACCACCTTGCCGCCGTCCAGCAGCACCGCCGCCGGCACCCGTTCGACGCGGAACTTGTCGGCCACGGCCGTGCCGTCGTCCTTCAGCACGGGGAACGCGATGCCCTGCTCCTTCGCGTACTTGGCGACGGCCGCCGCGTCGTCCACCTCGTGGCTGAACACGGCGACGAACGCCACGCCTTTCTTCGCGTACTTCTCGCGCATCAGCGCCAGCTTCGGCAGGTACGCGGTGCTGACCGGGCAGCCGGTGCCGAGGAACAGCACCACCGACGCCTTGGCCGCGCGGGTGTGGTCGGCGAACGCCCACGGCTTGCCGGTCGCGGCGTCCGCGGCGGTGAACTCGGCGACCTTCATGCCGACGGGCGGCGGCGGGTCGGCGGCGACCAGGACCGAACCGGCGAGCAGCAGACCCAGGACCGACAGCGGACGGATCATCGGCGAACTCCGGGAGGGATGCGGAGAGGTGATGCGGTTCAACTTCCCTCAGCCGAGGGTACGGTCACGATGACGCCGCGAAGCCGCGCCCGCTGGACCGCTGCGACGACGGCCTCGGCGGCGCGGGTGGCTTCCGTCGCCAACTTCGCCGCGCCGTCCGGTTGGCCGAACGTGGTTTCGCGCTGCGCGATCAGTTTCTGGCTCGCGCCCGCCGCCTGTTCGATGCGGTGCTTGATCCGCGATTCCAACCCGCGCAGCGACTTCTCCTCTTCGCCTTCCGGCGGGCGGAACTCGCCGTCGGCCTTGATCTCCGGCGAGTCCGGCGGAGCCGTGGCGATGGCTTGGCAAACCAGTTTCACCAAGTCGTCAAGAACTTCCGGGTTCGGCTCGCCGCTGCTCGGGGCGAGTCGGAACTCCAACTTCATCGTGGCGGGTTCGGCCATGAGTCACACTCCGGCGGGGACGGGGGCCGCGAGGAACGGGTGGAAGTCTTCGACCGTCAGCGGGTGGCCGGTGCGGGCGATGTGGAACCGGTTCATCGCCAGGAACAGGTTCACCACCTCGTCCTCGATCATCGTCTCCGTCGCGCGTTCGGACGCCACCACTTCCGGCGCGATGTCGGTTCGCTTCGGCAGCTCCGGATCGTCGGGCCACCCGGTCGGCTTCCCCTCCGGCCACAGCGGACCGAACACCTCCGGCGGAACCGGCGTGTCGTCGGTCCAGTCGTAAGCGGACGCAAGGCGGGCGAGCAGGTCGAAGTCGTGACGGATGCTTTCCAAACCGCCGTCCATCGCAAGCATTGCCTCACGGGCAACCGCTACGCCCGATGGGTTCTTGTTGTCAGCATCGTAGTGTCGCGCCAGGTGAGCGGACCCTGCACAGGCGTTGGCAGCGTGTTTCAGTGGGCGTTCCAGATGAAAAGCAGTCATCGTTGGATCAGCAACTAGTCGGTAGTCGTGGATAGGCTTGCCGACCGACGCTGCATACTCGGATAACTCTTGAGCCTTGAGTAATGCAACAAGCTGCGCCGAATTGAGCGAGGACCTAGCCGCGTAGATATGTGCGAGGACCCGCCGCGCACACCTCGCGGCGAAGGCCACCCGTGCCCAGCGGGGAAGCTTGGCGATCTCGTCCTCGGTCGGCAGGGAGGGCGGATCCGTGTAAGCACTCTCGACGCGGCAGTTGCCGGCCAGCGCGTCCAAGGTGTCCATCATCGCGTCGTCCACATCCTCCGATGGGTTCTCCAGCACGCGAACGGGTTCGACCAGCGTCCGCAAGTCGTCGTGAATCTCGCGCACCTTCCGACCGGCCGCTTGTTCGTTGCGCACGAGTTCGTCCAGTGCGGTCCACGGACGGGGGTGCCGCAAGGCTGTGCGAAGTTCGTCGAGCGTAATCACGATCGCCTCCTCACACCTGTTCCCAGAAGTCTCGCGTCTCCGCCAGCCAAAACTGGTATTCGACCAGTGTCATCGATCGGGCAGGCACGATGTGGTACCGTCCCGCAGTCGTCGGGCTGGGCACGACGCACAAGTGCCCCTCGATGCGGTCGGACTCGATCACCCAATCAACGTGTCGGGAGTCCGGAGCGTTGGGATGATCGAACGTAGACATCCCATCCGTTCCGAAACCCACCATTCCGGTCGCATCCACCGTAATGTCCGTCGTCTTGCAATTCAATTTCGTGGACGGGCGGACTCCGAGCCTCCCGAAGCTGTCGCCGACTTCCGGCCGCCCGCCTGGGGCGAGCTTCATCATTCGGTACAGCTTCACGGGGCACACACTCCGCCGGGACAGACCGACGGTATTCTATTCTACCAAATCACACCACCTGCAAGCCCACCCGCTTCGCCCTCGGCGGGGTGAAGTCGCCAGTCACACCCTGCGATTCCTCCGTCCGCACGGTGCCGTACAGGGTGAACGGGCTGGCGTCGGTCACGTCCACCGTCAGGAAGCTGCCGGCCAGCCGCTGCGGGCCGTCGAACACGACGATGTGGTCGGTCAGGCTGCGGCCGAGGAGCTGGCGGATCGGGCCGGTCGCCTTCTCGCCCTGGCGGCTGAGGCCCTCGACCAGCACCCGCACGTCGCGGCCGATCCACTGCCGGTGATCGGCCAGACTGTTCGCATTCTGCACCGCCAGCAGGTCTTGGTTCCGCCGCCGCTTCACGTCCTCCGGGATGTCGTCGGGGAACCGCTCGGCCGCCTTCGTGCCGGGCCGCTCGCTGTACTTGAAGATGAACGAGTTCTTGAACCGCGCCTCCTCGGTCAGCCGCATCGTCTTGGCGAAGCTCTCCTCCGTCTCGCCGCAGAAGCCGACGATGAAGTCGCTGCTGACGGCCACGCCGGGCACCCGCTCGCGGGTGCGGTGCAGCATTTCCCAGTACTCGTCAATAGTATACGTTCGTTTCATCCGAGTCAAGACCTGATCGCATCCGGATTGCGCGGGAACGTGAAGGTACTTGCACACCTTCGGCAGGTCGCGGACGGCGTCCAGCAGGTCGTCCGTCATGTCCTTCGGGAAGTTGGTGACGAACTTGATGCGGTCGAGGCCATTCACGGCGTGCATCCGCTCCAGCAGGTCGCTCAGCCGCGTCCGCCGGCTGTCGCCGTGGTCGAAGGCGTAGCTGTTGACCGTCTGGCCGAGGAGCGTGACCTCCTTGCACCCCTGATCGACCAGCACCCGGATTTCATTCAGGATGTGGTCGGGGTGGCGGGACTGTTCCGGCCCGCGCGTGGTCGGCACGACGCAATAGGTGCAGAACTTGTCGCAGCCGATCTGGATGCGCACGAACGCCTGGAACGGGGTCGGCCGCATCTCGGCGTCGCGGGCCGGGTCGTAGCTCTCGAAGCTGGCTTCCACCTCGTGCCGGCCGCCGTCCTTCCGCCCCAGGCTGAGGGCGTACTGCGGCTGGCCGGTGGCTTGCACCGCCCGCACCAGTTCCGGAATCTTCGCCAACTGCCCGGTGCCGACCACCATGTCCACATACGGGGCGCGGCCGCGGATCGCCTCCTGGTCCTTCTGGGCCATGCAGCCGATGACGCCGATGACTTTGCCGGGGTTCTGCTTCTTGAACGGGGCGACGCGGCCGAGGGCCGAGTACGTCTTGTCCTCGGCGTGTTCGCGGACGGAGCAGGTGTTGAACAGCATCACGTCGGCGGACGCCGGGTCGTCGGTCAACTCGTACCCGTCCCGCTTCAGGGCGGCGACGACGAGTTCGCTGTCGAGGACGTTCATCTGGCAGCCGACGGTCTCGATGTAGACGCGCGGGCGGACGGGGGCTTCGACGGGGGTCATGTCGGGGAGTCCGTTATGAGACGGGGCCGAGGGGATGGTTGAGAAGTGAGGGTATCAGATGCGCGGCCGGTGGGAATGTCGGTCGGCCATCGGCCGGTAGCGCCGCCGGAATTTCCCCGTAATCTGACACTCCGCGCCGGGGGGGGAGGACCGCCATGCCTACCGCCCCCCGAACCTGGAAGCGCCGGCTGCTTCGCATCGCCTTACTCGCCCTCGCTCTGTATGGGGTGATCCTCGTGATCTTCAAATCCCTGGAGAACAGTCTCGTCTTCCAGCCGGCGACCGCCGCGCAAGCGTGGCTCGCGCCGCCGTCGGCGCGGGTCGAGGACGTGGCGATGACGACGCCGACGGGCGAGCGCATCCACGGCTGGTGGCTGCCGACCGACGACCCCAAGCCGACCGGCGCGATCCTGGTGTGTCACGGCAACGGCGGCAACCTGAGCCACCGCGGGCGGATGACGGCCGACCTGTCGAAGGCGACGGGGCTGCCGGTGCTGATCTTCGACTACCCCGGCTACGGCAAGAGCGCGGGCACGCCGAGCGAGCAGGGCTGCTACGACGCCGGCACGGCGGCGGTGACGTGGCTGCTCGACCGGGGCATCCGCAGCGAGAACGTGGTCATCCTCGGCGAATCCCTCGGCGGCGGGGTGGCGACGGAGCTGGCCGCGAAGTTTCCCTGCCGGGCGGTGGTGCTGGTGAAAACGTTCACGTCCCTGCCGGCCGCCGCGAAGTGGCACTACCCCTGGCTGCCGACGCGCTGGCTGATGAGCAACCGGTTCGACTCGCTGGCGCGGATGCCGACGCTGGTGTGTCCGGTGTTCGTCGCCCACGGCACGGCGGACACGGTGGTGCCGTTCGCCCACGCGGAGAAGCTCTTCGCCGCCGCCAGCGAGCCGAAGCAGTTCCTGCGGCTGGAAGGGCAGGACCACAACGCCTGGCTGACGGCCGATTTCCACACCGCGCTGGCGGAGTTCCTGCTCAAGACCGAGCGGCGGTGAATACCCCCGAACCGACCCGTAACGGGGGGTGAAATGACCGTGCGCGTTCGCGGCGTATGATACCGGCACGTCCCCGCCTCGCCCGGAGCCTCCCGCGATGACCGCCGTTCGCCTCGCCCTGCTGGTCGCCTTCGCCGCGCCCGCACTCGCCGCCGACCCCGCGCCCGTGAAGGTCAACGCCCAGTCCGCCGCGCCGCCGGCCGAGTGGAAAGCCGAGAAGCCGAGCAACCGCCTGCGGTCGCACCAGTTCCGCCTGCCGTCCGGCGAGAAGGACGTGCCCGACGCCGAGGTGACGGTCTACCCGGAGTCGTCGCCGGACGTGAAGAAGAACCACGAGCGGTGGCTCGGCACCGTCGTCCCGCCGGACGGCAAGACCATCGCGGACGCCAGCAAGGTGACGACGGTGGACCTGGCCGGCGCGAAGGCGGTGACGGTGCTGGACGTGACCGGCACCTGGAAGTACAAGGAGCGGCCGCAAGACCCGAAGTCGAAGGAGGAGCTGCGGGCCGAGTGGCGGGTGGTGTGGGTGATCGTCGAGGGGATGGAGGAGTCGGCCCACATCCGGCTGGCCGGGCCGATGGCCGTCGTCGAAAAGCACAAGAAGGACTTCGACGGGTGGATCAAGGCGCTGAAGTGACGGAAGGCAGTCGCACGGCGAACACCGTCTGCCCTTCCCGTCGGCTCCAGGTGATTTCGCCGCCGTGCGCGTCGGCCGCCTGCTTCGCCACCGCCAGCCCCAGCCCGATGCCCTGCTCCTTCCCGGTGACGAACGGCTCGAAGAGCCGGTCGGCCACGTCCGCCGACGGGCCGGGACCGGTGTCGATGACTTCGACGACGATTTCGTCCGCGAAAGTTGAGACGGCCACCTCCACCCGCCCGCCGGGGCCGGCGGCCTCCACCGCGTTGCCGATCAGGTTGCCGAACAGGTGGCCGAGTTGCGTCGCGTCCCCGGTGAACGGCACGGCGTCCGGCCGCACCCACGCCAGTTCGCAGTTCGTGTGCCGGCACTGCGGGCGGTGCAGGGCAACCGCCTGATCGACGATCTCGGTCAGGTCGCACGCCCGGCGCGCGGCGTCGGGCGGTTTGCCGAGGGTGAGGAACTGGCTCAAGTTCCGCTCGATGCGGGCGAGCTGGCGGAGGGCCACGTCCAGCGGCTCGCGGTCGGCCGGCGGCACGTCGGCGGCGTGCAGTTGGATGGCCAGCTTCGCGCCGGCGGCGGCGTTGCGGAGTTGGTGCGCGAGGCCGCCGGAGAACTGCCCCAGCACGCGCAGCCGTTCGGTTCGCCGGAGTGTGTCTTGCAGCTCGGCCAGGCGGCGGAGCATGTCGTTCACCGACCGCGTCAGGTCGCGGAGTTCGTCGTTCGGCGCGGTCAGCGGGAGCGGGGCAAAGTCGCCGGCGGCGATCAGTCGGGTGCGGTGCTCCAGTTGGCGGATGCGCGAGACCAGCCGCGATCCGAGGGCGAACAGCAGCAGCGCCGACACGCCGACCGCCGCGCCCAGCCAGACGGCCGGCCGGACGGCGTCGAGCACGGCCGACTCGCGGAGCGACTCCGGGTAGCAGAGGAACAGCACCCCGCCGGCGTTGCGGTGCGACGGCGGCAGCGTCAGCTTCGACACGCGGTAGCGTTCGCCGGCCAGCAGCACGGGCGGCGCGAGTAGGCCGGCGTTCGGCGGCGGGGCGGCGGCGGGGAGCGGTTCGACCGCGTCGGGGAAGGTGGAAAGCGGCTCGTCGCCGCGCGGGACGAACACGAACTCGACCCCGGACAGGCCCTTCATTTGCCGGAGGACGGGGCCGGTGAGCGGGAACGTGGGCGGGGTGGTGACGGTGGCGGAGACGGCGCGGAGCTGCGCCGCGATGCGGTCCTCGGCGTGTCGGGCGGCGGCGGCGGCGGCCCACGCGGTGGCGGCGATGTCGCCGGCCACGAGGATCGCCAGCGGCACCAGCAGTCGATAGCGGAGGCTCAGGCGCACGGGGAGAATCTGGGAGGGCGAGGCCAGTGCCGCGCGAGTGGATCGGTGGTCCCTCCGAGCCGGAAGCGTGAGCGACGGTTCTCCTTGAAGACCGTCGCTCACGCTTCCGGCTCGGATGTCCGTGCGGTCACTTCTTCTCGCCGTAGGCGGCGTACTTGTACTTCGACGGCTCCGCCTTGCCCGTCAGGGACACGCGGACGCCGTCGGTCTCCGGCCGCTGCGGCGCGCTCGGCCGCTGCGTGTCCGGCACCGTCATGGGCATGGGCATCGGCACCGACTTCGGGTCGCCATCGTATTTGAACGAGCCGGCCGGCGGCATCGGCTGCGGAACCTGCGCGGGCGGGATGAACGACTGGCCCGGCTGGAGCGGCGGGGCGGCGTTCAGGTGGAGGGGCACCGTCGCCGCGTCCGACCCGCCGATCGGGCAGAAGCCGCCCTGGTAGTAGCTCGGCGCGACGTAGTAGCTCGGCGCGTAGTAGACCGGCGGGGCGTAGTACGTCGAGTAGTTCGAGTAGCTGGCGAACGACGGCTGGTAGTAGCTGACGCCGAACCCGCCGCCGTAGCCCCCGCCGCCGTAATAGCTACGGCCGTAGTACCCGCCACCGTAATAACCGCCGCCGTAGCCTCCGCCGTAATAGCTGCGGCCGTAGTTGCCGCCGTAATACCCGCCGCCGTAGTAGCTGCGGCCGTACCCGCCGTATCCGCCGCCGTAGTACCCGCGACGGTTCCAGTGGATCAACTCGGTGTCGCCGTCATCCGCTTTCGGCCCGTCCGTCTTCGCGGTGTCGGCCTTGTCGGTCGGCTGGAAGCGGCCGAGCCGCATCGTGTCATCGTCCGCGAACGCGGTGCCGGCCCCGGCCACCGCCGCGACCGCCAGCAGCAGTCGCCGGTTCAATCCCCCGATCATGGAATCCCCTCCCGATGAGTGGGGCCGTGCCAAGCCCCGTGTCGATGGCGTCGAGGTGTCCGCCGACCGGCCATCCGAAATGATTGTAGCAGTCGCGCCGGCGCGGCGATAGGGGTGACGGCAGTGGCGGGGTGCGCCAACGGATTCTGGCGGCGGCGGCTCGCCGATCACCCCCAACCCCTCTCTTCTTCCGCTTCTTCGCCATCGCGTACTCCGCGAACCGCACGGCGGCGGTCCAACTCCGGTCGGCGGCCGCGCCGGCGTCCAGACGGGCCGGCGACCCGGGCGATGCCGCCCATCGCCTTTTCCACGACCGTCGTCGGCCGGGTTTGTCCTGCGAGCCGCGCCCTCCCGAAGACCGTAGCTGCCACTCCCCGGCGGACCCGGCTCGCAAGATCGTCACCAGTACAGCTTGTCCAGTGCCACGTTGCCGCCGCACAGGACGATGCCGACCTTCGACAGCCCCGTCAGCGCCCGGAACGGTTCGCCCAGCACGACCGCCACGCCCACCGCCGCGCTCGGCTCGATCAGCAACTTCATCCGCTCCCAGACCAGCCGCATGGCCGCGACGATCTGCTCCTCGGTCACGGTGAACACAGTTTCCACTTGATCGCGGATGTACGGCCACGTCTGCACGCCGACGTAATTCGCCAGCAGCCCGTCGGCGATGCTCCGCGTCGAATCCAGCTTCACCCGGTCGCCGCTGGCCTTCGACTGCGCCGCCGCGCTGGCCCCGGTCGGCTCCGCGCCGAACACCCGGCAGTTCGGGTTGAACCCCTTCGCGGCCAGCGTGAACCCGGAAATCAGCCCGCCGCCGCCGATCGGCGCGACCACGGCGTCCAGCGTCGGCACGTCCTCCAGCAACTCGAGCGCGGCGGTGCCCTGCCCGGCGATCACGTCCGGATGGTCGAAGGGCGGGATCATCGCCGCGCCGGACTTCGCCCGGAGTTCGGCCACCTTCTCCTCGCGGTCGGTCAGGCTCGGCCCGGACTCGACGACGCTGGCCCCGTAGCCGAGGATGGCGGCCTTCTTCACCGGGCTGGCACTCGCCGGCATGACGATGGTGGCCGGGATGCCCCGCACCCGCGCCGCCAGCGCCAGCGCCTGTCCGTGGTTGCCGCTGCTGTGCGTGACGACGCCCTTCGCGGCGGCCGCGTCGTCCAGCTTCCGCACGGCGTTGGAGGCACCGCGGTACTTGAAGCTGCCGGTCTTTTGGAACAGTTCGCACTTGAAGAAGAGCGACCGGCCGGCCATGCCGTCGAGCGTCCCGGAGGTGAACACGGGCGTGCGGTGGACGACCGGGCGGATGCGGTCGGCGGCCTCGCGGACGTCGGCGATGGTGAGCATGGCGTCGGGTTCCGAAGTTCGATTGGCGCGACTCGGCCGACAACTCGGCGTCGCAGTCCGGACCGGTGGGGGGCGGCATCGACCCACCACCTATTGCACGACGGCCCGCGTGACGGACCGGCCTCCTCACGTCCCCGACTCCAGCGGCTTCTCGCACAGCACCAGGTTCGCGCGGAGGTCGGCGTCCCACCGCAGGCCGGTGATGTCGTACCCCAGCTCGATGGCCAGGTGCAGCATCGGCCGCTGCGAGTTCAGGCACTCCAGCCGGATGCCCTCGTACCCCTGCCGGGCCGCCCACTCCTGCGCCGTCTCCATCAGCCGCGAGCCGAGGCCCATCCGCCGGGCGTCCGGCAGCACCCCGTAGAACCAGGCGAAGAACGTGTCCGGCTTCAGCTCGAAGCCGAGGAAGAAGCCGACGGGCTTGTCGGCCACCCGCGCCACCAGGAGGAGCGGGTTCAGCCGCCCCTGGAACCGCCGGCGGAACGACTCGACGGGCCGCGCCGGGCGGAAGATTTGGTTGTACAGCTCGACGACGAGCGGCAGCTCGTCCAGCCCGAGAACGTCGATGACGGCGTCGGCCATGTCGGGGGA
>JAYTTN010000712.1:0-14187 GCA_043745295.1 Fimbriiglobus sp. | reverse complement strand
CATCTTCCAGCGAAACCGAGATGCCACTCCCTGGCGGTCGCGGCTCGCCAGAACCGATGCCACTCCCTGGCGGTCGCGGCTCGCCGGACAACGCTGTCCGCTTGAACACCCCCCCTCCGGAACGGGGAGGGGGCCGGGGGGTGGGGTCTTCGACCGACGTTGATCCCGATACCTACCCCTGACAGCCCGGCCGGGGGTAAGGGCCGGGCTGTCCAGAGGTAGAATTCGACCCGCCGGACGCCGAGGGGCGGCGACGCCAGTCAGCCCGTTCCTCGATTCGGCATCACGTCCGCTCCCACACCTTCGTCGTCTTGTCCTTCAAACCGGTGACGAGCCGCTTGCCGTCGGGCGAATACGCCAGGGCCGTCACGTCGTCGGCGCGACCTCGATTTCGCCGACCCGCTTGCCGGTCTTGGCGTCGAACGCGCGGACCACCTTGCCGTTCGCCGTGGCCACCACGGCGCGTTCGGGGCTACGACGACCCGCAGTCGAATAGCGAATCGAACCTCCCCGCTCGCGGCATCACGGACAATCGAAGACCGCTCGCGGAGCGAGCGGAGCACTTCACAACTCCGCCTTCGCGCTGAACTGCTCGGCGGCGACGTGCCAAATCTCCTCCAGCTTCGTCGCCAGCGGTGCCCAGTCGTATTCGCGGAGGACCAACCGGCGGCCCTCGTCGGCTTGGTCCAATGCGGCGTCCGGGTCGCGGATGGCGGCGACGATGGCGGCGGCCATGCCGGTCTCGTCCTCGGTCACGGTCAGGTGTTCGCCCGGCGACAGGCGTAGCCCCTCGGCCCCGATGCGGGTGCTGACCACCGGCGTGGCAGTGGCGAGGCTTTCCAGAATCTTCAGCCGCGAACCGCCGCCGACCCGGAGCGGAACGACAGTCATTCCGCACCCGGCGAGGTACGGCCGCACGTCCGGCACGGTGCCGACGACGGTGGCCCCCGGCACTTGCTTCGCCTTTTGGATCAGCCAGTCCGGCGGGTTCCGTCCGACGATTTGCAGCGTCGTGCCCGGTTCCTGCCGCCGCACCGCCGGGAAGATGGAGTCCAGCAGTTGCGTCGCGCCGTCCTGGTTCGGCCGCCAGTCCAGGCTGCCGAGGAAGAGCAGCCGCTTCGGGTCGCGGTCGATGTCCCGCTGCGGGCGGAAGAAGTCGGTGTCCACGCCGTTGTCCACGACTTCGGTCTGCTCGGTGCCGCCCATCGTCTCGCGGATGGCGGTCGCGTCCTCTTCCGTCACGGCGACGGTCCAGGTGGCGTGCGCGAACGCCCACCGCTCGAACGACTCGAACTTCTTCCACTGCCGGCGGATGTACCACCGCTTCATCGGGTTCTCTTCGGTCGCCGCGTACCGCTGCCAGATGCGGCTCTCGATGTTGTGCGCCATCACCAGCCACGGCGTCCGCTTCAGCCGGCCGCGCAGGGCGGCGCGCAGCACCTGGGCGTAGGGCGTCCACTCGCAGTGCCACACGTCCACGGGGGTGGTCCGGGCGTACTCGCGGACGGCCGTCACCAGTTCCGGGCTGGTGTGCGTGGCGACCGAGTACGGCAGCGACGACAGCAGGTTGCCGGCGAGGCGGGCGTAGAAGGCGGGGCCGGACTTCGTGGGCACGGCCCGGTCCACCATCACCGTCTCGACGCCCAGCCGGCGGAAGGCGCGATCCGCCTCCGCCGCCTCGTTGCGGTCGGCGTTGCGGTGGCAGAAGATCGTGACGCGGTGTTTCTCGGCCAGGCGGGCGAGCAGGTTGAACGTGCGGAGCCGCTTGCCCGAGGTGAGCGGGTACGGCAGCTCTTCGTCCAGCACGGCGATGCGGAGGGAGTTCATCGGCGTCCTTGCCGGGAGCGGGTCGCGGGCGATTCCGGATGGGGATTGTGCCGGATCGGAGCCGGGGTCCGCAAGGGCAACTGGGACGCGGGTTTGCCCGGAGGTGCCAGAATTCGCCGGCGCACCCCATACAACGCCCTTCGCCAGAAATCCGTCTCCGGAGGGCCGCGCGATGGCCACGAGCAAGACCGACGCGAAAGGGACGGACGCCCCGAAACCGCCGACGGCCGCGCGGGTCGCCCGCCGCGCGGTGGCGCTCATGATGCTCTCCGGCCGTGCCGTGCTGGAGCGCGACCACGGCAAGAGCGACCTCATCGACGCCAACTACGACAAGCTCCAGGAGTGGATCGCCGAGACCGGCGTGTCCGGCGAGTTCGAGAAGTGGGAGCGGGACGCCCTCCGCAAGCGGCCCGGCGAACTCGACCGCCAGGCGGCCATCAACGCCATGTGGCGGATCGAGGGGTTGGAGGTGCTGGCGTGGGCGCTCGGCAAGCACCCCCTGCCCCGGTACGACGCCATGAGCAGCGTGGACGACGTGTGGGCGGCGCTGGGGTTCATGCGGGCCGACGCCACGACGGAGTTGCTGGCCACCGCGACGCTGCGGCCGGCGGAGGAGTTGGACGCCGTCCGCAGGCAGTTCCTGGCGTACCACTGGCGACTTCGGCAGTTCGGGTTGAAGCCGGAGAAGATGGACTTCCGGGCGTTCGCGGCGACCTGCTGGTTCGGCGGGTTCGACCACACCCCGTTCGACCTGATCGACGACGAACTGGCCCTCGGCGGCAAGCGGTTGGACGAGGCCGACGCGGACCTGTTCGGGCTGTGCCAGAGCATCGCCGTCGAACGCCACCGGGCCGCCAACTGGCTCTGCTGGGGGCCGACCGTGTACTCGAACGCGGACGCCTCGACGTGAATCGGGGCCAACTTCTCCCTTGCCCCGGATCGCCTTCGCCTTTAATCTGGCCCCGACGCCTGTTCACTATCGTGGGGTCGAGCCATGCTGGCTAAGCTGCGGTCCTACGCCCTCCTCGGCATCGACGCCCTGCCCGTCGAGGTGGAGGTGGACACCAACCCCGGCGAACACAAGATCATCCTCGTCGGCCTGCCGGAGATGGCGGTGCGGGAGAGCGTCCACCGCATCGAGCGGGCGCTGGCCAACCTCGGCTACGCCCGGCCCACCGGCCGCACCATCATCAACCTGGCCCCGGCCGACCTCCGCAAGGACGCCGGCGGGTTCGACCTGCCCATCGCCCTCGGCGTCCTCTGCGCCACCCGCCAGTTGAACCCCGACCACCTGGCCGACTTCGCCACCGTCGGCGAGCTGGCCCTCGACGGCGCGGTGCGGACGGTGAAGGGCGCGCTCAGCATGGCCATGACCGCCCGCGCGCGGGGCGTGAAGAAGCTGATCGTCCCGGCGGGCAACGCCAAGGAAGCGGCCGTCGTGCAGGAACTGGAGGTGTACGGCGTCACCAGTCTGGCGGAGGCCGTCGGCATCCTCTCCGGGGTGGTGGACATCGACCCCGCCGCCCCGCCCGACGAGATGGCGGCGCGGCTGAACAAGTACGACGTGGACTTCGCTGACGTGCGCGGGCAGGAGTCGGCCAAGCGGGCGCTGGTGGTGGCCGCCGCCGGCGGGCACAACGTGCTGATGCTCGGCAGCCCCGGCAGCGGCAAGACCATGCTGGCGCGGCGGCTGCCGACCATCCTGCCGCCGCTGACGACCGACGAAAGCCTGGAAACGACGCGGATTTACTCGGCCGTGGGCCGGCTGCCGGAGGGCGAATCGCTGCTCAGCGTGCGGCCGTTCCGCAGTCCGCACCACACCATTTCCGACGCCGGCATGGTCGGCGGCGGCACCGTCCCGGCCCCCGGCGAGATCAGCATGGCGCACAACGGCGTGCTGTTCCTGGACGAGCTGCCGGAGTTCAACCGCCGCTGTCTGGAGGTGCTTCGCCAGCCGCTGGAGGAGGGCCGCGTCACCATCAGCCGGGCCATCCACAGCACGACGTTCCCGGCCGATTTCGTGCTGGTGGCGTCGATGAACCCGTGTCCGTGCGGCTACCTCGGCGACGCCAAGCACCCGTGCAAGTGCGCCCCCATCGCCGTGGAGAAGTACCTCGGCCGCATCTCCGGGCCGCTGCTGGATCGCATCGACTTGCACATCGAGGTGCCGTCAGTGCCTTACGAAGAGCTGTCGAAGAAAGCGGACGGCACCAGCAGCGCGACCATGCGGGCGGACGTGGACCGCGCCCGCGCCGTGCAGGCCGGGCGGTTCGGCGGGGTCGGCCGGGTGAACGCGCGGATGACGCCCCGGCAGATGCGGCAGTTCTGCGAGCCGGACGCCGACTGCCGCGAGATGCTCGGCAACGCGATGGACGACCTCGGCCTGTCGGCTCGCGCCCACGACCGCATCCTCCGCGTGTCCCGCACCATCGCCGACCTGGAAGGCGCGGCGAATCTTACCGCCGACCACCTGGCCGAAGCCATCGGCTACCGCACCCTGGACCGCAAGCTGTGGCAGCGGTGAGGGGATGCGGTGCGGGGGTGGAAGGCGAATGCCGGCGCAACAGTTGAAGACGCATATTGGGGACGAGGAAACGTTGGCCTGCTTGCGAGTCTCGACCGCAAGGGAGTCGTCCGATGAGAAAGATCGTGTTTCGCGTCCTCGCCGGGCTTCTGTCCGTGGGGTTTCTCGCGCTGATCCTTTTCGGCGACACGGCGAACATGACGCCCCGTGAGAAGTGGGGCGGGATCGCGGTCGGCGTGGCGTTCGGGCTGTTCGCCTTGTTCGGCAGCGAGGGACTGGCCAACCGAGCAATCGGCGTGCGCGACCCGGGACCGGGATCGAAATAGGCTTCCGGCATCCCGAAGGGGCGCGAGCCATTGGGAACGCGGACCAGCGCGGTTCGCCTCTTTTCTACCGCCATTCTCCCCTCCCCCCCCGGCCGGTAGAATTCCCCACTGAACCGCCTCCCACCACCGCAGGACTTGCCCGATGGCGGCGAAATCGCAACCGCAACCCGAAGACCTGTCCCTGGCCGATCTCCAGGGCGAGGCCGAGGACCTCCGCAAGCGGATCAACCTGTTCCGCACGTCGCTCGGCCGGTTCTTCGTGAACAAGCAGGAGATCATCGACCTGATGGTGGTGGCCGCCCTCGCCCAGGAACCGCTGCTGCTCGTCGGGCCGCCCGGCACCGCCAAGTCCGATCTGGTGCTGAAGTTCAAGGACGCCCTCGGCATGGCCGAGACGGACTACTTCGAGTACATGCTGACGCGGTTCACCGAGCCGAGCGAGATCATCGGGGCCATCGACATCGGCCTGCTCCGCGAGGGCAAGTACATTCGCCGCAAGGAGGGCAAGTTGCCCAGCGCCAAGCTGGTGTTCCTCGACGAGATCTTCAAGTCGAACTCGGCCATCCTGAACATCCTGCTGACCATCATCAACGAGAAGAAGTTCTACCAGGACGGGGTGCCGGAGCCGGTGCCGCTGCGGGTGCTGTTCGCCGCCACCAACGAAATCCCGGAGCAGGGCGAGTTGGCCGCGCTCAAGGACCGGTTCGTGCTGAAGGTGCTGAGCCGGCCGGTGCAGGACGAGTACTTCCAGGAGCTGATCGACGCCGGCCTGCGGGGCGAGGCGAACAAGGGGCTGTACCAGAAGCCGTGGGCCGAGGGGCACGCCAGCCTGACCGACTTCCTGAAGGTGAACCGGTATCTGACGCACCTGTTTTCCAAGACGACCACCGACGTGCGCGGCGACGAGAAGAACGACCGCGACGTGTTCTTCCCGGCCGACGTGTTCCGCGAGTTCCAGCGGCTGGTGAAAGCGCTCATCCGCGAGGACAAGATCTTCATCAGCGACCGCAAGCTCGTGAAGCTGTACAAACTGTTCCGTGTGCGGGCCTGGCTCTTGTCCGGCGGCACCGTCAGCCGGGACGATTTGCGGCTGCTGGCGTACCTCGGCGAGACGCACCAGGAGATCGACCACCTCCGCGAGAAGGTGCCGCAACTGCTCGGCGACGGCGCGTGAGGGTGCTGCCTCACCCGAACCGTGCCAGCCCATACGCCGCCGGATCGACGTGGGGTTTTTCGCCGGTCACCAACTCCGCCACCAGCTTTCCGGTACCGGTGGCCATCGACAGGCCGAGCATGCCGTGGCCGGCGGCGACGGTCACGTTGCCGAACCGCGGCGCGCAGTCGATGACCGGCTTGCCGTCGTACACCATCGGCCGCCACCCCCACCACTCCTCGGTCGCCTCCGCCGCGCCGGTGTCCGCCAAGTAGACCGCCGCGCCGTCGCGGAGAAGGTTCAGCCGGTCGCGGTTCATCGTGTCGTCGTAGCCGGCGAACTCCATCGTGGACCCGATGCGGAAGCCGGTGCGGAACGGGCTGACGGCGACCCGGTGTTCCTCGAAGATCATCGGGTACGTCGGGCATACGGCCGGGCGCGGCAGCGTCAGCGAATACCCCTTGCCCGGCACGATGGGCAGCTTGCAGCCGAGTTCGCGGTTCAACAGCGGTGCCCACGCGCCGGTGGCGACCACCACCGCGTCGGCCGGGAAGTCGCCTTTCGTGGTCGTCACCGCCGACACCGTTTCGCCCGCGCTTTGGAAACCCGTCATCTGGCAGTTCGGCACGAACGTGCCGCCGAGCTTCTCGACCGCCGCCCGCCAGCCGGCCATGAGGACATCCGGCCGCAGTTGCGCGTCCGATTTGTACAGGTAGCCGCCGGCCGCAGAGCCGGGTTTGAGCGCCGGTTCCTTCGCCCGCAACTCGGCCGCGTCCCACCGCTCGGCGGGCATGGCGAACTCGGTGCGAAGGAGTGTGTCCGTCTCCTCGTAGTGGTGGAACGCCTTCTCGGTTTGGAACACGAACAGTAGGCCGTGCGTGTCCCATTCCACGTCGAATCCCTCGGTTTCCAGCAGGTCGTCGTACAGTCGCCGCGACGAATTCAGCAGCGCCTGGATGCCGACGGCGGCCGTCAGCATGTCGCGACGGTTGCACTTGCGGGCGAAGCGGAGGAACCAGCCGAGGTTTCGCAGCGCGAACCCGGTGCGTACCTTCAGCGGCGAGTTGCGGGCGAACGCCGTCTTCATAGTCGCCCAGACCGCGCCGGGCACGGCCAGCGGCAGGACGTGACTGGGGCAGACGTACCCGCAATTGCCGTGCGAGCAGGCCCCGCCGATCTCGCCCCGATCCAGCACCGTCACCGCGCGCCCGGCCTTCGCCAGGTAGTACGCGCACGCCGTGCCGATCACCCCGCCGCCGACGACTACGATGCGCTGATGCATGAAAGCGATTTCCTGCCGGAATTCTTGCTCACCCGCCCGTCCCTCCGCACACTTTACGGGTATGCCGACCGACGACGACCGCACCCTGCTCGCCCGCTTCGCCGCCACCGCCGACCAAGCCGCGTTCGCCGAACTGGTGGACCGGCACGGCCCGCTGGTGTGGGGCGTCTGCCGCCGCGCGGTGAAGAGCGAACAGCTCGCCGAAGAAGCGTTCCAGGCGGTGTTCGTGGTGCTGTCGCGGAAGGCCAGCTCGCTCGCGCTGCGCACGTCGCTGGCGAACTGGCTGTTCGGCGTGGCCGCGCGGGTGGCGGCGCGGGCAATCCGCCGGGAGACGCGGCTGAAGACCCGCGAGCGCGTCGTCGGGGAACGGGCCGCGACCCAACGCGCCGCGACCGCCAGGGAGCGTCTCTCCGAGGTGGGTGGGGCCGAGTGGCAGGACATGCTGCGGGTGCTGGACGACGAACTCGCCGGCATCGCGGAGAAGTACCGCGGGCCGCTCGTCGCCTGCTATTTGCAGGGAAAGACGCAGGACGAGGCGGCGACCGACCTGGGCATTTCCGTCTTCAAACTCCGCCGGCGGCTGGCGAAGGCCCGCGACCTGTTGCGGCTGCGGCTGACCCGCCGGGGTGTGACGCTGGCCGGCACGCTGTTCGCCGGCGCGGTCATCGCCGACGTGGGGTTCGCGGCCGCGGTGCCGGCGGCGACCGCAAGCGCGACCGTGAAGGCCGGCCTCGCGGCGAAGCTCGGCGGCGAAGTCGCCGCGCCGGTGTCGGCGTTGGCGGCGGGCGCGGGTGTCGGGGCCTGGGTTGTCGGCGGTATCGCATTCCTGTTGGCGGCCGCGCTTCTGTATACACAGTGGAATACCGCATCGAATCCGGATGTCATCCCCGTCCCGCTCGTCGTCCCCTCCGAAACGCCGACGGAGTGGGCCACGGTGCGCGGGCGGGTGGTGTGGCCGGGGCCGCTGCCGCCACCCAAGTTCGCCACCGTCACCGCCGATGTCGCCGCGTGCTGCAAGGACGGCCCGCTGGCGGACACGTCGCTCCAGGTGGACGCCGAGTCGCGCGGGGTGAAGAACGTCGTCGTCTGGCTGCGGCCGGACACGGACGACCGGCGCGACACGTTCCCGCCGGATCGCGCCCACCCGGCGCTCAAGATTCCGACGCCGAAGGAGCACGTCATCGACCAGCCGAAGTGCCAGTTCGAGCCGCGCATTGTGGCCGCGCGGGAAGGGGACTCGCTCGTCTTCCGCAACTCGGCGGCCATCCCGCACAACGTCAACATCGCGTCGGACTACCACGACCTGAGCCAAACGATTCCCAGCGGCGGCAACTGCCGGGTGACGCGGCCGCTGGTGGCGGAACCGCTGCCGCTGCTGGTCAAGTGCGACATCCACCCGTGGATGGCCGGCCGCGTGCGCGTGTTCGACCACCCGTACTTCGCCGTGACGGACGCCGAGGGGAGTTTCAAACTGGCGCAGGTGCCCGCCGGCCGCTGGCGGATCGTCTACTGGCACGAGGACGGCTTCCACAACGGAAAGGCCGGGGCCGTCGGGCAGCCGATCGACGTGGTGGGAAGCGCGACCCTGCCGGCGGTGGAACTGGCGCTGCCGAACCGGGGGAAGTAGGTGGCGGCTTCCCCACCTGTCCCCCGCACCACGGGGAGGAGGTTCACCGCAGGCCTCGCCCACAACGCACACCACCGCCGAGCGCCTTTACTCCCAGCGGCCCAGGCGCGACTGGGCGGCGGTGAAGGCCGTCCACGCGGCGTCGAGTTCCGGCGTCTCCTTGCGGCCGGGGCCGTCGAGTTCGTCCCGGAGGGCCGCCGCGTACCCGGCGACGGCGGCGACGTAGGCGCGATACCGGTCGGCCACTTCACCCTCCGGCGGAACCCGCGCGGCGGCGATCGCAAGGTCGCGGAGTTGCTCGACGGCTTTCCGCAAACTGCCCTGCACCGGCGCTTGGGCGTGGATGTGGTCCTGGTGTTTCACCAAGTATTTCGCGTGCAACGCTCCGACGGCCTTCGGCGACAGCTTCGCCCAGTCGTCGCCCACGGCCGCGCGGACGGCGGCGCGTTCGGCCGTATTCTGCTCGGCGATTCGCACCGCCTCCTCGATGAACGGCCGCACGTGCTCCCGCAGCTTGAGCGTCCGCCAGCCGTCCGACCACTTCACCGCCGCGACGAGCATCAGCAGCGAAAGGCCGAGGACCAGCACCACCCCGCCGACCGCGTACAGCCGCGGCCGGCGGTGCCCGGTGGCGACCGACCACGCGACGACGGCCCCGGCCGCGCCGCCGCCGAAGTGCGCCTCCGCGCTGATCCCCGGCACGAAGCTGACGGCCACATTCAGCAGCAGCATGAACCCCAGCCGCTGGAGCCGGTCGCGGGTCAACTCCGGCGGCAGGTGGCGGCGGTTGTGGATCACCCACACCACGACCCCGGTGAGCATCCCCCACAGCGCGCCGGACGCGCCGGCCATCAGCACGTCGGCCCCGGACTTCGCCGAGACCGGGTGCAGGGCGACTGCCGCGATGCTGCCGACCACCCCGCTGACAGCGTAGATGAGGGCGAACCGCCGCTTCCCCCACAGCCCCTCGGCGAACGGCCCCATCATGCCCAGCATGAGCATGTTGCACAGCAGGTGGAACAGGCCGATGTGGACGAAGCAGGCGGTGATCAGCCGCCACCAGTCGCCGTTCCACACGGCCGCCGCCGTCACCGCGCCGGTGCGCTGGAGCGCGTCCATCGCGCCGGGGTGGCCGTCGCCTTTCAGGAACTCCATGCCGACGCCGCCGCGCCACGCGACGATGCAGCCGACGGCGAACCAGGCGATGTTGGCGTACAGCAGGGACGGGGCGACGACCGCCGGCGGCGGGTCGAGGACGGCGTTCCGCGCCTCGTCGCCCCGCATCAGTTCGGTGGGCCCGTCGCCGCGGGGCGGCGGGGCCGCGTCGGGCGGTCTCAAGGAGAGCGGGGTCGGCGTCGCCACGGCTTTTTCGCCGTGCGCGCTCAGCCGGAGGCCCTGGCCGAGGCCCTTCACCCAGTCGCCGACCTCGACCAGCCCGGTCTGCCGGAGCAGCCAGATGGGTTCGGTCAGCGCTTCGCGGGGGAGGCCGTGCGCGTCCGCATGTCGCAACGGGAACCACAGCGCCGGCGCGGCGGCGGCGATGCTCCGCAGCAGCGTTTCGGCGTCGGGGGCGGATTCCGGCTCGGCAGGTGACAGCATAACCTGCATTATGGAAGGTTGACGGGCGACGGCGAATCCCGAACTCCCGGATGGTGCGATGTTCCACGTTTCTTCCGAAGTCGCGGACGCGGTGCGGGCCGGTCGGCCGGTGGTCGCGCTCGAGTCCACGCTCATCGCGCACGGCCTGCCGTTTCCCGCGAACCTCGACACGGCGCTGGCATCCGAGGCCGCCGTGCGCGCGGCGGGGGCGATCCCGGCGACCGTGGCCGTGTGGCACGGGATGCCGACCGTCGGGTTGACCGGCGAGCAGATCCGGGAGCTGGCCACCGCGAAAGGCGTGGTGAAGGCCAGCCGCCGCGACCTCGGCGCGGCCGTTGCGCTCCGGCAACTCGCCGCGACGACCGTCTCGGCGACGATGGCACTCGCTCACAAGGCCGGGATACGCGCGTTCGCCACCGGCGGGTTGGGCGGCGCGCATCGGCCGCCGGCCCCGGCCTCGGACATCTCCGCCGACCTGACCGAACTCGGCCGCACGCCGGTGCTGGTGGTGTGCGGCGGGGCGAAGTCGATCCTCGATTTGCCGCGGACGCTGGAAATCCTCGAAACCCTCGGCGTGCCGGTTCTCGGCTTCGGCACCGACACGTTCCCGCAGTTCTACACCCGTGGCGGAACGCTGCCGGTGTCGGCCCGCGTCGATTCCCCGGAGCAGGCCGCCGCCGCGTTCGCCGCGCACGTCGCCCTCGGCGGGGCGGGGATGGTGCTGGCGAACCCGCTGCCCGACGCGGACGCCATACCACAAGTGGAATTCGACGCCTGGCTGGCAGAGGCGGAGTTGGACGCCGCGTGTGCCGGTGTCGGCGGGGCGAAGCTGACGCCGTTCCTGCTCGCGCGCATTGCCGAACTCAGCGGCAGCCGCACGCTGGCGGCCAATAAAACGCTCATCGTGAACAACGCCCGCCTCGCAGCGCGGGTGGCCCGGTGTTTGACGCCCGTGTAGGTCGCGGTCGAAGCTTGCCGGAGGCAAGCGAGGCCCGACAACGAACCACCATCACAAGGCGGCAGGATGTCGGGCCTCGTTCCCCTGCGGGGAACTTCGACCACGACCTACAACCACCCGACCGCGCCCAACCACTCGTGATTTCCCATGTCCCAAACGATCCTCTTCCTCTGCACCGGCAACTACTACCGCAGCCGGTTCGCCGAGGTCGTGTTCAACGCCGCCGCCGCTCGGATGGGGCTGGCGTGGCGGGCCGCATCGCGCGGGTTGGCCGTCGAACTCGGCGTCGGCAACGTCGGCCCGATGGCGAAGGAAGCCTTGCAACTGCTGGCGAAGATGAACGTCGGCGACCTGATGGCGACCGCGCGGATGCCGACGGCGGTGGCCGCCGCCGACCTGGAAGCCGCCGTCCGCGTCATCGCCTTGGACCAGTACGAACACGAGCCGCTGCTGGCGACCCGGCACCCCGGTTGGGAAACGAAGGTCGAATACTGGACGGTCGCCGACATCCCCGGCGTGCTGCCGCGCATCGAGGCCGAGGTGAACGGATTGATCTCCCGGCTGCTCGGCGGGGCCGGCAACGTGGCGATCCCGGAATCCGTCGTGCCGCCGCCTCCGCCGAAGAAACTCGGCACCGCGAAGGTCGGCCGCGAAACCGCTGGGCGGAAAGGCAAGGGCGTCACCACCGTGTTCGAGTTGAACCTGGACGAAGCCGGGCTGAAGGAACTGGCCACGCGGCTAAAGAACCTGTGCGGCACCGGCGGCACCGCGAAGGACGGCCGCATCGAAATCCAGGGCGACCACCGCGACACGATCCTCGCCGAGTTGGCGAAGATGGGCTACAAGGCGAAGCGCGTCGGCGGGTGAACGAACCCCTATACCAACCGCTTTCCCCTTCGCTTCCGAGACCGTCCGTTGACCGCTCCGCCATCGCCTCCGCCCGGCCGTCAATGGGCACCCCGCGTGTGGGAGGGGGCCGATTACTTCACCTGGCTGCGGCTGCTGGCGCAAAACCGCTTCGCCGTCCAGCCGCCGTACTGGTACATCGCCGCCATCGCGTCGTGCGTGACGTTCGGCCAGACGGTGCTGCGGTGGCTGCAACACGCGCTGCACGGCGACGCCATCGCCCGCACCCGCATCGCCGAACCGCCGCTCTTCGTGCTGGGCCACTGGCGCACCGGCACCACGCTGCTGCACGAACTGATGATTCTCGACGAGCGGGTCACGTCGCCGACGACGCTGCAATGCCTCTTGCCGTGCAACTTCCTGCTGACCGAAACGCTGATGAAGAAGTACGGCAACTTCTTCCTGCCCGACAAGCGGCCGATGGACGACATGGGCTTCGGCTGGGACCGCCCGCAGGAGGACGAGTTCGCCCTGGCCCTGCTCGGCGCGCCCAGCCCGTACTTCGACTTCGCCTTCCCGCACCGCCCGCCGCTGTTCCCCGGCTCGTTAGATTTGTCCGGCCTCAGCGCCAGCCAGCTCCGCCAGTGGAAGACGACGTTCGTCCGGTTCCTGAAGGCCGTGACGTACCGCGACCCGCGCCGGCTGGTGCTGAAGTCGCCGCCGCACACGGCCCGCCTGCCGGCGCTGCTGGAACTGTTCCCAGACGCCAAGTTCGTCCACATCCGCCGCGACCCGTACACCCTGTTCGCGTCCACGGTGAAGCTGTGGCGGGCGATGGCCGAGCGGCACGGGTTGCAGCGGCCCGACACGTCGCCGGCCCTGGACGAGAAAGTGTTCCGCGACTTCGAGCTGATCCACGCGCGGTACGAGGAGGGAAAGAAACTCATCCCCGCCGGGCACCTGGTGGAGGTGCGGTACGAAGACCTCGTGGCGGACATGCCGGGGGTGGTCCGGGGCGTGTACGATGGGCTGAATCTGGGCGAATTCGACGCCGTGCGGCCGAAGCTGGAAGCGTATGTGGCGGACCACAAGGGCTACAGGACGAACGCGCACGCCGTCACCGTCGAGCAGAAGGCCCGCATCGCCGCGCGGTGGGGCGACATCATCCAGGCGCAGGGGTACGGGGGGTGACGCCTTGCGAGCCGCCGGCGATACAATCTTCCCATGCCCGACCCGTCGCCCCCGTCACCGTCCGCCCGCGTCGAGCGCGAGTTCGGCGTCCCGTTCCCCGGCGTCGTCCTCGACCCCGACCGGTGGACGCAGACGGCATTGAAGGCCATGCCCGACGCCGGCCGCCTCGACTTCCCCGCGCTCTTCGGCCGCACTGCGCCCGTGGTGCTGGATGTCGGCTGCGGCAACGGCCGCTTCCTCATCGGCAGCGCGGTGGCCCGCCCGACGCACGATCATCTGGGCGTGGACGTGCTGCCGGTCGTCATCCGCTACGCCCGCAAGCGGGGCAACCAGCGCGGGCTGCCGAACGTCAAGTTCGCGGTGCTGGGCGGGCACGAACTGCTCGACCGCTTCGTCGAACCGGCGTCCGTCGCGGAAATCCACTGCTACCACCCGCAGCCGTACTACGACCCGGCGCAGGTGGGCAAGCGGCTCATCACGCCGGCGTTCCTGGCGCTGGTCCACCGGTCGCTGACGCCCGGCGGGCTGTTCGTGGTGCAGACCGACAACCCCGGCTACTGGCGGTACATCCGCGCGGTGGTGCCGGTGTTCTTCGACTTCGCGGACGTGAAGGGGAAGTGGCCGGACGCGCCGAAGGGCCGTACCCGGCGGGAGATCATCGCCACCAGCAAGAAGTTGCCGGTGTTCCGCGGCACCGGCACGGCCAAGGTCGGGCTGAGCGAGGCCGAGGCGGTGGCGCTGGGCGAGAAGTTGCCGCCGCCCACGTTCGACGCCGACCGCCGCCTCCGCGACCTGGACCGGCTGGCGTGACTTGTCTTGTTAGCCCGCCGCGGCCGGCCCGGGGGGCGCCCCCG
>JAYTTN010000711.1:0-3766 GCA_043745295.1 Fimbriiglobus sp. | reverse complement strand
GTCAGCCCCCTGTTCCCTGGGGATTTCGACCACAACAGGGGGCTGACGCCCCCCGCTCGCCAAACTCCGCTGCCGCACCCCATGAGTCGCGGTTTGGTCGCTGACGCTCCCGTGTCCCAGCCGTACATTTTCGGCACCGTTCCCCAAACCCCGGAGTCTCTCCCGATGGGCTTCAAGCAGACCCCCGCGCACAAGTCCGGCAAGCACAGCTACCACCAGATCGGCCTCGTCCGCGGGCAGTTCGGCAACGTCGATTTCGCCGAGTGGGTGCCGTTCCTCCAGCAGGCCGGGTTCGACGGTTGGGAGGAGGCGAGCTGGGAACTCGACCTGCGGCGGTGCGACACCGACGAGGGGGCCAAGACCTACGCCGAGGAGCGGGTGAAGCTGGCCCAGGCGCACGGGCTGGAAATCTTCACCGTGGCGACCCACCTACAAGGCCAGGTGCTGGGCGACGAGCCGACGGCGAAGACGTTGAACTTCTGTAGCGGCAAGGGTGCGGCGAAGGCGGCGTACAAGGCGTGGCGGATGGCCGGCAACACCCCGCCGCGTACCGACCCGTACTACGTTCCGCCGGAGGTGGCGAAGCTGGTCCACGAGGAAGCGGCCAAAGACCTGCTGGCGTGCGTGCGGTACGCCGGCCACCTGAGCAAGCTGCAAGGCCGCAAGGTGGCGCTGCCGGGGTTCGTCGGCAGCCCGGCGAACTGCTGGAGCCACTGGTTCCTGTTCCCGCCGCTGCCCGCCGAGATCGAGGGCTACAAGCTGCCGGACGTGCGCGACCTGTCGCTGGAGCTGCTGGCCGAGCGGTTCGGGCCGATCTGGGCCGAGTGCAAGAAGTACGGCGTCACGTTCGACCTGGAGTGCCACCCGTCCGAGCGGGCGATGGGCGACCTGGAGAGCGCGAGCGATTACATCCAGTACATGTGCAAGGCCGGGTATGAAGGGGTGGTGGGCTTCAACCTGGACGGCTCGCACCTGGAGTGGCAGAACGTCAGCGTCATCCAGTTCATCCGCGAGTTCCACGACTACATTCACTGCGCGCACGTCAAGGGCGTGTGGGTGGCCCGCGAACACGTCCGCGCCGGGCGACTGGGCGGGCACCGCAACATGGGCCACTGGACGAACGGGTGGAACTTCGTGACGGCCGGCACGGCCCGCGACGCGAACAGCCTGGAGGACATCTTCATCGAGCTGAACCGCTGGGGGTTCGACGGGGCGGTCAGCATCGAGTGGGAGGACAACGACGTGGACCAGTTCGCCGGCGCGGAGGCGGCGCTGGCGTACTGCCACGTCGCCGACCTGCCGCCCAGCGGCATGAAGCACGACGAGATGTTGAAGGGGTGATACCGAATGCGGTCGAACAGCGACCGTTCCCTCTTCCCACCTCTCCCCGCTGGGGAGAGGTCGGCCACGCAGTGGCCGGGTGAGGGGTGTTTTCGCTTCGATAGTAAGAAGAAGACCCCTCACCCGGTTGCTCCGCAACCCACCTCTCCCCAACGGGGAGAGGTGTTTCGACTCCCCCGCAACGGTTGCGGATCAATCGGATTCGGTATGTGGTGGGGAGGTTGGGCGGCGGCGACTCGTCTGCCGCCGCCGTCCTCGGCTGCCGCATCCGGACCACCGGACACGACCCCGCCACCGGCCGCGTCCGAACCGGCCGGCAGCCGAGGAGTTCGACGCCGACAGTCGTTCCCGTATCGCTCCGAAATCGAGCGGCGGCGACGGCCCGCCGATCACCGCCGGGACGCGATCTCGGCCATCGCACAACGAGTCTCCCGTTCACCCAGGCATGGAGCGTTACGGTTTCCCGCCGCCGCCGGAGCCGCCGCCGCCCCCACCGCCGCCGTTGGCGTTCACCTTCACGACCGCCTGGCCCTTGAGCGCGCCGTTGGCGACATCCTGCACGCCGATGGTCTGGTTGCCGGTCGCGGTCAGGGTGAAGGTGAACGCGTGCGAGCCGGCGTCGGCCGCCGTGAACGTGTAGTCCATCGGCACCCCGTTCGGCCCGGTGAAGTGGACCCGCCCGACGTAGTTGGGGATCGGGTTGCCGAAGGCGTCCACCGCCGACACCGCGATCTGGAAGGCGATCCCGGCCGTCGCGCTCGACGGCACGCGGAAGGCGAAGCCGGTCATGGCCGCCGGGCGGATGACGATGTCCCGCTGGTTGTAGGCGATCGTCGGGGTGGCGATGTCGGTCGCCACGAACGTCTGCCCCCGCGACGACTTGAACGTCACGCCGAACGTGTGGACGCCGGCGTCGGCGGCCGTGAACGTGTACGTCGAGAGCATCGCCACCTGGAGGTCCGTGCTGGTGAACGCCAGCGTCCCGCGGTAGCTCGTCGCCACGTTGCCGAAGGCGTCGCGGGCGGTGACGGCCACGCTCTGCGCCACCCCGGCCACGGTGCCCACCAGGGGCGTGACCGCGAGGGATGTCGCCGCGCCCGCCGTCACCGCGATGCCCGTCTGGGTGGACGTCATCGCCGGGGTCGCCGCGTCCGCGACGCCGACCGACTGGGTGCCGGCCCGCGTGAGCGACACGGTGAAGACGTGCGAGCCGGCGTCCGCCGCCGCGAAGGTGTAATATCCGCCGACCGTCGGGTCGGAGCTGCTGATCGTCATCGTCCCGCGGTACACGGTCGAGACGTTGCCGAAGGCGTCGTACACCGTGACCCGCATCGACTGGGCGGTGCCGGCGACGGCGTTCACCAGCGGGGTGACGGTGAACGATACGCCCTGGCCGGGCGTCACCACCACCGACTCCGTGGCCGCGAACTCGGCGGTCGCGGCCGTGACGGTCGTCGTGCCGACGGTGCGGGGGGTGACGGTGAAGAAGCCGACGCCGTTGGTGATCGGGCCGTCCGCCGGAACGGTCGCCAGTGGGTCGCTGGTCGTCAGGTGGGCGGTGCCGTTGTAGGTGGTGGCGACGTTGCCGTACACGTCCACGGCGTACACCGCGACGACGTGCGGGGAGCCGACGAAACCGCCGCCGCCGGACAGGCTGAGGCCGACCGCCGCGCCGGGAGTGACGGCGATGGCGGCCGTGTTCCCGCTGGCGTTCGCGTTGACGGTGTCGGTCGCCGTGACCGTCTGGGTGCCGGCGGTGCGGAGCGTGACGGCGAACGTGTGGGTGCCGTTCTCGGCGGCCGCGAACGTGTAGTTGGCCGGCAGCCCCGCCTGCACGTCGGTGCTAGTGAAGTGGACCGTGCCGACGTAAGACGGGGTCGCGTTTCCGAAGGCGTCGAGGGCCGTCACCGTGACGCTCGTGGTCGGGTCGCCGGCCGTGGCCGTCGCCGGAGCGGAGACCTGGAACTTGGCCGCCTGGGCCGGGGTGATCGTCAGCGTGGTGCCGGCCGTCGGCAGGCGCGGCGACGTGGCGGACAGCGTCTGCGTGCCGGCGGTGAGCAAGAGGCCGCCGTTGGCGACGGTGTGGACGCCGGCGTCGGCGGCGGTGAACGTGTACGACGTGGCCGCGGCCGGGTTCAGCGGGTTGGCGAAGCCGACGGTGCCGAGGAAGTCGGTGGCGACGGTGCCGTTGGCGTCCAGGGCGGTGACGGTGACGGCGAACGGCTGGCCGGCGACGGCGGTGGCCGGCGCGGTCAGGCTCAGGTGCGTCGCGGTGCCGACGAGGGTGGCGTCGTTCGCCGCGTTCAGCATCGTCGTGGCGACCGCGCCGAACCCGGTGGCGACCGCGTCCACGGCCCCGTCGCCGTTCAGGTCGCCGAGCGCCATGTAGCTGCCGTTGAACCCGGCGTTCCCCTGGATGCCGTAG
>JAYTTN010000710.1:0-14201 GCA_043745295.1 Fimbriiglobus sp. | reverse complement strand
TGCCCGCCGAGGACTCGCGCCCCGCCGGTGTCGGCGTTCGTGAATTGCGAACAGAGTTCGAGGAAGCGGAGGTAGTCGGCGAACGTGGCGACGGTGCTGGTCGGTGTGAGCGAAGTCGTCCCGTGGCGGAGGTGACAGCGGCAGACGGCGCGGAACGCCTCGGCCGTGCCGTCCATGAAGTCGGCCCCGTCGCCGCCGTGGACGTGGATGTCCACGAACCCCGGCACGACGTACTTCCCGCCGAGGTCTTCGCCGTCGGTGAGATGCTCGCCAACCGCCGTGACGCGGCCGTTCTCGACGACGATGCCGGCGGAGGGCACGACGCGATCCGGCAGCACGACGCGGGCGTTGCGGAAGGAGGGCATCGGGCTATTTCGCCTCGTTCTGATAAACGCACCCGTTACCGGTGCTTCGGAGCGGTCAGTGTCTTCCACCTCCCCTCGTTAGAGGGGAGGTCGCCGACCGGAGCCAACGGCGACGGGCGGCGGGAGGGGAGATTCCCAGGTGAATCAGACTCCCCTCCCGGTCGCTGCGCGAGCGACCTCCCCTCAACGAGGGGAGGTGGAAGAGCTGGGGTTTCCGCCAACCGATGCGACACTCCCAACGGGTTCGCGCACAGTCGGCCCGTACCGCCGGGACGGAATCAATCGAACGTAACGGGCGTGCGCTCGGGGCTATTCCGCCGTAGCCGATCGAGCAGTGCCATCCACTCCTCAAACTCCTCGTCGGACTCAAATAGCCCGTGGCCTGTCTTGGCGAGGTGTTCGGAAGTCGCCGTCTCGGAGACGCCTTGCTCGACGATCAGTCGTTCGAGCCGTTCGGTTGCGGCTTCGGCCGGCGGTTCAAGCAGTGCGGACATGGGTGTTCCTCCAAATGTTGCCCGCTGGATTGTACCACCGTCACCCCTTCGGCGTCACGTCCCAGAACTGGTCCCGCTTGCGCGGGCGGCACCAGAAGTACAGCCCGACGGCCACCAGCGCGAGGCCGACGAAGAGGAACTCCGGGCGGAGGTTCGTCGAGACCCAGTTCATCGCCGACTGGACCGGCGAGTTGTCGGGGTTGTCCGCCTTCAGCCCTTTGGTGACGTAGGGCATGACGAAGCTCATCGCCCCGACGACCACGGCGGCCGTTTGCTTCGCCACGCTCGCCTCCAGCTTCACCTCCGACAGCGTCTCGCCGTCCTGCCGGACGATCACCTTCGCCCCCTTGATCCTGCCGAGAACTTGCGGCACCACCCAGAACTCCAGCGTCTGCGTGTCCGGCCCGATGACGAGCGTGTGCTTCGGCGGGTAGACCTGGCAGCCCGGCAGCACCGGTTCCACTTCGACGGGCGACTCGGCGTGAACGTCGAATCGATCCCCGGCGGCCTGCTTCACCCCGGCCTGCACGATCTCGGCGATCTCCTCGGCACTCAGCACGACCAGAAACGGGTAGACCCGCTGCGGGTTCATCCGGTGGTAGTAGCGGACGGTCGCCTGCCGTGTGGGGAGAGAAAGCTTCACGTCCATGCCTTCATACGCCACGTCGAAATCCGCGTCGAGTACGTCGTCCCACTCCGCCGGGTCATCGTCCTCGTCGTCCGCCGGGGCGCTCCGCTTCTTCGCCTTCGGCATCTCGTCGCGCAACACCACCGAGTCCGACCGCTCGCGGCGGCGGGCTTCGGACGGGGCCGGCATCGCGGCCGGAGCCGCCGGCGGCGCGGGTGCGCCACGCGGCGCGGGACCGGCGAAGCCACCGCCGGCCGGGCGCGACGGCGCGACCTTGGGCGGACTCGCCGGATAGCTGCTGGTGGCCGGCGGTTCGGGGGCGTCCTTGCCCCAGTCGCCGCCGGCCCCTTCCGCTTGCTCGCGTTTGACGGCGACCCGGCTCAGCGTCAGTACCAGAGTCGACGGGTCGCCGGCGGACTTCGCCACCTCGCCGACGGTGTTCGCCCAACCCAGCGGCTGGCCGTTGATGAAGAACGTCCACTCCACCTGCGGGCCGTCGAGCCGGTGTTCGCGGGCGATCCGGCCGAACAGTTCGGCCAGCGTTTCCAGCGGCGAAGCGGAATACGTCTGCTGGAGCTGCCGCCCCGGTTCGCGGACCTGAACGGACAGGCTGATGAACGGCGCGATCATGGGTGGCTCCAGGGACGGGGGGAGAAGTCGGTTCGTTCCTGTCATTCGCCGGCCGGCGACCCGGATTGGCGGATTCGGTCCAGTTCCGGCACCGCTTCGTCGAACCACGCCCGCACCTTCGCGGTCGTCGGGAATTTCACCAGCATGAACAGCACCATCGCCGCGATGAACCCCATCATGAGCCAGTCCGAGGTGACGTGGAATAGCACCGCCGTGGCCAGCACCGCCCCTTCCGCCAGCGCGTACTCGACGAACTTGCCGGCCGAGTAGACCTTCCACAGCCGGTCGGCGTCGTTCTCGTCCACGGCCCCCGGTTCGGGCGGGGCCGGTTCGGTGGTCGCCACCCGGCGGATGCCGGCGGCGCGGATCAGCGGCACCAGGATCGTCGCCACGAGCGGCACCGTCAGCGTGATGACCGCCGCGATGATGGTGAGGATGGGGATGCCGCCGACCAGCCCGGCGTTGCCGGGCAGCGGCCGCGCGCCGAGGGCGAAGCGGACGACGGCGATGACCAGCAGCGTCACCATTGTCATCATGACCATCAGGCCGAGGCAGAGCGCCTTCAGCACCCGCTGGCGGTCGGCGAACTCCGGCCGGTCGAGCGGGTGGCCGGCGTCCGGGTCGAAGTAGTCGGCGATGCGGTTGGTCATGATGAAACGCGACGGTGGTTGCAAGTAGATTCAACGTACCAGTAGATTGGTTTCTGACTCCTGTCCCCTGACTCCTGTCCCCTGACTTCTGACTCCTGGCATTTCACCGCCAGCGGGGTTTCGCCCGCGCCGCGCGGTCGGGGTACTGGCCGGTCAGCGCGCCGGGGTTGGTGGTGACGGCCCCGCGCGGCGGGTGAATGTACGTCGGCGTCTCGGCGGCGGCGATGCGGGCGAGCACCTCCGGCAGGTAGTCCGGCGACACGACGAAGTACTTGCCCAACCGCGACTCACACCCCTTCACCACGAGCATCTTCGTCACTGCACCGTTCAGTCTGGCGAACCCGACGGGCAGTTCCGCGAGCGGGTCGGCGAACTCGCCGTGCAACTGCCGCTCGACGAAGATCTCGACCGGTGGCGAGTACAACTCCGGCACCTTGTTCAACACCCACCGCGCCAGCGGACGTTCTTCTAAATACCCGAGGCGATCCGTGGACTGCCATGTCAGTAGCGGAATATGGATGCAGATTGCGCCGGCCGCGAACGCGATCCGCCCGCGCCGGCCGAGGCCGTCCGCCGCCACCCACGCCAGCGGCGGCAGCATCCACACCAAGTAGCGGTGCAGCCCCGCGCCGCCGCCGTTCCAGTTGCCTTGCGTCTGCGCGGCCAGGGCCATGCCCGCCACGGCGACCGCCACCGCGATAGCAGCAGCCGAACGGCCGAGGAGCAACCCGACCAGCGCCGCGAGTGGCAACAGCGGCACATAGCCCGTCAACCCTTGATTCAAATCCAGAATCATACTGAGGCTGCGTTCCACCGAGATGTTGGCCGTGCTGGTGGCCGCGCCGACGATCAGGCTCGGCCTGCCGAAGTGCGCGTAGTAGAAGGCCATCGGCACCACCGCGATCAGCCCCGCCGCTGCCGCGAGACCGGCGTCTTTCCACTGCCGCCGACCTGCCGCCAGCACCACCGCGACCACGCCCAACAGCGCCAGCGGCGGATTCTGCGTCGCCCCCAGGCACGCGAACAGCGAACACCGGGCGTACTTCTGCTTGTCCAGCGCCACCACCGCCAGCACCGCGTTCGCCCAGGTGAACGTCTCTGCGCCGGTGAACGGCAGGTACGCCACGGCCGGCCCGACGAACGCCAGTGCGAGGAACGCCAACTTCGTCCCGGCCGTCACGTCCCACGCGAACAGCACGACGAACAGCGCGGCCACGAACCACGCCGCGTTCGTCAGTTGCAGGCCGGCCATCGGGTGCCCGCCGACGGCTGCGAGCAGCCACCGCGCCGGCACCGCCGACAGCGGGTACGCCCAGAAGTGCGCGGCGTACCGCCGGCCGTCGCGGGTCGTCTCGTAGCCGGTCGCGGGGTACGGCGGGATGTCGATGTCCGCGTGCGGATCGGTGAGTGTCGCGGCCGGGCCTGGGAACCGGGCGTTCACCGCCAGCTCGTCGTCCTCGCGCAGCTCCGGCGAGAAGTGCCGGGCCAGCGATTCCACCTGATACCAGTACTCCATGCCGTCGCCGTCCCGTACCGGCACCGCCAGGGCGACATAGGCCAGCACGCCGACGGCGGCGAACGCGAACAGCGGTAACGTCCACGGGCGAGACATGGGAGCGGATTCACGAGTGAGCGGAGAAAGCACGCCGTCGTTCTATCGGTCGGCGTCGAGTGTAGAATGGCGGAACCCATGCGAGGGACGCCGATGCCGCTCCGCGACCACTTCCGCCCGCCGTTCGACACCCGCACCGGCTGGGAGAGCGTCCACGCCTTTTGGCCGGTGGAAATGATCCGAAAACTCTTCCCGCACCTTCCGCCCGATTACATCGCCGAACCGGGCATCCACATCGGGGCCACGTTCGAGGTGGATGTCGCCGCGTACCAGCAAGAGAACTGGGGCGCGGGCGAGTTCGACGACCTGGCGGAAGCCGACGCCGACGGAGGTGGGGTGGCCACCGCGACGACGACCCTGACGGAGCCGACCCTCGTGGCGACGACGACGCTGGACGACCAGCACACATTTGAAGTGAAGGTGTTCGACACGCACAAGGCGCGGCAGTTGGTGGCGGCGGTCGAACTGGTCAGCCCGGCCAACAAGGACCGGCCGGAGAACCGCCAGGCGCTCGTCACCAAGTGCGCCGCGTTCCTCCAGAACGGCGTGTCCGTTTGCCTGATCGACGTGGTGACGAACCGGCACTTCAACCTGTACTCGGAGTTGATCGGGTTCCTCGGACTGCCGACGCCGCAGGTGGCGGGGAATGCGGATGCGGTGTATGCGGTGTCGATCCTCCCCCGCCAGCGGCGGCGGAAGCTGGCGCTCCGTGCGTGGGCGGTGCCGCTCGTGGTCGGCCAGCCGCTGCCGACGCTCCCGCTCTGGTTGACCGAATCGCTGTGGGTGCCGCTCGAACTGGAAGCGAGTTACGAAGACACCTGCCGCATCTTCCGATTGCCGCCGCCCGCTACACTGTCCCCATGACCGCTCGCCTGCTTCCCACCGATGTCCGCACCGCCGCCGCCGCCCTCCGCGCCGGCCAGCTCGTGGCCTTCCCCACCGAGACCGTGTACGGCCTCGGCGCGAACACCCTCGACTCCGCCGCCATCGCCCGCCTCTTCGCCGCGAAAGGTCGTCCCGCCACGAACCCGCTCATCGTCCACGTCGCCGATGCCGCCGAGTTGCCATCAGTGGTGTCGGACGTGCCGCCGCTCGCCGCGAGGTTGATCGCCGCGTTCTGGCCCGGCCCGCTCACGCTGGTGTTGCTCAAGAACGCTGCTGTCCCGGATGCCGTGACCGCCGGCGGGCCGACCGTTGCCGTCCGCTGCCCGAATCACCCGCTGGCGCAGGAACTGCTCCGCGCCGCCGGCGTTCCGGTGGCCGCGCCCAGCGCCAACCGCTCCGGCGAACTGTCGCCCACGACCGCCGACCACGTCCTCGCCAGTCTGAATGGGCGGATCGATTTCGTCTTGGATGGCGGCGCGTGCCCCGGTGGACTGGAATCCACCGTCCTCGACGTGACCGGCCCCCTGCCCCGCCTGCTCCGCCTTGGCCTGGTTTCGGTAGAGCAACTCGAAGCCGTTGTCGGTGAGGTGCTGGTCGGCCCGGATACCACTGCCTCAGGCCCGGCCCGCTCGCCCGGCTTGCTCACGAAACATTACGCCCCGCGCACCGCGCTGGAGTGCGCGGCCACCGACACCGAGCGCGAGTTCCTCGCGAACCTGTACGAGACCGCCGGGTTGAAGGTGGCGCGGTACACGCTGCCCGATTCGCCCGAAGCCGCCGCCACCTGGTTGTACGCCGACCTGCACGCCCTCGACGCCGCCACCCCCGACCGCATCCTCGTCACCTTGCCGCCCGACGTGCCGGCATGGGCCGCCGTCCGCGACCGCCTGATCCGGGCGAGCGCGGAGGAGTGAGAGGCTCACAGCCGCGCCTGCCAGGTCGCCGAGTCGATCACGTCCGAGATGAACATCTGCTGGGACACCAGGATGGCCCGGTGCAGCTCCTCGGCGGTGACGCTGCCGGCCGAGTTGGTCACGTTCAGGGTGCCGGTCGCGTCGTTCAGGAACTCGACTTTGTAGCCGAGGTGCATGGCCTGCCGCGCGGTGGTGTCGCAGCAGATTTGCGTCATGTACCCGGCCACGGTGACGGTGTCGATGCCGTGCCGCTTCAGCCACTCGTCCAGGTCGGTGCCGGTGAAGCTGCCGGGCAGGTGCTTATCGACGAGGTGCGCGTGGGGCCGGGCGGCGATGTCGGCGTGCAGCTCCCACTCCTTCGACCCCTTGCGGAAGACCGGCGAGTTCGGGTCCGGCTGCGCGTGGCGGACGACCACCGTCGGCACCTTCGCGGCCTCGGCGGCGTCCATGACGTTCAGGATGGCGTCGAGGTGCCCGACCGGGTGGCTGATCGGCAGCGCGCCGGCGAAGTACTCGTTCTGCACGTCGATGACCAGCAGCGCGCGGGGCATGGGACATCCTGGGCAGGGGCGAGAGGGGTGAACCCGACTTCGTCGTCGCCGCGAGCGTGCGAGTGGCTTGCGCCGACCGCTTCACGCTCGCGGGGTCGATACACGCTCATCACACGTTGTAGGTGCTGCTGCTGGTGGTGCCGCCGCGGCCAGTCCAGTTGGTGTGGAAGAACTGGCCGGCCGGTTTGTCGGTCCGCTCGTAGGTGTGCGCCCCGAAGTAGTCCCGCTGGGCTTGCAGCAGGTTGGCCGGCAGGCGGGCGGTGCGGTAGCCGTCGTAATACGCTAGCGCCGCGCCGATCGCCGGCACCGGGATGCCGCTCGTGACGGCCGCCGCCACCGTCCGCCGCCAGCCGTCCTGGCACTTCGCCAACTCCGCCGCGAAGTACGGATCGACCATCAGGTTCGTCAGGCCGGGGTTCTTGTCGAACGCTTCCTTGATCTTGCCGAGGAAGGCACTGCGGATGATGCAGCCGCCCCGCCACATGAGCGCGATGCCGCCGTTGTTCAGCGTCCACCCGCTCGCCTTCGCCTGGGCCGCCATCAGGTCGTACCCCTGCGCGTAGCTGACGATCTTGCTCGCGTACAAGGCCGCCTCCACGTCCGCGACGAACGCCGCCTTGTCGGTCGTCATCTTCGCCGCCGGGCCAGTCAGCACCGAGGAAGCCGCTACCCGCTGCGCCTTCTGAGCGCTCAGGCAGCGGGCGAACACCGCCTCGGCGATGAGCGTTAGCGGGATGCCGTTCTCGGTCGCGCTATCGACGGTCCACTTGCCAGTCCCCTTCTGCCCGGCCTTGTCGAGGATCAGGTCCACCATCGGCGTCTTCGTCTCCGGATCGACGAACCCGAAGATGTCGCGGGTGATCTCGATGAGGTAGCTGTCGAGCTTGCCCGTGTTCCACCGGCCGAACACGCCGGCCAGTTCCGCCGCGCTCAGCCCCAGCAGCCCGCTCATCAGGTGGTACGTCTCGCCGATGAGCTGCATGTCGCCGTACTCGATGCCGTTGTGGACCATCTTGACGAAGTGCCCGGCCCCCTGCGGCCCGACCCAGTCGCAGCACGGCACCGGCTGGCCGGCCTCGTCCACCTTCGCGGCGATGGCCTGGAAGATGTCCCTGACCGCCGGCCACGCCTTCTCGTCGCCGCCGGGCATGATGCTCGGCCCCTTCAGCGCGCCTTCCTCGCCCCCGCTGACGCCCGTGCCGATGTACAGCAGACCTTTGGCGTTCGCTTCCGCCATGCGGCGGGTGGTGTCGGGGAAGTGGGTGTTGCCGCCGTCGATGAGGATGTCGCCGGGCTCGAGGTACGGCATGACGCTGGCGATGGTGGCGTCCACGGCGTCGCCGGCCTTCACCAGCATCATCACCTTGCGGGGCCGCTTGAGGGACGCGACGAACTCCTGCGGGCTGTGCGCGCCGACGAACTTCTTGCCCGCGCCGCGGCCGCCGATGAACTCGTCGACCTTGCTGGTGGTGCGGTTGAACACGGCCACGGTGTACCCGCGGCTCTCCATGTTCAGGACCAGGTTCTCGCCCATCACGGCCAGGCCGATGAGGCCGATGTCTGCGGTCGGGGTGGCCATCGCGGGAGGCTCCTGCACGGGGGTGGTCGCTGCGAACAGAAGAGATTGTAGGCATCCCCGTTCGGGAGTCACACGACGGGTCGTTTCAGGATCGGTACCACGTCCCCGCAGATGGCACCGGTCAATCCGTCGAGGGCGTGTTCGATGTCTTCCGCCTCGCCGAGTTTGCTCGTCCACCGGCCGTTCGGCAACTGACGGCACCCGTGAGTCGGCACACCGCCACGGGAGTAGAGGGCCACTTTCTCGGTCGCCGGCTCAAGGCTCGCGTCGGTCGTCGGCGCGTACCCGAGCGTTGCGTAAGCCGCCGCGAATGTGGGGAGGGATTCGTCGCGCGAAACCCCCAGCGGCCAGTGGGCGAGGCCGAGCGGGTCCGGCCACCACCAGCGGTGATCTTCGCCGGCGGACCACGCGATGCAGTTGTAACGGGGGTGGACGGGACTGGTAACGCGACACCCGCCAGCCGCCAAGTTGGGGAAGATGAATTCGAGTGGCGTCATCCGATCCACCCGTTCTCGCGGCCCCAATTCAGCCAAGTGGCAGTCATCGCTGCCACGTCGCCCCGGTCGGCGTCGGGCACCGGATTCTCGCCCGTCAGGGCGACGAGTGCCCAGAACCATTGCCCTGGGACCATTTCCAACTCGGCGAGGATAAGCGGGATCGCTTGGGGGCCGAGGCCGATGATCCGCTGGTACGCGGGATGTGTGGCGATGGCGGTGGGGGAAGAGAGGAACCGCGTTTCCGCGCGCCATTGATCGACGAGCTGGCGGAAGAGGGCCGCGAGGCGGTTGGGCGGTGCAATGAGCGTCGCGGTCATCGTTCACCTCGTGGCGGGTTCCGTTGCGTGGCCCTGGGTCATGCTATTCCGTCGCTCCCCCGACGCGGTCAACGAATCCAGTTCTCAAGGCGCAGGCCGGGCACGAGCGCGAAGTCGGACGAGTTGGCGGTCACGACGGGCAGGTCGTGGGCGAGGGCAATGGACGCGATTCGCAGGTCCATCGTGCCGATGCGGACCTTCACGCTTCGGAGTCGGTTGAAGAGGCCAATCGCTGGGGCATCGAATTCCAGGAGCGGATACCGGCGGTATTCCTCGATCAACTCGAAGAACAGCCGGTATCCCCGCAACAGAGCTTGATCCGTCCTGGCCTGCGAGATGAGGTTGTTGCATCCGAGCGATTGTTCGTGGTAGCCGACCACGCACATGACGACATCCGTCGGCGGATGCACCGCCAAGTTCGTCAGCAGGAAGGCGTGCTCGCGGCTGCCCGGCCGCTGTAGCACGCTGATGTGATCGGTGTCCAGAAGATGGGTCATCGCGGGCACCAGCCCTCGTCGGGTTCGGGAATCGGGTCGCCCGGCGTCCAGTCGGGCGGAGGCTGCGTCCCGGTCTTCCGGAAGTACCGGCCGTAAGCCTCCATCTTCTTGTGTGCCTCGTGCAAGTCCGGCGGGAGAGGCGTCATCGCCGCCAGCCCGCGCGGGCGTGAGGGTGATTCGGCGGTCAGTCGCGCCAGCAAGTCCGCGACCACCCCCTCGAGTTGCTGGAACCGCATCTCGATCTGTTCGGATGTCATGGGTGCCCCCGTGATAAAGTTAGGACATTCTACCCGCGCGCGGGTCCGCCTACAGCTCCATCACTTCGCCCCCACGACCTCGCAGCTCGCGCGGACGCCGTCCTTCGACGCGCCGCCGATCACCAGCGTGTCGCCGACGACGGCGGCATCGTGCGACGACCGCGGCGCGGGCAGGTCCGCTACCGCCCGGCGGGTTCGGAATCGTCTGCCAGGGACGGGGGAATGGGTCGGACCGGACCTCACGAGCGGAAGCCGAGAACGGCCGGTTGCCGAAATCCCAATTCTTCGGAAAATGCCCGGCACCGACAAGCGAAGAGATTGGTAGCCCCCAGGTTCGCCGAGGACCGCCTTGACCGCCACGACGCCATCAGCTGAGACACCCGTCGTTGATCTGGTGGCCGTGGCTGCGGTTCGCTATCCGCTTTGGCTGGGAACCGCTTCGTTCGTCTGGGCGCTCGTCGGGTGGGTTGTGGGGCTGCACGCGTCATCGCTGGCATTCCTACCGATGGTGGAAGCCGTTCACATCGCGCTCCCGGTCGTTACCGGGGTGTTCATCCTGCTGAACCTGGGCTATGCCCTCCGCGCCTTGTGGTGGAGCGGCGTTCGGATCGACCGACTCATGGCGGTGACAGCCCTCCAGATCGGCCTGTTCACAACACTGTTCCTTCAGATTGCCGCGCACGTCGGGGCCGAGCATTGCAAGCTGACCAAGCCCACGACCCCCGCCGAGTGGGTGCAATTCTCACTCGCCCACGCACTGAAAGCGTCGGACGTGCTGGACACAATCGAGGCCTACGGCCTGGATCTACAAGTCATCAAGCACCGCGGGCCGCTCGTGGCAACGTTACTTGTGACATACCACGCCGTCGTGGATCTATTCGTCCTCGGCGTGTTGTGGTCTTTCTTCGACGCGGCGAAACGCAAGTTGATGCGTGACCCCGAACTGGCACAGGCCGTTCGGGCGCTGCTCGGCTGGGCGTTCCTCGCGTTCCTCGTCGCGTGGCTCGCTTCCGCCTTGTATTTCCGACCGTGGAACCGAATCGACATCCCCCTCTGGTTGGCCGAGAATGTCGTCCGCGTCGTGGACTTTCCGGACGCCATGGACAGCTACGACATCCACTGGCACCAGGTGCCGAAGGAGTGGTGGGAAAGCACCCTGACGTTCGTCTGCCGCATCTGGATCTTGCTCGGCATCGGCCTGTTAAAAGACCTGCTGGGGCGGACGCAATCGGCCCGCGAAAGTCTGTCCGTGCGGCGGGTCGCCCGCCTCGCGTTCGTCGGGTTGTTGTTCGGGTGCTTCGTTGGTCTGCCGAAGTTGTTCCCCGTGAGTCCAGCGGACAACGCCGCCGCCCTCGCCGCGGCCGCGGCGGACGATGCGCGCGGCACCGCCGCGCTGAACGCCCTGTCGCGGATGGGGCCGAACGCGGAATCCGCCGTCGGGCCGCTCGTCGCGCTCCTGCCAAACGGGAGCGCGGAGCGGCGGCGGCGGGTGATCGACACCCTCGGCCGCCTCGGACCGGGCGCGCTCTCGCACCTCGCGGCGGTCGCCGAGGGGCCGGACGCGGAGCTGGCACTGTGGGCGGTGAAGGGGATGGACGCGGTCGGCATCGACGCCGCGCCGGAGCTGGTGCGGGTGTGGAAGCAGACCCCGCACGAGGCCGCCCGCCAGCAAGCCGACGCCACCCTCCGCGACCAGGGCCTGGACGCGATGCCGAAGTTGATCGCCGCCGTGAGCGCCGAAAACTCCGCCGAGATCCTCCACTGGTTCGGCCAACTCGACCGCAACTGGACCCTGCGGGGGTCGAAGAACGAGCAGTTCCGGTCGATGGTGAAGAACCGACTCGACGAGCAAGCGAAAGAGGCTGCATTCCAACGGAATGTGAAGACTATACCCGCGCTCATCGACAAGTTAGCGTCCCAGGACTCCCGGACGCGAGCGGATGCGGCGAAGTCGCTCGGCGAACTTGGTCCAGCAGCGAGTGAAGCTGTCCCAGCTCTCATCATCGCACTCAAAGACGAATACGCGAATATCAGTGATCCCGCGATGAGGCCACTCGGGAAAATCGGCCCCGCCGCCGTCCCAGCCCTTATCTCCGCACTCGCGAACAAGGACGAGCGAGTCCGTTATGGCGCGGCGCGTGCGATAGATGCCATCGGTCCGGAAGCGAAAGAGGCCGTCCCGGCCCTTATCACCGCACTCGGTGACAAAGCGTTGAACGTCGCTTCGAATGCGGCGAGCACGTTGGGCAAGATCGGCCCAGCAGCGAAAGACGCCGTCCCGGCCCTAATCATCGCACTCGCCGATGAGAACCAGTCTTTACGTCGCAACGCGGTGGAGGCATTGGGGGGCATTGGTCCGGCAGCGAGAGACGCCGTCCCAGCCCTTATCACCGCACTCGCGAACAAGGAAGTCCGTCCGTCCGCGATTGAGGCATTAGTGAAGGTCGGGCCAGCGGCAGTTGCCGCCCTCATCGCCGCCCTTGACAACGACGATTGGTTGCAACGTTCCAATCCGGAGATAGCGTTGAGGCAGATGGGTGCGGCGGTAAAGGATGCTGTCCCTGGCCTCGTTGCCGCCCTCGCGGACAAAGACGAGTCCGTCCGCCGGAAGGCTGCAAATGCGTTAGAGGCAATCGGCCCGGCTGCGAAGGACGCCGTCCCGGCCCTTATCACCGCACTCGGTGACAAATATGAGAACGTCCGCTGGACGGCCGCGAGTGCGCTGATGAAGATCGGCCCGGCTGCGAAGGACGCGGTCCCGGCTCTTACCGCCGCCCTTGCGGAAAAGGCTATTCGGTGCATCGCAGCCGCTGCTTTAGGGGATATCGGTTCGCCGGCGAAGGATACCGTCCCCGCCCTCATCGCCGCCCTCGCCGACGCGGACGAGGTCTTCCGTAACAACGCGGCGCAATCGTTAGGCCAGTTCGGTTCGGCGGCGAAAGATGCTGTCCCCGCCCTCATCGTCGCTCTCGCCGACAACAACGTATCCGTCCGTCGCAGCGCGGTGTGGGGATTGGGGAAGATCGGCCCGGCGGCGAAAGAAGCCATTCCGGCTCTGAAGAAAGTTGAGACAACAGATCCGTCGAATAATGTTCGCGGCGTCGCGGGAGAGGCAATCGAGCGTATCCGGGTAGAAAACCACTGACCCGATCAGCCTCCAAGGGGTGGGTTCGATTGTTGTAGCCCAATTCACCCCGTCATGGCGGCGTGCATGGCGACGCCGAGGGCGGTGGCAGCGACCGCGCTCAGAGCCAGCACGACGGCCCCGATCCGCCGGGCGGCCTTGATCTGCCACCACATGACGAGGCCGGTCAGGCCCCAGAAGCACAGCACGAACGCCATCGCGTCCACGACGACGGCCCAGTACCAGCGGGCGTTCGGCTCGCCGGGGTAGCCGTGGGCGAGGTGAAGCCGGGTCAGGAACCGGCGGGCCGACAACTCCGGCTTCTCCTCGGCGTCGGCCGGTTTACCGGAGATCGCGCCGGTCATCGGGTTGTAGGTGGCGGTCCAGATTTTCCCGCCGACATCGATGGGGAACACGATGTCCGGCACCGACGTGACGGTCACGTCGCCGTCCGCGAAATCCTTTCGTTCGAGAGTGCCGGTCGTCAACAGCACGGTGGGAACCGCCGCCTTCACCCGTTCGTGCAACGGGTTTTCCGGCACTAGCGCCGCCGCGCCTCGGCTCGGGCGCGGCGCGGCCGATGGCGTCTCATTCGGTTGGCGGCTGGCGTTCCCGACCGCGAACGGGGCGGTCGGCGGCGGTTCCGCCTTCGGCTTGTCCGGCGTGCTGCGGACGGTGCCGCCGCCGTTCTTCACGTCGAACAGCACGCTCACCGTTCGGTCCTTCGCCTTCACCGTGGCGAACGCGAACTCGCGGGAATACTTCGCCGCGCCGGGGCCGAGGGCGTAGGGCGCGGCCGGCGACTGGCGCGCGTTCAGCAGTTGCACCAGCGCCTCCGCTTGCTCGGCGGCCGACGGCAGGGTTTCGAGCGGCGTGCCGGCCACGGCGGCCGCGCCGAACGACACGGTCGGCTGGTCGCCGAACGCCGTCGGGTGGTTGAACAGGAACGCCGTGACGCCGTACAGGATGGCCCACGGGAACAGGAACAGGCCGAAGTACAAGTGCGCCCGCCGCAGCAGGTGAACGACCCGCTTCCGCAACGGGCGGCGGGTCGGCGCGGGTTCGACTTCGCTCGTCATGGCGTCCTCGTGGCGGGTGCGCGCCCGGCGTCTGACACGCCGCCCCGTTCGATGTACGAAAGGGGTCACTCCGCGATCACCTCGCCGCCGGCGCGGGTGCCGAGCGCCCGCCACGTCGCCGG
>JAYTTN010000709.1:0-3781 GCA_043745295.1 Fimbriiglobus sp. | reverse complement strand
GTCAGCCCCCTGTTTCCCCGGATAACAACAGGGGGCTGACGCCCCCCGCTCGCCCGGATGCCGTCTCCGCATTTGAGCTTGTCTGGCTGCACGAACTCGGCTATGCGCCGCAGCTCGACGAGTGTGCCGTGTGCGCGCGGGGGTTGCCCGTGCCACCGCCGGAGTCGGATCGGGTCGCCTACAGCCCCGAGGCCGGCGGGGTGGTGTGCCCGGAGTGCCAGTCCGCCGCCCGCGACCGCCGGCCGTTATCTGCCCCCGCGTGGGCCGCGCTGAAGGCGCTCCGTCCGGACTCGCCGGCTCCACGCGAACCCGTGTCCCCCCTCCCGCCGGCCGTCCGCCGGGAGGTGCGGCAGGTTCTCGGGCACACGGTCGGCTTCGTCCTCGGCCGCCGCCCGCGGATGCTGAGCTACCTGGACGGGTGAGGGCTAAGACCCCACCCCCCGGCCCCCTCCCCGTTCCGGAGAGGGGGAGACTGACGCAACCAACCCTCTCCGGGACGGAGAGGGTGGCCGGCGTAGCCGGCCGGGTGAGGTCTTCGTCCGACCTCGGGAGCCAGAACTCATGCCGTTCCGCCGTCTCGCCGTTCTCCTGCTCGTCGCGGCCGCCGTCGGCTGCAACGGCAGCGGGTCGAAGAAGAAGAGCTTCACCGACCGCGCGTACGACACCGTGCGGTCGCTCGTCACCACCTCGTACCACGACCCGGAAGCGGACAACAAGCTGACGCAGGCGGACGAGTTCTTCGCCGCCGAGAACTACCCCGCCGCGCAAGGTCTGTACGGCGAGCTGGCCGAGAACAGCTACAACGCGGCGGCCGTGATGGAGAAGAGCCGGTTCATGGAGGGCGAGTGCCTGCGGATGCGGAACAAGCTGCCGCAGGCGGTGAGCGCGTACAACCGGCTGCTGAAGGACTTCACCGTCGGCACGTACACCGAGCAGTCGGCCCGGCGGATGGCCGACATCGCCAAGCGGTGGCTGGAAGAGGCGGTGGCGGACATCGAGAAGTCGGAGTCGGGCAAGCAGTGGGTGCGGCTGCCGAAGCTGCCGAACGCCTTCGACAGCACGCGGCCGTTCATCGACGGGGAAGGCGAACTGGTGAAGACGCTGGAGAACATCGCCACCAACGCGCCGCACAGCAGCGTCGCCGACTGGGCGCTGTTCTGGGCCGGGTACCTGCACTACGCCCGCAAGCGGTTCGACGAGTCCGACCACCTGTTCAGCCAGCTCGCCGAGTTCCACAAGGACAGCCAGTTCCGCGCCGAGGCGCTGAAGTACGCCATCATCAGCAAGAACAACAGCACCGGCGGGGCGGTGTACGACGGCACGAAATCGGCCGAGGCGCTGCAACTGGCCAACCACGTCGAGGCCACCGACCCGGAGTACCGCAACGACAAGACGAAGGCCGATTTCCTGCTGAAGCAGAAGATGGCCATCCGCTACCAGCAGGCCGAGAAGGACTACGAGATGGGCGAGTACTACCTGCGGACCAAGCGGCCCGGCTCGGCCTTCTTCTACTACGACATGGTGACGCGGCGGTACGCCGGCAGCCCGTTCGCCAAGAAGGCCGAGGGGCGGCTACGGGAGATCGAGGACATCCGCAAGAAGCGGGCGGCCGACGGCGACCAGCCGGCGTCCACCTGGGACCGCGTGAACGAAAGCATCGACGGCCTGTTCGGCAGCGACAAGTCCACCGGCGACCCGCGGACGGTGCCCAAGTCCGGGCCGAAGGGGTCGCCGCTGCGGGCACCGTCGGCCGGCATGTGAGAAAGGTTTCGTAGGGGCACCCCTTGTGGGTGCCCCTACCAGCCAGAATGCTGGAGGTTCCCATGCGATTCGTCGCCATCACACTCGTCATCCTGGCCGGCATCGCCGTCGGCTGCCAGGGGCCGTTCCGGGTGTTCGGGTACACCACCGAGCCGCCGTTCGACCCGAACATCCGCTCGGTGTACGTGCCCACGTTCAAGCTGAACGCCTTCGTCACCACGACCGACCGCTTCCTCGACCGCGACCTGACCGAGGCCGTGGTGCGGGAGCTGTCCGTCCGCAAGTCGCCCATGCGGGTGCTGTCCGACCGCGACCGCGCCGACACCGAACTCATCGGCACCATCACGCTGGTGACGAAGACGGTGCAGAACCGCAACCAGCAGAACCTGACGCGGGAGGCGGAAGTCACCATCGTCGCCGAGGTGCTGTGGCGCGACCTACGGAGCGGCGACGTGCTGACCAACCCGAAGAAGAAGGCCCCGCCCGCGCCGCCGTCCACCTTCGACCCGAGCCGCGAACCGCCGCCGCCGGACGCCCCGAACGACCGCGTCACCCCGGTGCAGATCATCGCCACCGGCCGCGCCCTGAACGAACTGGGCGAGAGTAACGTGACCGCCAACAAGTCGGCCGTCGAGAAGCTGGCCCGACAGATCGTGAACATGATGGAGCGCGAGTGGTAGGCAACTGGTTTTGTTAGCCCGCCGTGCGAGCAAGGGGCCAGCCGCTGATAGGGTTTCCCCCCACAGCCCATGCCCCTTGCTCGCGCGGCGGGCTAACATGACACCTCCCCCCGGAGGTTTCTCCATGCGCCCGCTCGCGTTCGTCCTCGCCCTGTCCGCGTTCACTTTCGCCGCCGACGCGGACACCGACGCGCTCGGCAAGCTGTCCACGAAGTACGAGACCGGCAACCGCGGCCCCGCCACCGTGTCCATGGGCAAGGGCGACCCCGGCGGCGTGTCGTACGGGTCGTACCAACTCGCGTCGAAGATCGGCCGTGCCGACCAGTTCGTCACGAAGTACTACCCCGAGGAGTTCAAGGGGCTGAAGGGCGGCAGCGACGAGTTCACAAAGAAGTGGAAGGAGTTGGCGGCGAAGGACGCCGACGCCCTGAAGAAGAACGAACACGAGTTCATCCGCGCCACGCACTACCAGCCGCAGGTGGACAAGCTGAAGAAGGCCGGGCTGGACGTGGCCAAACGCTCGGCGACGTTGCGCGACGTGGTGTGGTCTGTGGCCGTCCACCACGGGCCGAACACGGACGTCATCACGAAGGGGATGGAATCGCTGACGAAGGACGGCAAGGCGGTGGCGGACGTGCCGGAAACTGACCTCATCAAGGCCGTGTACGCCGAGCGCGGCAGGACCACCCCGGACGGTAAACTGGTCCGCTTCAAGGGCGTCTCCGGCGACTGGATCCCCGGCCTCAAGAAGCGCTTCGAGAACGAGCAGAAGGATGCCCTCGACATGCTGGCGAAGGAGAAGAAGTGACGGTTCGCCGCGAGGCTACACCGAGCGCGCCGCCCAACTACCCCCCGGCCCACGCCCGCAGGCGGCCGGTGAGCCACGGGGTCAGGGTGCCCTCGTGCCAGCGGCGGAGGGCTTTGCCGACCAGTACCGCCGCGTGCCGGGGCAGGTGCCGCCAGCCGACGTTCCGCCAGAAGACCCGCTCCTCGTTCCGCGATTGCTGTTCCAGCACCCGGCGGCTCGGCGTGCGGCCGTAACTGGCCGACACGCGGTGCCACACCACCGACGCCGGCTCGAACCACGTTTCGCCTTGCTTTCGCAGCCGGTGCGACAGGTCCACGTCCTCGAAGTACGCGCCGAAGTCGGTCGGGAACAACCCGGCTGCGAACAGCGCGGTACGGCGGTAAAAGGCGGATGAGGCGGACGCGCCCCAGACTTTGCGCGGTGCCAGTAAAATGCGTTCGACGAACGACCGGCCACGTCCCACCTCTCCCCGCTGGGGAGAGGTCGGAACGGCGCAGCCGGTCCGGGTGAGGGGTTTTGTCTTCCGGCGAAG
>JAYTTN010000708.1:0-45660 GCA_043745295.1 Fimbriiglobus sp. | reverse complement strand
ATTAACATGCACCTGCGGCAATTGGCCAAAAGCACCGCAGTCTGCGCCGCGTGACGGCCGAGTCGAATCCAGAGCACCCAACTTCAGGAACTGGCTCTGAGGGGATCCAGACGCTTGAAGAAGAGTTTTGAACCACACAGGACACAAAGAACGCAAAGGAAGGCAGAAAAGCAATGAGAAAAAGACGCGACCGCTCCCTCTTCTCTGCTTATCTTCCTTTGTGTTCTTTGTGTCCTTTGTGGTTCAATTTTTCTTCGCGCCCTTCACCGCCTCGTACACCACTCGCAGCGGCACCTCCTGCTCTCGTGCGACGCGGGCACAGTCGTCGTACTCCGGCGTCACGATCTCGAACCCGTCGCGCCAGCCGCGCTTCGCCTTCACTTCCCCCCACGGCGTCGCCACCGTGATTGCCTCGCGGTGCAACTTCGAGCGCACGGCCGTCGTCCGGCGGATGCCGAACGTGCCCGTCTCGCGGAACAGAATCGCTTCCAACGCCGGTACTTTCTCGGCTTCGCAAATCACCGTCAGCAGAACCGCCGGGCGGTTCTTCTTCATCTGGATCGGCACCGCGAAGGCGTCCAGCGCCCCGGCCGCGAACAGCCGGTCGATGGCGTAGCCGATGACTTCCCCGGTGCAATCGTCGAGGCTCGTTTCGAGGACAGTAACGGTATCGGTCAGGTCGGAGGACGCTGTCTCGCTTTCGCGGCTCGTCGCGGGGTTCGCGGTGCCGACCCACAACCGCAGGATGTTCGGCCGGTCCAGGAAATCCTTGGTGCCCGCGCCGTTGCCGATGCGGTCCACGGTCATCGCGGGCGCGGCGGTGTAATCCCCTACGACAGTCGTGAGGATCGCGGCCCCGGTCGGTGTGGTCAGCTCGAACTTCACGTCCGACGGAGCCAGCGGCACTCCTTTCAGGAGTTCCAGCGTGCCGGGCGTGGGTACGGGCATGACGCCGTGCGCGCCCTTCACGGTGCCGGTGCCGGTGGGGACGGGGGAACTCGTGAACTTTTCCACGCCCAGCAAATCCAGTCCGACGGCCGCGCCGAGGATGTCGGCGATGCTGTCCAGTGCGCCGACTTCGTGGAAGTGGACGCGGTCCAGCGGCATCCCGTGCGCGACGGCCTCGGCCTTCGCCAACTTCAGGAAGATCGCCGACGCCAACGCCTTCTGGACCGGCGAAAGCGAACTCCGGGCGATGATCGCTTCCACGTCCGGCAGGAAGCGGTAGTCCTCCTCGTCCTTCGCGTGGATGGTGGCTTTGGTGGCTGCGAACCCGCACCGCTTGACCTGTTCGACCTCCAGTTCGATGGGCAGGCCGAGCGACGCGAGGGCGGCGCGGATGGCGTCCACCGGCACCCCGGCGTCGATCACCGCGCCGAGCGTCATGTCCCCGCTGATCCCGCTGACGCAGTCGAAGTGTGCGACCTTCAAAACGACCCCTCCGGACGATACGCCTCGCCGCAGTGTCGCGGCACAAGTGCATTGTACGCCCGGCCGCAGCTCCCCTTGCCCCGGTCGTGTCGCCACGGTATTGCCCGGCCTTCCGCCTCCGGGGTGCCGTCATGATTCGCTGGCCGCTGCTGGCTGTCGCCGCGATTGCGCCGCTCGCCGGGTGCCAGTGGCTCGGCATCGACCGCGACGGGTTCGACGATATGAGAAACCGCGAAGTCAAGATGCCGACCGTTGCCCCGGCGTCGGTAGAGGCGGCCGCGCGGGTGGACAAGATCGGCCGGCAACTCGTCAACGGCAGTCCGTTCCTCGGCCTCGACCCGACGTTCCAAGTCATCGGCCCCCAGGTCGGCGGCACCAGCGAGCCGGAGTTCTTCCACCGCGACTCCACCGGCGTCTTCCTCACCGAAGGTCTGGTGAACCTGTGCCGCAAGGACGAGGAGCTGGCGGCGGTGCTGGCGCACCAACTCGGGCACATGGCGGCGGAGTCCCGTCGCACCGACCGCATGAGGGTCCGCGACCCGATCCCGAAGGGGGCGATGGGTGGCAAGCCGGACGGCAGCACGGACATGGACATGGCCCGCGACATGTACCTGGCCGACTTCGAGAAGAACGTCCGCAAGCCGACCGAGCGGAAGATGTTCCCGCTGACGGACGCGACCAAGATCGCCAGGCAAATCCTGTCCGACGCGGCCATCGACCCGAAGTGGCTGGACGACGTGCAGCCGATCCTCAAGCAGGCCAACCGCACGCAGGTACTCGCCAAGCAGCTCGGCGGCGGCTCCGCCGCCCCGAAGTGGAGTGAGTGACGCCTGGGTGCAGGAAGAAAGCAAGGCATGACTGGACAGGATCACAGGATGAAGAGAGGATTCAGAGAGTTGGAAGAATGCTGACATCCTGGCTTCAATCCTGTGATCCTGTCCGTCCCCGCTTCGTTGATTCCTCTCCCGATCCCCTGTCACCGAATTCTCACGACCCGCACCGGGATTCCGTTAGCGGCAACCCGATTTGGCGGTACAATTCTCAAACAGGAATCACCGCCTCCCGGAGCCGTCGTCATGGCCCGCACGTCCGCCGTCGAGCAATCCGTCCGCGTCGCCCGTGGCCGGCTGTTCCGGCAGCGTCTTTTGAACGCGCTCACGGTCGCCGTGTCCGTCGCCCTGGCCGTCACGCTAGTGTGGTTCGTCGCCCAACCGCTGCTGTTGCAAACCCCTCCCGACTGGCTTCGCTGGGCAGTGCTGAGCGGGACGACGGCGCTGGCCGTCGCGCTGGCCGTCGTGTGGACCATCCGCACGACGCCGACGGCCCAGACGGTGGCGCTGGAGATCGACGCCCGCTTCGGGCTGAAGGAGCGGGTGACGACGGTCGTGGCGCTGCCCCAGGAACTGCGCGACACTTCCGCCGGGCAAGCGATCCTCGCCGATGCCGAGGCGCAGGTCGGCGAACTGAGGATCGGCGAGCGGTTCCCGGTACGGCCGAGCCACAAGGCGTGGTTCGTGCCGGGCTTGGCCGCCGCCATCGTCGCGGTGGCCTTCTTGTGGAACCCGGAGGCGCTCGGCCTGACCGAGGAAAAGGGCAAGGAGGCGGGCAAGTCCGCCGGGGAACTGGCCCTGATCGCGGAGAAGCAACAGGCGAGGAAGGCCGGCCCGACGGTTCGCCCGCAGAAGCCGGAGGAACTGGCCCGCAAGGACAAGTCGAAGGAGTTGGCCGAACTGGAAGAGAAGCTGAAGGCGTTCCAGAACAAGTTCAACCCGGACGACGACAAGTTCGCCGACAGTCCGGAGCGGGCGCGGGAGAAGTTGACCGCCGCCGAGAAGCTGGAACAGGAGACGAAGAAGTTCGTCGAGGAGAAGGCGGACAAGCTGGAGCAGATGAAGGAGAAGTTCAACGAGCTGGAGAAGCTGAGCAAGGACAAAGACTTCGAAGACGGCCCGGCGAAACCGCTCGCCGACGCGCTGGCCAAGAACGACATCAAGAAGGCGCAGGAGGAAGTGGACGAACTGAAGAAGAAGCTGAAGGACAAGGACAAGAAGCCGAGCAAGGAGCAGACCGAAAAGCTTGAGAAGCAACTGAACCAGATGAAGGACGAACTCCAGCGGCTAGCCCGCAACGAGGAACGTAAGAAGGAACTGGAGAAGAAGATCGACCAGGCCAAGAAGGAAGGCAAGGACGCGGAGTCCTTGGAGCGCGAACTGGAGAAGGTGAAGGAGGACGCCAAGCAGGCCGGCGAGCAGATGGAGAAGATTGCCAAGCAGTTCGAGAAGGCCGCCGACGCGCTGAACCAGGACGACCTGGAGAAGGCCGCCGAGGAACTGGCCCAGGCCGGCAAGGACTTGGAACAGATCGCGGGGGAGCAGCAAGACCTGAAGGACGCCGCCGATCAACTGCAGCGGCTGAAGAAGGAGCGCGCCGCCGCGTGCAAGGCGTGCGAGAAACAGGGTGAGGGCGGGGAGAAGGGCGACAAGCTCGGCACCGGCAAGAGCGGCCCGAACAAGGGCGGCATCGGGGCCGGCGAGCGGGAGATCAACAGGGACGCCAAGTCGGACTCGCTGGACGAGCGGATCCGCGGCCTGTTCGACCCGAAGGGCGGCAAGTCGTTCAACGGGCTGACCAAGGGCAAGTCCTTCACCAAGACGGCCGACACGCAGCTCGGCGAGGTCATCAAGCAGGCGGTGCAAGACGCCCCCGGCGCGGCCAGCAGCCAGCAGGTGCCCCGCGACGCCCAGGACGCCGTCCGCGAATACTACGAGAAGCTCGGCAACACCGCCCCGAAGAAGTGATTTCAGAGCCGGAAGCGTGAGTGACGGATACAACCGTCGGGACAACCCTCCCGTCGCTCACGCTTCCGGCTCTGAAATGCACGGCCCCAACACCGCCGAAGCCCGCGACCCGGCGTCCGAGCGGCACAACGCCCGCCTCGGGCTGATCCTGTTCGGGGTTTACCTCTTCGCCTACGCAGCGTACATGCTCATCAATGCCTTCGCACCCAAGTGGATGGACGAAGTGGTGGGCGGGGTGAACGTCGCCGTCGTGTCCGGCTTCGGCCTGATCGGCGGGGCGGTGCTGCTCGCCGTCGTGTATGCCTTCGCCTGTCGGGTGCCTGCCAGCGGAGGCCGGTCGTGACCTACGAACCGTCCGCCGTCGCCGTCGGGGTGTTCCTGGCGTTCGTCGCATTCACCGTCGGCCTCAGCTTCTACCTCGGCCGCAAGACCCGCACGGCCGCGGGCTACTACGCAGCCGGCGGCGGGGTGCCGTGGTTCGTCAACGGCGTGGCGTTTGCCGGCGATTACCTGTCGGCCGCGTCGTTCCTCGGCATCTGCGGCATGATCGCCGTGTTCGGGTACGACGGTTTCCTGTACTCCATCGGCTACCTCGCCGGGTGGGTCGTCGCCCTGTTTGTCATCGCCGAACCGTTGAAGCGCCTGGGCAAGTACACCTTCGCCGACGCCCTGGACAGGAAGTTCGGCAGCCGGGGGATCAAGCTCGCCGCCGCCGTCAGCACGCTAGTCGTGAGCGTCTTTTACCTCATCCCGCAGATGGTCGGGGCGGGGGTGCTGGTGAAGCCGCTGCTGGGGTTCCCGCACTGGGCTGGCGTCTGCATGGTCGGCGCGGTCGTCACGGTCATCGTCGCCACGGCGGGCATGGCCAGCACGACGTGGGTGCAGTTTCTCAAGGGCGGGCTGTTGGTGCTGTTCACCGGTGCCCTGACGGTGATGATCCTGCAACGCGGACTGACGGTGAATTCCGACCCGGCCGCGAACGCCCCGCAGACGGTGACGACAAACCCCGACGGCACGAAGACCAGCACCGCCCGTCCGTCGGGTCACGTCAGCAAGCTGCCCGACGGCAAGACCGAGACCGGCCCGCTTTCTCCGCTCGAATTCCTGTCCACGGTCCGCGAGTCGGAAATCGTCCTGTGGACGAAGACGGCGAAGGACGGCGTGGACACCTACACCGCCAAGCCGACCAGTGGCGCGGACGTGCTACGGCCCGGCAACAGTCCGACGTTCAAGGGACTCCAGTCGGACGACACCGCCGCGAAGCTGAACTTCCTGTCGCTGATGCTGGCGCTGTTCTGCGGGACCGCCAGCCTGCCGCACATCCTGATCCGCTACTACACGGTGAAGGACGCCGCCGCCGCGCGGAAGAGCACGGTGGTCGGCATCGCCACCATCGGCATCTTCTATGTGCTGACGCTGTTCCTCGGCCTGGGGGCGATGACCGGCGGCAACCTGGACGTGACGAACAGCAACATGGCCGCGCCGCTGCTGGCACAGAGCTTCGGCGTGCTGCCGTTCGCGCTGATCTCGGCGGTGGCTTTCACCACCGTGTTGGGCACCGTCAGCGGACTGATAGTCGCGGCGAGCGGGGCCGTCGTCCACGACGTGCTGACCGGCTACTTGAAGATGGACCTGACCGACGCGGCGAAGGTGCGGTTGGGCAAGTTCGCCGCGGTGGCGGTCGGCGCGCTGGCGGTGGTGCTGGGCATCCTGTTCGAGAAGATGAACGTCAACTTTCTGGTGGGCTGGGCGTTCAGCGTGGCGGCGTCGGCGAACCTGCCGGCGCTGGTCATGCTGCTGTTCTGGAAGCGGACGACGAAGCAGGGCATCATCGCCTCGGTGGTCGTCGGCATGCTGTCGTCGCTGGCGTGGATCCTCCTCAGCGGCGACACCTACCGCGACGTGTACGGCCTGAATGCCGAGGACGCGCTGACGCCGTTCAGCCAACCGGGGATCGTCACGATTCCGCTGAGTTTCGCCGTGCTGGTGGTGGTATCCTTGATGACCAAACGGAACGAGGACCGGTCATGAAAACGTCGTTCGCCGTCGTTGCCGCCCTGCTCGCCTTCGCCCCCGCCGTGGCACAACCGCCTGCCAAATGGTGGCCGAAGGAAGTGGACGCCACCCTCGAAAAGGCCGGCGCGAACAAGGCCGAACTGGAGAAGGCTCTGAACGGTGCCGAGAAGGATCACCGGCCCGGCCTCGCGTTCCTGCTCACGCACATGCCGGAGAAGGACGCCAAGGCGCTGAAGGCCGACTACCTGCTGGAAAACCTGACGCTTGCGTACAAGGCCCGCACCGAGTTCGCGTGGGCGAAGGCCGTGCCCGAAGCCACCTTCTTCAACAACGTGCTGCCGTACTGCAACATCGACGAGACCCGCGACGCGTGGCGCGCGGAACTGTACGCCCTGTGCAAGCCGATGGTGAAGGACTGCAAGACCGCCACCGACGTGGCCATGACGCTGAACAAGGAACTGTTCCCGAAGCTGAAGGTGAAGTACTCGACCGGCCGGCGGGCGGCGAACCAGGGGCCGCTGGAGACGATGAAGACCGGGCTGGCGTCCTGCACCGGGCTGAGCATTTTGCTGAGCGACGCCTGCCGCGCCGTCGGCGTGCCGACGCGGGTGGTCGGCGTGCAGTTGTGGGCGGACAAGCGGGGCAACCACACCTGGCTCGAAATTTGGGACAAGGACTGGCACTTCACGGGCGCGTGTGAACCCGACCCGAACGGGCTGGATCGCGGCTGGTTCGTCGGCGACGCGGCGAAGGCGAAGAAGGACGAGCGCGAACACGCCGTGTTCGCCGCCAGTTTCGCCAAGCAGCCGGACCACTTCCCGCTGGTGTGGGCGCTGAAGAACACCGACGTGCCGGGCGAGAACGTGACCGACCGCTACGCCAAACCCGCACCGAAAGCCGAGACGGCGAAGTTGCTCGTCCGCGTCGTCGGGGCCGACGGCAAGCGGGTCGCGGTGGCCGTTACGGTGGCGGAGAAAGGGAAGGACGGCGCGGCCGTCTCCGGCACCTCGCGCGGCGAGACGAACGACCTCAACGATGTCCTGGCCTTCGACCTGAAGCCGGCGACGGAGTACGTCGTCACCGTGGGGGAGACGAAGAAGTCGGTGACGACTCCGGCGGCCGGGAAGCAAGAGACGATGGAGTTTCGGTTGCCGAAATGAATGGACAGGATCACAGGATGGAAGGCAGGATTGAAGACAGTTCTTGGTTCTTGATCCTGCCTTCCATCCTGTGATCCTGTCCAAACTCTCCTTTTGGAACCGACATGCCCACCGTCCTCATCTCGCCGCGTGAAGTTGCGGGGTTCGCCCATCGCTACGACGACGTGTTCGCCGCCGCCGGCATTACCGTGAAGTACCCGCCGCCGGGCGAGGCGAATATCCTTACGCCGCCGGAGCTTCTCGACTGCTTGCGGGGCGTCGATGCCGTGGTCGCCGGGTCCGAGGCGTACACGCCAGCGGTGTTCGCGGCGTGCCCGCGACTGAAGGTGGTGGCTCGCGTCGGCGTCGGGTACGACGCGGTGGACGTGCCAGGAGCGACCGCCGCTGGGGTTGTTGTCTGCGTGGCACCGGGGACGAACCACGAGTGCGTGGCGGAGCATACTTTCGGGCTGATGCTCGCCTTCACCCGGCTTGTCGTGACGCGCACGAACGCCATTCGTGCCGGCGGCTGGCCTCGGCATTACAGCAAGCCACTGCGCGGGCAAACCCTCGGCCTCGTCGGGTTGGGGCGGATCGGCAAGGCCGTCGCCGAGCGGGCGCTGGCGTTCAAGATGACCGTGATCGCGTTCGATCCCGTCGCGCCACCGCTGTCAGGTGTTACGGTGGTGTCACTCGACGAACTGCTCCGCAGTTCGGACTTCGTGTCACTGCACATGCCGCTGACGCCCGCCACCCGGCACACGATGACCCGCGAGCGGTTCGCGCTGATGAAGCCGGGGGCGGTGCTGGTGAACACCTCGCGCGGCGGCCTGGTGGACGAAACCGCGTTGCTCGAAGCGTTGCGAAGCGGGCACCTCGGCGGCGCGCTGCTGGACGTGCTGGAACACGAACCGCCGCCGGCGAACCACCCGCTGTTCGCGTTCGAGAACGTGCTGTTCACCCCACACGCGGCGGGCGTCGATGTGCAATCGCTCGGCGACATGGCCCGTTCTGCGGCCGAGGCGGTGGTGTCGATCCTGAGTGGCGACTGGCCAACGGAGAAGGTGGTGAACGGGGACGTGCGAGCGGTCAGGCGTACCGCGAACGGGTGACGCGGACGCCACGGGAGCGGATCGCCAACAGGCGTTGCATCTCCTCCGCCGAAAGCACGGTGTCGAGGAATTCCACGGTCTCGATGTGCGCGGTGTTCGGCGAGGTGAGTAACCCGGCGAACTCGGCGAACGTCGTGTACCCGTTCTCGTCCTGGCACGCCGTGCCGCCATCGCAGTTATCGCGGAACCGGAGCACGTTCAAGTTCGGGAACCGCGTGCTCCGCGCCAGGTTCGGGATGAACCGCTGGCGGACGAACGCGCAGTACACGTCCAGCGTTTCGAGCGGGTGCGGCGGGCCGGTGAAGAAGTCGGCGTTCGGCGGGCTGGGGACGATCAGCGTTTTGAGTCTTGGGCTGTTCGCCAGCAGCGCGGCGAGTTCGCCAGTGTCCTGATAGTTGAAGCCGCGGTCGATGACGATACTGTGCTGTTCCGTCTCGTCGTAGTCGCGCTCGGTCTCGAAGTGTTCGAGGTGCGGAAAACTCACGCCTGCAGCGACGAGCGGTGTGATTGTCAGGTGCAACGTCCCGTTGATCCGGTTGCGGTCCTCGTGCCCGTCCAGGCGGATCGAGCGGACGACGGGAGAGAGGCGTTCGTCGGCGACGGTCGTCAACACCGTCGGGAACGGCTCTTCCATCAAGTCGCCGGAGTAGTGAACGTCCCACAGCCCGCAGTCGAACGTCGCCGTCAGGCTCGGCCGCCAGCCTCCTTCCCGAAAGTTCGGGTCGTCGACGCGCAACGCGAGCGCGTCGAACGCTGGGTGGAGTTGTCGCATCACCGACAGCCAGCCGACCGAACATCCGGTTCGCAATTCCGCCGCCCGTTCGGTCGCACTCTCCCCTTCGACGATCAGCCGAACCAACTCGCCGCGCGGGTCGCCGCGCTCGTCCAGCCAGTCGGCGTACACCAGTTTCGGCAGCGTGACATTCGGGGTGGCCAGGATCGCACCGGCCAACCCGCGCGCGGTCCCGTCCGGGAAATGCTCGGCGAGAAATTCGTCGTGGACGCCCATGCCGACTATCCCCCGTGACTGCTCTTCGCCACCACCTCGCGCTCGTCGAGGATGGCGTAGCTGTACCCCTGCTCGGTGAGGAACATCTGGCGGTGGTGGGCGAAGTCGAGCTCGCGGGTGTCGCGCGTCACCAGAGTGAAGAAGTGCGCGTCGCCCTCGCCGCTGGACTTCGGGCGGAGGATGCGGCCGAGCCGCTGGGCTTCTTCCTGCCGGCTGCCGAACGTGCCGCTCACCTGGATCAGCACGTTCGCGTCCGGCAGGTCGATGGCGAAGTTGCCGACCTTCGACAGCACCAGGTGCCGCACGGCCCCGGTGCGGAACTTGCCGTACAGGTCTTCCCGCTCCTTGTTCGGCGTGCTGCCGGTGATGAGCGGCAGGTCGAACCGCTTGGCGATGGTCTTCAGTTGCGTCAGGTACTGGCCGATGACCAGCACCCGCTGGTCGCGGTACTGGCCGAGCAGTTCGGCCACCACGTCGTCCTTGCCGGAATTCTCGGAGGCGATGCGGTACTTGTGCCGCCAGTCGGCGACGGCGTACTCCATGCGGGTCTTGTCGTCCGGCAGCGCGACCCGCACCTCGGTGCAGCTGGCCGACGCGATCCACCCTTTAGTTTCCAATTCCCGCCACGGCACGTCGTACTTCTTCGGGCCGATGAGCGTGAACACGTCCCCCTCGCGGCCGTCCTCGCGGATGAGCGTGGCCGTCAGGCCGAGTCGCCGGCGGGCCTGGATTTGCGCCGTCACGCGGAACACCGGGGCGGGCAGCAGGTGGACCTCGTCGTAGATGATGAGGCCCCAGTCCCGCTCCTCGAACAGCTTGAAGTGCGGGTAGTTCGCCGGGTCGGTCGGGCCGGTGTCCTCGCCGTCGTCCTCGTCGTCCTCTTGTGCCAGCAACGCCTGCGCGAAGTCGTCCAGTTCCTCGTCCTCGGACGGCGGCGGCCCGCCGACGGGCGGCCGCTGCTGGCTGACGGCGGTCGTGATCCCCTTCGCCTCGGCGTCGGCCGCCTTCTTCTTCTTCCGCTTCTTGCCGGGGCGGTACGTCACGATCTGGTACGTCGCCACCGTCACCGGGCCGATCTCCTTCACGTCCCCGGTGTACTCCTTCACCTGATCCAGCGTCAGGTCGGACTTGTCGAGAATCTCCCGCACCCACTGCTTCACGGCCGTAATGCTGGTGGTCAGCACCAGAGTGTTCTTCTGGAGCAGGCACATGGCCAGGATGCCGACGATGGTCTTGCCCGCGCCGCACGGCAGCACGATGACGCCCGACCCGCCCCGCGCGCCGCCGTCGGCGTGGAACACGTCGGCCGACTCCCGCTGGTAGTCGCGCACGCTGAACGGCATGCCCGACCCGCAGACGGTGCGGACGGCCATCGGCAGGGCCGCGCCCTCGGTGTACCCCGCCAGGTCTTCCGCCGGATAGCCGATGGTGATGAGCAGCTGCTTGACGATGCCGCGGTTCACCGGCTCGATGCCGAACGTGGTGTCGTCCACCTTCGCGCCGAGGTACTCCTTCAGCTTCTTGTTGCGGGCCAGTTCCACCAGCAGCGGCTTGTCGTCGCACACCAGCCGGAGGGTGCCGTCGGCGGCGCGTTCCAGCTTCACCCGCCCGTACCGGCTGACGGCGTCGTGGATGTTCGACGGGATGTTCGTCGGCAGCGGGAACTTCGTGTACTGCTGGAGGACGCCGAGCATGTCGTCGGCGGTCATGCCGGCGGCAGCGGCGTTCCACACGGACAGGTCCGTGATGCGGTACGTGTGGATGTGCTGCGGGCTTTTCTCCAGCTCCGCGAACGGGGCCAGCGCGTCCCGCGCGGCCGCGTACTTGGGGTTCTCCACCTCCACCAAGACCGTGCGGTCCTGCTGGACGAAGAACGGGTTGCTGGGGTCGAACTGCGGGGCCGCAGCCGGGGTGGCGGGCGAAGCCGGGGTCACTTTCGGCGGCATGGGTTCCGGCGAATCGGGTGAGCGGTCGAACTCGTTCCGACCGGGAATGCCGAACCGAACCACTCTATCGGCCGGACGGCAGGCAAGGCAAGGCGAAGTGAAAGAATGTGTGATCGCGCGGACGGTCGGGACGGAAAAAAAAGAAACCGGGCCGGACACAGCCTCTCCCTCTGTGTCCGACCCGGTTTTGGCTCTCGCCGAATCTCTTAGGAGCAGCCACCGTGCCAATACGACATTTTAGCAGGCATGAAAGTCGAAAATGACTGTTTGGCAAGGGTTTACAGTGGAACTTCCACCTGAAACACCGTGTTCATGTGCCTTGAAAGTCTTGTTACAAGACCATGCAAATCGCGTCAAAAATCGCGCAGATCGCACACAAATCGCGCAATTCCACTCCTTTCAACCCAGGTATTGTTCCAGGAACTTGCGGCTTTGGCGGAGCGCTCGTTTGCGGTCGGCCAGGCTTCCCTCGTAGGCTCGGTCTTCGACCTCGATGCACACGGGGCCAGCGTATCCGGTGTCGGTGAGCGCGGCGAAGAACTCGCCCCACTTCACGTCGCCGAGGCCCGGCAGCTTCGGCTGGTGCCAGCCGAGGCCATTCACCCCGACTTCGTACAGCCGCTCGTGGACGATCCGTTCGTCCTTGGCGTGGACGTGAACGAGGTGCGGGCCGAACTCCCGCACCGCCCGCCCGCAGTCGATGAACTGCCAGATCAGGTGCGACGGGTCGAAGTTCAGCCCGATGGTGCCGTCGGGGTACGCGGCGAACAGTTTCCGCCACACGTCCGGCGTGCTGGCCACGTTCTTGCCGCCCGGCCACTCGCCGTCGCTGAACAGCATCGGGCAGTGTTCGATGCCGATCTTCACCCCGGCCGCCTTCGCCACCGCGGCGATCGGATCCCAGACGTGCCGCATGACCATCAGATTGGCATCGACCGACTGTACCGGGTCGCGGCCGATGAACGTGTTCACCACGTTCACGCCGATCTTCGGCGCGGCCTGGATGACCTTCTTCAGGTGCGCCACCACCATGTTGCGGTGGTCCGGGTCGGGGTCGAGCGGGTTCGGGTAGTAACCGAGGCCGGACACCTGCACGCGGTGAATGCGGATCAGGTCGCGGACGTGCGCGGCCTGCTCGTCGGTGAACGCCGACACGTCGAGGTGCGTCACCCCGGCGTACCGGCGGTCGGCCTTGCCCGGCGGCCAGCACATCAGTTCGACGCAGCCGAACCCCTCGTCGGCGGCCAGCGCGAACACCTCTTCGAGCGTCAAATCGCCGACGACGGCCGACACGAAGCCGAGTTGCATGGGGGCACCGGGAACAGGGACGGTGAACCCGGCCCGCCAGGGCCGTGGGTGCGCTGTTGTAGCTCCGGCAGCGATTCCCGGCACCCGCCAGCCGTTCGACAGCACCACGTTTCACGGCGAACTGGCCCGCAAACTGTGCAGCGACCAGACGTGAAATCTTCATCGAACTTACGCGAGATTTCTCTTGTAGCCGATTCGGGACTTGATTTTCTTACCTACTGTGGGTGCCCCGAACCGTGGGTGCCCCGAACCGTGGGTGCCCCGAACTACAAGGGGGGGCTCGCTATGCGCAAGTTCATCCTCGCTGGTCAAGTCGCGCTGTTCTCTGCCGTTGCCGTACTCGCTGTCGCAAAATATAACCCGCCCGCACCTCCCCTTCCTGCTGGCAAGGCTGGTGTTTGCACTGGCCCAGCGCCACTACTGGCGCGAACTAAAACGGACACGCTACTCTGCGGAGTGACGGGAAAATATAACTATGATCTCGCGGGCGAGTTCGTCCTTCTCATCGCAAAGCCAGTTTGGCCAAAACCGGGTGGCAAGCCGGGACAAATGTCGTCCGGCGCGGCATTGGGATTCGGCGACCCCGAGGAAGAGAGCCTTCCGAACGCCCCGAGCTTCGCTGGATTCGTCGAGCTACCCGACCTGGCACCGGGGACCGTTGTAAAAACCGATTTCAGACTCGAAATTAGGATGCCAAATCCTACCCGCCCCTACCTGCGATCATCGCTGAAGTCAGTGGCGAGAGTCCTGGTGCGGCCGCGCCCAAACGCAATTAAAACTTAACCGCCGATGAATCGGCTTTCGATATCTTTCAAACCTGCTCCTATTTGAACGTCATGCGGGAGTGCTATCTGTGCGACTTAACAGCAGGCGTACGGCGCTGTCGCTTGTCGAGATCCTTCTCGTCGTTGGCATCCTCGGATTGCTCGTAGCACTGCTGCTACCTGCGGTGCAGAAGGTTCGGCAGTCAGCGATACGCATGGCGGATTCCAACAATCTGAAGCAGATCGGCCTCGCCCTCCATCAAGCAGTTGACGTGGACGCCGGACGTATACCTGCGTTGCAATCTGCCGACCCGCCGTTCGTCAAGTCGGAGAATGCAGTTCTGGCGAGTTTGCTACCCCACATCTCGAGTGTGGTCGTGGACCCCGACCGGATGACTGCTGGGTATCGGAAGCGTTGGTACCAAAGTCCAGCCGATCCGAGTTTCGTGTCCGGCGACCGAAACAAACCGGGAAGTATCAGTTACGCGGCGAATGAACTTATCTTCCGACGTGGGTCGAGTCTTGGCGGCATCTCGGACGGCTTGTCGAATACTGTCTTCTGGACCACCCACTACGCCAATTGCGAGGAACAGCCGTTCGATTTTTGGGCAATTGACGCCACGAGACGAACAACCTTTCCGCCCCCACCCGGAACCGACCCGGCGAACTGGGAGTGGAACTTCTGGTTCGACCCGTTCGGCCGGCGGCCGACGTTCGCGGACGAGTCGTGCGGGGACGCGATCCCCAAGCCCGGGCCGAACGGCGTCACCGTCGGCTTCTCCCAACACAGTGCGGGCAGCTACTTCAACGGCAAGATGTTCCAGCTCGCGCCGACCGTGGAGAAGTGCAACCCGTTCGTACCCAACTCGCCGTACACGACCGGCATCCTCGTCGGCGTTGGCGACGGCAGCGTGCGGTTCCTCTCCGGAACCATCTCCGAATCGACGTTCTGGTCCGCGGTGACGCCGGCCGGCGGTGAGGTACTGGGCGGCGACTGGTAGACCCTCTCCCCAACAGCCCATCACGTTCACACCCCGAACAGCGCCGTCGCGTTTCGCGTCGTCGCCTCGGCCAACTCTTCGACCGCCACGCCGTTGACCCGTGCCAAGACCGCCGCCGTGTGCGCGACGAACGCCGGCTCGTTCCGCTTGCCCCGCACCGGTTGCGGGGCGAGGTACGGGCTGTCGGTTTCCACCAGCAGTCGGTCGAGCGGGATGGTTTTCGCCACCGCCCGTAGCGGGTCGTTGTTCTTGAACGTCAGCATCCCGGCGAAGGAGATGTGCAGGCCCATCTCCAGGCACGCGGCGGCGGTCGCGGCGTCGCCGTTGAACGAGTGCAGGACACCTCGGAGCGGCCCGTGCGTCTCGAACTCGGCTCGCAGCACGCGCACCACGTCCGCCTCGGCTTCCCGGCAGTGGACGACGATCGGCTTGTCCAACCGCCGGGCCAGGGCCAAGTGCCGGACGAAGTACGCCTCTTGCAGGTCGAACGGCGCACGGTCCCAGTACCGATCCAGACCGGATTCGCCGACGCCGACGACCTTCGGCGCGGCCTCCGCGAGGGCAACGATTTCCTCGAAGTCTCCGGCCGCGGCTTCGCCGACGTGGTTCGGCTGGATGCCGACGACGGCGAACACCTCCGCGTATTCGGCGGCCAGTTTCACCGCGTTGCGGCTCGTCGCCAGGTCGATGCCGATGGTCAGGATGCGGGTCACGCCGGCCGCTTCGGCGCGGTCCAGCACCGCCGGCAGGTCGGCCGCGAACCGCTCGTCGTCCAGGTGCGCGTGCGTGTCGATGAGGGTGGGCACGAGTGGCGGGTTCCGGGGGCGGTGTCAGCGGTCCACGGTCAGGTCGGGGATCGCGCGGAGCAGGCGGGCCGCGCCGGTGTCCGTGACTTGCGTGTTCCGCAGGCCGACGTGCCGCAGCGCCGGCATCTTCGCCAAGTGTACCAACCCGGCGTCCGTCACCCACTCGCACCCGCTCAAATCGAGGTGTTCCAGCTCCGACAGCGCAGGCAGGTGCGCGAGGCCGGCGTCGGAGATCCGCTTGCATCGGGTCAGGTCGAGTCGGGTTAAGCCGGCGAGCCGGGACACGGCGGCGACCGCGACATCCGTGACTTCGGTACAGCCGTAGCAGTTCAACTGCTCGAGTTTCCCGAACGGGGTGAGGTACCCGAAGCCGACGGCGGTCAGCCGCACGCACCCGCTCAGGTCGAGTCGGCGGAAGTTGGCGATCGCGGCCAGCGGCAGGAGGGACGACAACTCGGAGTCGGCGACGGTCGAGGCCACCTCCAGCCGGTACTCCCGCGCGGCGTCCACGTCCACCTTGGCCGGCGTGTCGGCGTCCACTTTCCACGTCGCCTTCGCGTTGCGCAGCGGCCGCCACCACCACTTGCCGCGGACGCGGAGATCGACGACAGGGTTCGCGGTTCGTCCACTCGGCGGTGCGGGAAACAGCGTTTGTTGCTGTTGCTGCTGCTGTTGAATCGGCGGCGGCGGCGGCGGCGATCCGACGACCGGAGCGATCACGAGACCCGCAGCCTGAAGGGCGGTCTCCACTGCGCCGGCCGTCGCGGGTCGGCTGCTCGCTTCGGGATCGACGCAGTCGCCGATCAGGTGAATCAGCACGTCCGGAACCCCGGCCAGTTTCAACTCGCGGTCGAACCGCGCCCCCGGTCCCGCGTCCAGCCGGCCGGTGAGCATCTGGTACGCGATCACCCCCAGCGCGTGAACGTCGTCGCGGGGGTCGGGCGGGTAGCCCTTCCGCTGCTCCGGGCTGGCGTACAGCGGCGTGTGCGACCCGCCGAGCAGCGACGGCAGCCGGCCCGTGATCGACCGCCCGCCCTGCGATTCCAGGCTCAGTTCGTACTCCGCCGCCGACCCGCCGAGGCCGAGGTCAGTCACGCGGAAGCAGCCGGTCTTGCCGCACCGCAGCACGTTCGCCGGTTTCAAATCCCTGTGGACGAGCGGCGGCGTGAGGCGGTGCAAATGACCCGCGGCGGCGGTCAGTTCCAGCAGCGCCGCCACCGCCTTCGCCACCCGCAGTTCCGACGCCAGCGCCTGCCACTCGATCACGGCATCGGCCAGCGTCCCGCCGCCGACGTACTCGTACATCAGCCACGGCTTGTCCCCGGTCAGGCTGTACTGGTGCAGCGGGACGAGATTGGGGTGGCCGCCGGCCCGCATGACGCGGATCACTTGCGCCCGCTCGTGGTCGATGAGCCGCTGTCGGGACACCGGATCGGTGCAGAACTTGACCGCCCGGAGCGTGTCGTCCACTTCGGACTTCGCCAGCCAGACCTCGCCGAAGCCGCCGGCTCCCAGCAGTTCCACCAGCACCCAGCAGTCGATGCCGGGGAGGGGATCGCCGGGCCGGAGTTGCGGCACGCCGGCGGGGAACAGTTGCACGATGTCGTCGGCCGACCGCAGGTTGAACCCGGCCGGCACGCTCCGGCCGGTCGGGTCGGCGGGTCGCTTCAGGCTGGCGCGCATCGCCGCTGGCGCGAGCGACAGGTAGAGTTCCACTTCGCCGCGAAGCGCCGGGTTGTCGGGGATCGACGCCGTCAGTTGCGCGCGGATTTCGTCGGCCACCTGCGCGGCGGTCATCTTCGCCATCGCCTCGATCTCGTCCCGCTGCTGCTGCCGCTGGCGGATCAGTTGCCACCGTTTCCAGACGCCGCCGAAGAGATCGACCGCCTTGCCCGCCGCCGGGTGGACGGCCTCCGCCAGGCCCTTCACGCCCATGTGCCCGACCTGTTCGACGAACGCCTGTAGAAGACCGAGCATGGATGGCACCTCCGGGGGTGGAGGTATTTCAACACACAAGTGATGCGAACGGAAGGTTGGTAGCGACGGCGAATGATGCGGGGCACGAGTTTCGCCGCGAAGAGACCCCCAGGGCGCGACGCGAGGGCACGCCATTCGGAGCCGTCTGGCCGACGCGAAGCGGCCGTTCGCCCACCGGTTCCCGGCGATGCAAGCGGTGCAGTACTTCCACACCACCCGGCCGAAGGACTACCGGCCCCGTCGTCGTGAACACCTACAAACTGACCCCTGCCGGACGCCGACCTCGCGGACATCGCCATCGACGACCTCCGCGCCGGTGTATCGCGAGGGAATCGTCCGCCACTCATTAACAGGCCCGGAGCCGTCCGCGAAGACCTTGTTGGACGCCGTGCGGAAAGCCTTGCCAAAGCTGGCGGCCGGCGTGGAAAATGGGCTGAAGCTTCTGGAGTTGCCGAAAAAGCAATGAGGCTGAAGAGAATTGGACAGGATCACAGGATGAAGAAACGGATGAAATGATTGCTGAAATCATCCAATTCTTTATCCTGTGATTCTGTCCAAACTCTGTTCTTCTCTGTGTCCCTGTGCCTCTGTGGTTAGCTCCTCCGCCTTCAACCGTTGCCCCCGCCGGCCGATTTCGGTTCTCCGGTCAGCCCTCGGAGAATCGCCCATGAGTACCGCCGCCGTGCCCGCCGACCTGCTCGACAAGAAGGAAGTCCGCATCCGCCGGATGTTCGGCCAGATCGCGCCGTGGTACGACTTCCTCAACCACCTTCTCAGCCTGAACATCGACAAGCTGTGGCGGCGGTGGACGACGAAGATGGTGCCGCCGACGCCGGGCAAGCCGGTGTTGGACCTCTGCACCGGTACCGGCGATCTGGCGTTCGCCTACGACCGCGCCGCCGGCGGCCGGTGCGACATCACCGGGTCGGACTTCTGCCCGGAAATGCTGGAACTGGCCCGTGAGAAGGGCAAGGCGAACGGCACCGCCGACCGCATCCGATTCATCGAGGCCGACTCGCAGCAGCTCCCCTTCCCGTCCGACCACTACGACCTCGTGAGCGTGGCGTTCGGGCTGCGGAACGTGACCGACACCGACCGGGGCTTGGCCGAGATGGTCCGCGTGCTGGCCCCCGGCGGGCGGTTGGCGGTGCTGGAGTTCTCCCGCCCGCGTGGGCGAATTCTCGGCGGGCTGTACTCGTGGTACTTCACGAAGGTGCTACCCCGCGTCGGACAAGTACTGTCGCGGAGCAAGGAAAGTGCCTACCAGTACCTGCCCGAAAGCGTGATGCGGTTCCCCGACGGCGACGAGTTGGCGGACAGGCTCCGCGCCCACGGCCTGACGGACGTGACCTTCACGCCGTTCACATTCGGCATCGCCACGCTCTACGTCGGGACAAAGCCGACTATTTGACCGCCTTCCGGGTCATGACCAGTTCCATCATCAGCCGTTCCATACCGTCGGTGCCGATGGAATACTGCTTGTGGACGATCCTTTCCCCTTTGTCTTCCAGCGTCGTCACCGTCTTCGATTTGCGGGTCTCCGGTTCGGCCCCGAGCGCCGAGCCGAACAGCTCGATCTTCTCGCGGGCGAACTTCTCCTTGCCCTTGCGGAACGACATCCGCGTCTGCCGCGAATCGATCCAGGTGCTGGTGAACAGCCCCGTGTCGGGTTCGAACCCGATGACGCCGGTGCCGGTGGACTTTCCCGCGCCGGTACCGAACTCGAACTCCGACCGCAGGAACCGCCCGCCGTGGGTCAGTTCCTGCTTGCAGGTGCCCGGCGTCGCCTTCGGTTCGCCGCCGTCGCGCGGGTGGAACTTCTTCGCCACGTCCCAGTCGCCGACGAACTTGGCCAGGAACTTCTGGCCCTCGCCGGGTGAGGACTTCGGCTCGACCGCCTGTTGCGGATCCTTCTTCGGCGGCGGATCGGCCTTCTTCGGCTCCTGCGAGACGGCCGCCGTGTCCGCCAGCAGGGCGAGCGCGAGGAACCCGGCCGCCGCGAGGGCGCTTCGTGCGTGGGACATGTCGGACCTCGAGTGTTTGGCAGCGGCGGGGAAGTCGTCTGCCATCGGACCGAAAGTGGGACGCCCGTGGAGGTCGCTTGACCCTCCAGAGTCGGGCCGAACCACCGGAGCGATTCGGCCCGACTCTGGAGGGCCAGGCGACCTCAATTGAGCCGGCCCGGTATGCCATCTTCCCGCCAGTGCCTTAGTAGTCGCCGAGCACTTCCCCGCCGGCGCGGGAGCCGACGCCGGCCCAGGTGACCGAGCTGACGGAGTTGGTGACGAACCGCACCCCGCCGTCGGCGCGGAGCATGTTCACCCCGCCGCTGTGCTTGCTCCGCGCCGCCTTCCAGTTGGCCGCCGTGCTGATGCAGTCCATCGTCGCCGCGTTCGGCGTCAGCCCGTGGTCGTACAGCGTCTCGTAGGCGTCGCCGTCCGCCCACCGGGTGTTCTTGTCGTACTTGTACTGCGGGGCGGTGGTGGCCGGCCCGCAGTTGGCGGCGGTGAAGGCCGTCTGCGACTGGAACCAGCGGTACGCCCGCTCCTGGTCGGCGGCGGCGGTCGGGGCGGCGGCGGTCGCGGCGGCGTTGGTGCCGAGCAGCGTCTCGGCCGCCATCGCGGTGTTCGAAGTGCCGTCGGTCAGGTCGGCGAAGCGGGTGGCCGAGCCGTTGTAGAACATGCCGTCGGGCGGCGGGGCGGCGGCGAAGGTGGCCGTCCGCGACCCGCCGTTCTGCCCGCTGCCGACGCACACGGCGTAGTTGGTGGGGGCGAACAGCGGGTCCGGCTTCTGCCCGCTCAGCGGGTCGCTCGGGCACAGGAAGATGGGCACCGCCGTCTGCACGGCGAGCTGGTTCCCCTTGCTGTTGATGACGTTCCCGGCGGCGTCGTACAGGGGGTTGTCCAGGTCGCAGGCGTTGTACACCGCCGTCTGCTCCAGATACGGGGTGAGCTTGGCGAACGCCGACCAGCGGAACCGGAACGCCGGCACGGTCGGGTACGCCGCCGTCACCTTCTGCTCGTACCCGGCCGGGAAGAAGCCGAGGGCCGACTCGTGGTTGTGGAACCCCAGCCCGAGCTGCTTCAGGTTGTTACTGCACTTCATGCGGGCGGCCGCCTCGCGGACCTTCTGCACGGCCGGCAGGAGCAGGCCGATGAGGATGGCGATGATGGCGATCACCACCAGCAGCTCGATGAGCGTGAAGGCGCGGCGTCGGCGGTGGGCTGGCATGATGGTCCGGGGAGACGGGGCAAGGGAACGGGTGTAGCGGGAGAAGTTGAGGTAGTTTAAGCGGGCGGGAACTGACGACAAATGGAAATGCAAGCGGCGGAAGAAATTCCGCCAACGTTTGCCGCTATGACCAGATGCGGGGGGGGACATCCGTCACCCCTCGGAGCGTCGTGGGGCGGGCGTGGCCGGCGGCAGTTGCACGGTGAGCGAAAGCACCGGCTCCGGCACTTCGAGCAGTCGTTCGGCTCGCCAGCCGTCGCCGTCGGGGACGAGTTCGCTGACCGACACGTTCGCCACGCTGCCGAGGCGCGGCCAGTCCCCCGGCCCGTAGCCGTTCAGCAACCGCAGCAACAGCACCTTGCACACCACACCGTGCGCCACCACCGCCACTCGCCCGCCGGGGTGCGCGGCCACGACCCGATTCCACGCCGCCAGGCACCGCTCGGCGATGTCGTCGAAGGACTCCGCGCCCGGCGTCGTGTAGCTCGTGTTCCCCGCCGTCCACTGCCTCACCGTCTCCGGCCATGGCCCGGCGTCGAAGGTGAACTCCGTGCCGGCCAGGGGGCCGATTCGCCGCTCGTGCAGGTCGGGTTCGACGCCGCGCGGGACGCCGCACGCCCGCGCGACGGGCACGGCGGTGTCGATGGCCCGCCGCATCCCGGACGACACCACCGCCGTCAACTGCCGCTTGCGGAACCAGGCGGCCAGCGCCTCGGCCTGGCGCACGCCCGTGTCGCTCAACTCGACATCCGTCTCGGCCCCGTTGAAGACGTGCGGGTGCGTCGATTCGGCGTGTCGAACCAGCCAGATGCGATCCACGGCGGCACGGTCCATCTCGATCCGCTCCGGAAGGCCGACGCCGATTCGCGGCGTGGGGTGGAACCGTTTCGCGCCGGCCGGGTTGAAGTGGATGATACGAGCGCCGTCGCGCCTGGCACACAACCGGAGTCTTCCCATGTCGCTTTCTCGCCTCCGCCTCGCCCTCGCCGTCTGCGGCCTGTCGATGAGCGGTGCGGCCGCCCAACCGCCGAAGGCCCCCGCGGTGCCCGACGGCGTCGCCGCGCACCGCGACCTCTCCTACGTCGAGAAGGGGCACGAGCGGCAGAAGCTCGACCTGTATGTGCCCAAGTCCGACAAGCCGCTGCCGGTAGTGGTCTGGGTCCACGGCGGGGCGTGGCAGGCCGGCGGCAAGACCAACTGCCCCGCGCTGTTCCTAACCGAGAAGGGGTACGCGGTGGTCAGTGCGAACTACCGGCTCAGCCAGCACGCCGTGTTCCCGGCGCAGATCGAGGACTGCAAGGCGGCCGTCCGGTGGGTGCGGGCGAACGCGAAGAAATACAACCTGAACCCGGACCGCATCGGCGCGTGGGGGTCGTCGGCCGGCGGGCACTTGGTGGCGCTGCTGGGCACCAGCGGCGAGGCGAGGGAGTTGGAGGGCAAGGGCGGGAACGCGGACCAGCCGAGCCGGGTGCAGGCGGTGGTCGATTACTTCGGCCCGACGGACTTCACCAAGATGGGCGGCAGCCACGACAAGGCCGGCTCGCCGGAGTCCAACCTCATCGGCGGGGCGGTGGCGACGAACGGCGAGAAAGCCCAAAAGGCCAACCCGATCAAATACGTCACGAAGTCCGCCGCACCATTCCTGCTCGTCCACGGCGACAAGGATCCGGCAGTCCCGTTCAACCAGAGCGAGCTGCTGGCGGCGGCGCTGAAGGAGGCGGGCGTGGCGGCGGAACTGGTGCCGATCAAGGGCGGCGGGCACGGCGGGCCGGAGTTCTTCGCCCCGCCGAAGCGCGAGCAGGTCAAGGAGTTCTTCGACACGCACCTGAAGGCGAAGTAGCCAGGGGCTTCCGCCCCTGGCTTACGTCTGGCGGCCCCTCCAGGGCGAAAACCCGTCCCGCCATCGCGTTGGAATCCCGCCTCTTCGCCGCGGAGCGGCCGTCGGGCGTAGCCAGGGGCGGAAGCCCCTGGTACTTCCAGACGGATGGCCAGATGCTCACCCCAGCTTCTTGATGGCACCCTTCATGTAGTCGAGGCACGCCTTCACGTCGGCCGTCGGGTTGTCGGCTTTCGCCTCGTATTCGATGCTGATGAGGCCCGCGAACTTGACCGCCTTCAGCGCCTTCAGCACGGCGGTCACGTCCAGCACGCCGGTGGCGTCGCCGAACGGCACGTCCGTCTTCCGCTTGTTGTCGTGGTCCTTCAGGTGCAGGCCGAAGTTGCGGGCACCCATGACCGTCACCTGCTCGGCCGGGTCGAGCTTGATGTCGAGTTGCGCGGCGCGGATCAGGTGGCCGGTGTCCAGGCAGGTGCCGATGAGGGCGTGGTGGTCCTTCACCGCCTTCAGGATCGACTCGGCGTCCCGCCAGCGGTGCATCCCCTTGCCGACCGGCCCGTGCGGGTGGATGGCGATGGCGATCTTGTACTCGGCGACCAGCTTGTCCAGGCTGTCGAGGCTGTCCGGGTTCGGGTCGGCGGAGAACGCCTTGATGCCCAGCGCCGCGCCGAAGTCGAACTTCTTCTTGTTCGCGTCGTGGTCCTTGGTGAACCCTTCCACCCCGTAGGCGACGGCCGTAACGCCGTACTCGGCGAGCAGCTTCCGGATCGCCTTCAGCTTGTCGCCGTCGCTGCCCATCGGGATGTGTTTCTGGTAGAACTCGGCGTGCGTCAGGCCGAGTTCCTTGGTCCGCTTGAGCATCCCTTCGAGGTCGAAGTTGCGGAACGTGTACGACTGGACGCCGACGGTGAAACCGCCATACGGGTCGGGGTCGGCGGCCGGCGCGGGACGGGGCAGGACGGCGGACGCGGCGAGCGCGGCCGAGCCGATCAGGAACGAGCGGCGGTCGAGGGGCGCGGGGATCATAGCGGGAGAGCCTCCGGGAAAGGGGTGAGGGGATTATCCCGGAAGCGACGGGGAAGGCAATTGAAAACGGGCGGTTCGGCGCGGCGCGGGCGGTCGAGGGGCGGCGGACGCGCCGGCCTCACACCGCCGAATGCGGCAGCAGGTCGCCGACCGGGGCCGCACGGTCGGCGGTGCCGCTCGCCGGTTCGGCCGGCGGACGGTCGGGATACCGGACGCCGTGCAGGCGGAGCAGTTCGTGCGTGTCCGGGGCCATCGCTTCCACGGGGAAATTGAACTCGAACGTGGTCCCCTGGCCGAGCTCGGAGCGGACGTGGAGTTGGCCGTCGAGGTCGAGGCAGGCGGCGCGGACGGCCCCCATGCCGACGCCCCGGCCGCTCACGCTGCTGACCGTCGCGGCCGTACTCAGACCGTCGTGGAACAGGGCCTCCACCAAGTCGTCGTGGGTGGTCGCGGGCAATCCCTTGGCGGCGGCGGCGATCGCCACCCGCTTCCAGTCGATCCCCCGGCCGTCGTCCGCCAGCGTGATGACGAACCGCTCGTCCCGAATGCGGGTGGCCAGGTCGATGACGCCGGCCGGCGGCTTGCCCACCGCCACCCGTGCCGCCGGCGGCTCCAACCCGTGATCGACGGCGTTCCGCACGACGTGGACGAACGCCGACCAGAAGAACGCCCACCGCTCCGGGTCGGTGCGCAGCTCGCCGCCGCGCACCCGCACCGCGATGTCCCCTTTCTGGAGCCGCGCGGCCAGCACCCGCGCGTGGTCGCCGATGCGGGCCATGCGGACGGCCGTCGGCTCCAGCCGCCATTCGGCCACCTGCCGGGCGACTTCCTCCCGCGGCGCGCCGTTCAGGACGGCGAGGAGCGTGACCACGTAGTCGCCGTCGCCCAGCGCGATGCCCGTCGGCGCGTCGCCGACTAGCCGCTTCAGGTTGTCGCGCACCGTCTCCCACTGGGAATGCAGCGTCGCCCACGCGGCGGCCTCCGGCGGGGTGCCGGTGTCGGCGATGTGATCCTCGATGGCGTGGCAGGCGGCGGCGACCGAGTCCAGGCCGAAGATGGCCGCGTTCCCCTTCAGCGTGTGGACCTGTCGCTTGATGGCGGCCAAGTCGTCCGGCGCTTCCGCCGCCATCCCGCCGATGATCTCGTCCGCCTCCTTGACGAACTCCAGGAAGCCGGCCTTGTCCCGGCTGATGCGGTCCACCATTGCCAGAAGGACGCGGTGTTCGGCCTCCAGCCGCTCGCGGGCGACGGTCGCCGTCACGTCGGTCAGCATCACTGCCAGCGCCTGGGCCGGCCCCTCGCGGGGGATGGGCGCGTACTCCAGTTTCAGCGTGCGGTCGCCGAGGCGGAGTCGCTTGGGCAGTTGGTCCACCGTCACCTCGACCGGCATCAGGTCGGCGAACACGTCGTCCAGCCCGAGGGCCAGCCAGTCGGCGACCATCGGGTCGTGCGGGCGGACGCGCTCCGGCAGGGTGGCCCCCGACACCCCCGGCCCCAGCCAGCGGTCCACGGCCGCCGACCGCTCGTCGCTCATCACCCCCTGCGGGTTGACGGTGAAGAAACCCTGCTCGACCGCGTCCAGCAGCAGCCGCATGTCGCGGTTGCGGGCGTCCACTTCGGCGGTGCGGGCGGCGACGATCCGCTCCAGCCCGACCACGTTGTCGAAGAAACTACGGGCGATGTAGCAGGCGGCCGCCGACTCGACGACGACGAACGCCGCGTGGACGCCGACCACCCACAGGGGGGCGTCGTAGTTGAACGCGCTCGCCGGCAGCCACAGCCAGGTCGCCAAGTGGTGCGCGGTGGCCGTGGTCGCCGCCGCGAGGATGACCGCCGGGTTGGCGAACACCGCCAGCAGTGCGATGAGGACGAAGAAGTAGAAGTGCATCTCGATCTGCACCGGCCCCTGGCCGATGTGGACCAGAATGCCGCCCAGGAACATGGCCGCCACGCCCATCACCACCGACGCGCCGCGCCGCGGGCAGCGGGCGACCGCCACCAGTGGGCCGACCAGCACCGCCGCGGTGAGCAGCACGGCATCCCCGGTGCCGGTGCCGTTCAGCGCGGCGATCGCCGCGAACAGCGGCAGGTGCGCGGCGAGGAACCAGAGCGCGACGCGGTTCATGCGGGCGAGGTACCGCGCCTCGAACTCGCTCGTCTCGGCGGGCAGGACGAGATACCGGAGAATCGATCTCATGGCGGGTCTCGGCGGTGGCGGACGGCGATCACGCGGTCAGTTTGCGGACGGCGGCGACCAGCAGCTCGGCCTTGAACGGCTTGACGATCCACCCGCACGCGCCGGCGGCCTTGGCCCGCTGCACCTGCCGCGGCGACCCTTCGGTGGTCAGCATGATGATGGGCGGCAGCTTGCCGGTCGCCTCCGCCTTCAGCTCCTCGACCATCTCGATGCCGTTCTTGTTCGGCATGTTCACGTCGCAGATGACGCAGCCGATGCCGCCGGCGGCGACGCGGGCCTTGCCCTCGACGCCGTCGCACGCCTCGGCCACGGCGAACCCGGCCGCCGTCAGCGCCGCCCCGACCTGCTGGCGGATGGTCGCCGAGTCGTCCACCACCAGTACCGTTGCGGCCATCGCACGCCTCCGGATGTTAGAACAGGCACAGGGTTCCTTCGGCCGCCACGTCCACCGCGTCGTCGGTCTCGAACACCACCCCCGCCGCGACCGTCAGGCCGAGGCATCCCGTCAGCCGCCCGCCGGCCCACTCCAACTCCCAGCCGACCACGGCCCGGCGGTCGCGGATGAACCCGACGACCGGCACCGGCGGCGACAACTGGAGGCAGACCGAGCGGCGGAGCAGGCGGTTCTTCAGCCGGCCGACGAGTTGGTTGTTCAGTTCGCCGAGCCAGTCGGACGGGTCGGCGTGGGCCACGGCGCACAGGTCGAGGACGGACGTGCCGTCGGCGATCAGCAGCGAGCTGCCCCACACCCGCTCCTCGCCGAACCGCACCAGGGTGGCGAACGGCGGCTCGTCCGCGTCGGCGTCCAGTCCCGGTGCCGAGCTGAGCGCCGCCAGTGGCCGCGCGTTCGGCGTCGCGCCCGAGTACAGACCGACGGTTTCGACCAGGCACGCCAGGTAGGTCGAAGTCACCACGTCGTGCGGCACCATCAGGATTCCCCAAGGGGACGCGGGCGTGAGTGGTCGTCGGGCGGATCGCCCGCGGACACGGGAGTATCGGGCAGGTGCCGCGCGGAATTGCCACAGGCGGAAACGAGAGTTGAATTCGACGGCGGGCGGATTCTTCGCGTGGCGGCCTACCGCCCCCCGAGCGGGGGGCGGACGACGCGGTAGTAGCCGGCGGACAGGTCTTCGGCGCGAGCGAAGCAATCGACCAGGTTGAACGGCGTCTCGGCCCCGCCCAGCACCAGCAACCCGTCCGGGGCGAGCGCGTCCGCCGCCCGCCGCAGGATCGCCTTCTTCGTCTCCACGTCGAAGTAGATCATGACGTTCCGCAGGAACACCACGTCCATCGTCGGCAGCGCGGGCCACGGCTGGGCCAGATTCAGCGGGCGGAACTCGACCCGCCGCCGCACGTCGTCGGCCAACTGCCAGGCGGTCCCGTCCTTCTGGAAGTACCGCTGGAGCAGGTCCGGCGGCAGGCCGCGGTCCACTTCCATCTGCGAGTACCGGCCGGCGGCCGAGCGGGCCAGCATGTCGCGGGAGATGTCGGTGGCCAGGATGCGGACATCCCACCCGGCCAGTTCGGGGAAGTGGTGCGCCACCGTCAGCGCCACCGAGTACGGCTCCTGTCCGCTGGAACTCGCCGCGCACCAAATGTTCAAGCGGCGGGTGTCGCGGCGGGCGGCGATCAGCGCGGGCAGCACCGCCGTGCGGAGCGTCTCGAACGGCGTGGCGTCGCGGAAGAAGAGCGTCTCCGTCGTCACCATTGCCTCGATCAGGTCGCGGACGGACTCCGCCGCGCCGCCGCGCAGCTTGTCGATGAACTGTTCGGCGGTGGTCAGCCCGTGCCGCTCGGCGACGGGCGTGAGCCGGGAGTGGAGCAGGTATTCCTTGCCCGGTTCGAGGACGATGGCGGTGCGGTCGCGGAGCAACTTGGCGACGAAGGAGAATTCGGCGTCGGTCATGGCGGGCCAGTCCCCCCGGTCACGCGGCGGACGATCTCCGGGCCGACCAGCGCCAGCGGCAGCACGCGGTCGGCCAGGCCGGCCCGCGCGACGGCCCCCGGCATCCCCCACACCACGCTCGTCGCCTCGTCCTGCGCCAACACTCGGCCGCCGGCGGCGCGGACGGCCTCGCACCCGCGCAGCCCGTCCGACCCCATGCCCGTCAGGACGACGGCCAGCGTCCCGCCGCCGTACACCTTGACCGCCGAGCGGAACAGCGGGTCGGCCGCCGGCCGGCACGAGTTCTCCGCCGCGTCCCGATTCAGGAACACCCGAACCCCGGTCAAGTCTCGGCCGACGGTCATGTGGAAGTCGCCGGGCGCGATCACCGCGCGGCCGCGCTGGACGATCGCGCCGTGCGTGGCTTCCTCGACCGGCACCCGCGACGACGCGGTCAGCCGCTCGGCCAGCATCTTGGTGAACATCGGCGGCATGTGCTGGACGATCAGGATCGGCACCGGAAGGTCGGCGGGTAGGGTCTGGAACACGTCGCGCAGGGCGTTCGGCCCACCGGTGGACGACGCGATCACCACGGCCGTCACTAGCCCGCCGGTCGTGGCCGCACCGAACATTGCCGGGGCGGATGAAACGGTCGCGGGCTTGGCGACCGACTGCGGGCAAAGCTGCTTGATGGCGGGAAGCAGTTCCTCGCGGAGGACGCGGCGGGATTCGTCCAGCCCGCCGGGGCCGCCCGGCTTGGCGAAGTAGTCGGTCGCGCCCAGGGCCAGCGCGTCGAGGGTGGCGGTCGCCCCCTGTTCGGTCAGGGCGCTGAACATGACGACCGGCAGGCGGGGGTGGGTCTTGCGGATGGCGGCGAGGGTTTCCAGTCCGTCCATCTCCGGCATTTCCACGTCCAAAATGACGAGGTCGTAAGTCGCTTGGGTCAGCTTTGCCAGAGCGATGCGGCCGGTGGCGGCCGACCCGACTTCCACGTCCGGGTCGGCGGACAGCACGTCGGTGACGACGCGGCGGATGACCACCGAGTCGTCCACCACCAGCACCCGGATGCGCGGCATCGATCACCCCCGAAGAGTTCCGATCAGGACCGCAACTCGGCCATGAGCCGCTGCAGATCGACGGCCATCTTGGTGAGCGCGTCGGCCGACAGCCGGGCGTTCGCCGCCCCCTCGGTGGTGCCCCGCGCGGCCTGGGCCACCACGCTGACGTTCCGCGCGATCTCGTTGCTGCCGGTCGCCGCCTGGGCGACGTTGCGGGCGATCTCGGCGGTGGTGGCCGTCTGCTCCTCGACGGCGCTGGCGATGGTGTTCTGGATGTCGTTGATCTGGAGGATGATACCGCTGATGCGGGCGATGGCCTCCACCGCCCCCTTCGTGTCGGTCTGGATGGCCTCGATCTTGCGGCTGATGTCCTCGGTCGCGCGGGCCGTCTGCTTGGCCAGCTCCTTCACCTCGTTGGCCACCACCGCGAACCCTTTGCCGGCCTCCCCGGCGCGGGCCGCTTCGATGGTCGCGTTCAGGGCCAGCAGGTTCGTCTGCTGGGCGATGGACGTGATCACCTTCACGACGTTGCCGATCTCGGCCGACGACTCGCCCAGCTTGCCGATGATGGCGTTCGTCTTCTCGGCCACCTTCACCGCCGCCGTGGCCACGCGGGCCGCGTCGTGCGCGCTCTTGGCGATCTCCTTGATGCTCGCCCCCATCTCCTCGGTGCCGGTGGCCACGGTGGCCACGTTCCGGCTCACCTGCTCGGCCGCCGCCGCCGCCACGTTCGCCTGGGCCGCCGTCTCCTCGGCGTTGGCGGCCATCCCCTGGCTGACGGCCGTCAACTGGTGCGACGCCGAGGCGAGGGTGGTGACGGTCTCGCCGAGCGACTGCTCGACGCCCCGCAGGGCGGTCACGTCGGTGGCGTACTTGACCACCTTGAACACTTTCCCGCCGGCGTCCAAGATGGGGAAGTACGACCCCTGAATCCACGCCTCCTGGCCGGCCTTCGTCAGCCGGCGGAACCGCCCGGACTTGGCTCGGCCGCCGGCCAGGTCGGCCCAGAACTGGCGGTAGTCGCCGCCGGCGGCGGACGCGGCATCGACGAACATGGCGTGGTGCCGGCCGACGATCTCGTCCAGCCGGTAGCCCAGGAGCGTCAGGAAGATGTCGTTCGCCGTCAGGATCGTCCCTTCCGGGGTGAACTCGATGACGGCCTGAATCTTGCCGATGGCGTCGAGTCGGCCGGAGCGGTCGGCCGACCGGAGCCGCGCGTCGGTCACGTTCTCCCACGCCACCACATACCCGATGACCGCGCCGCCGGCCCCGCTCACGGCGTTGATGTGGGCCTCCAGCGTCACCTTCCCGACCGCGAACTCGGCCCGGTGCGGCAGTCCGGTCGGGCTGCGGAGGATCTTCTCCACCCGCTTGCGGTCCATGTGAAACGTCTGGATGTTCGCGCCGACCACCTCGTCGGCCGACACGCCGAAGGCCGCTTTCAGCTCGCCCTCGATCTCGCGGAGGGTTTCCAGGGCGGCGGCGCTGGCGAACACGATGGTCAGCGCCGGGTCGGCGACGAACACGTTCGCCCGCACGTCGGCCAAGGCAGCGGCGAGCAGCTTGGCGGCGGGGGCGGGCGGGGTGGGGGCGTCGGTCACGGCGGTTCTCGGGGGCGGGGTGGAGAGCGTTATTCGCGGGGGCCGTTGGCGGGCAGGCCGACGGCGCGGTCGGTGTCCAGGACGAGGAGCAGGCGGTCGGGCAGCTTGTACGCGCCGCGGATCAGCTCGCGGGCTTCCCCCCGCAGCGTCTCCGGCGGCACCTCGAACAGGTCGTCCGACACGGTCAGCACCTCGCCGATCTCGTCCACCAGCAGGCTGACCGCGCCGTCGTCGGTGTGCAGCACGACGTTCATGGCGGGGGTGTCGTCCGGGCGGTCGGGCAGGGCCAGCCGCCGCCGCAGGTCGAGCGCGGTGACGATCTGGCCGCGCAGGTTGATCAGCCCGCGGACCACCGGGTGCGCCAGCGGCACCCGCGTCAGCGGCTGCGGGCGGATCACCTCCTGCACGCGCAGCACGTCCACGCCGAGGTACAGCTCGCCGAGGTGGAACGTGCAGAACTGGCGGTCGGCGGACATCGGCACACACCTCGATTGCGGACGGTTCGCTCGTGAAGACCCCACCCCCCGGCCCCCTCCCCGTTCCGGAGAGGGGGTGTTCAACAGGACATCGCGGTCGAAGTTCCGGCGAGTGATTCGGGCAGCAGTGCGGTTCCTCGACAACGTTTCCCGCTTGAACACCCCCTCTCCATTTATGGGGAGGGGGCCGGGGGGTGGGGTTTTGAACAGTTCCCCTCACCCCGCGTCGGCTACATTCGGCACGGCGGCGCGGAGCAGCGCGGGCACGTCGAGGAATTCCGTCACCCGCTCCTGGACGACGGCGGTATGCAGAACGCCAAGGCGGGTGGAACGGCCCCGCGCGACCAACTCCTCCTCGACGATGTCGAGGATCTCGCCGACCAGCAGGCCGGCGCGGGAGCCGGCCTCGCCGCACACGATCACCTGGGCGGTGCCGGTCGCGGCGGCGGCGGGGCGCGGCTTCCGCCGCTTCCGGGTCGGCGGCGAACCGCCGGCCATCCGCCGCAGTTCGCGGCCGACATCGACCAGCGGCAGGATTTCGCCCCGGTACTGCACCATCCGCCGACGACCGACCTTTTCCAGTGCCGACCGCGGGAACTCCTCCAGGCGGGCGACGGCGGCCAGTGGCATCGCCATGCGGGTGCCGTCGGTCGCGGCGAACAGCAGCAGCGGCACTTTCTCGACCGCGGCGACCGACTCGGCGACGGCCCGCCCGCGACGGCCGGACACCACCCCGGCCCGCTGCGCCACCCCCAGCACGTCCAGGATGAGGGCGACGCGGCCGTCCCCCAGGATGGTCGCGCCGGCGTACACCGCCACCCCCTTGAGCTGCTTCTGGAGCGGCTTGACGACGATCTCCTCGGTGTCGTGTATGGCGTCCACCACCAGCCCGAAGTGCCGGTCGTCGGCCTGGAGGACGACCAGGAACAGGTCCGCGCCGGGCGGCCGCGCGGTCGGCAACTGGAGCAGGCCGTCGAGGTGGGCGACGGGCAGCAGGTGCCCGCGCAGCCGGTAGACCGGTGCCCCGTGCAGGTTCTCGATCCGCCGCGCCACCTGGTCGCCGTCGAGCCGCACCAGCTCGAGCAGGTTCACCTGCGGGATGCAGAACCGCTCGCCGCCGCACGTCACCGACAGGGCCGGGATGATGGCCAGGGTGAGCGGGATCTTCATCTTCAGGGTGGTGCCGAGGCCGGGCTGGCTCTCCACGTCCACCGTGCCGCCGATCCGCTCGACGTTCGTCCGCACCACGTCCATGCCGACGCCCCGGCCGGACACGTCCGTCACGTGGTCGGCGGTGCTGAAGCCGGGGAAGAAGATCAGGTTGACGGCCTCGGCGTCGGTCAGCCGCGACCCGTCGGTGGCGGAGATGAGGCGGGAGCGGACGGCCTTCTCCCGCACCCGCGCCGGGTCGATGCCGCCGCCGTCGTCGCTCACCTCCACCACCACCTTGCCGCTCTCGTGGAAGGCGTGCAGGGACAGCCGCCCCTCGGCCGGCTTGCCCCGCGCCACCCGCGCCTCCGGCAGCTCGATGCCGTGGTCCACGGCGTTGCGGATCATGTGCGTGAGCGGGTCGCGGATGGCCTCCAGGATGGTCTTGTCCAGCTCCGTTCCCTGCCCTTCGGTGTCGAACCGCACCTTCTTCTTGCACGCCAGCGCCAGGTCGCGGACCAGCCGCGGGAACTTGCTCCACAGGGTGGCGATGGGCTGCATGCGGGTCTTCATCACCCCGGCCTGCAACTCGCTGGTGAGCAGGTTCAGCCGCTGCACGGTGCCCAGGATCGGCAACTCCTCGTGGGCGGCGGCGAACTGCACGATCTGATTCCGCGCGAGAACCAGCTCGCCGACCAGCGTCATCAGCTTGTCGAGCAGGCCCACGTCCACGCGGATGCTGGTGTCGGCGACCGACCCGGCGCGCGCCTCCGCGCCGTCGGGCGCTTCGGTTGGGTGTGCGGCGGGCGGCGGGGGCAGTGCGACCGTGTGCGGCGTCGAGCGCGAGGACGCGGGCGGTCTGGACGGGGCCGGCGGCAGTGGCCCGGCGGGGAGGATGGCGGATTGGCCGCCGATTCCGCCGGTCTCGCGCAGGTGGTCCAATTCGGCCACCAGCGGGCCGTATTCGCCCCGCCCCTCGTCGCCGCCGGTTTCGATGGCCGACAGCACTTGCCGGATGGCGTCCACCACGGCCAGCAGCGCCGTGGCGATGGGCCGGTTGAACGGGAAGTCGCCGGCGCGGAGCTTGCCGAGCAGGCTTTCCGCCGCGTGCGCGACGGCTTGCAGTTTCGTCAGCCCGATGAACCCGGCCGTCCCCTTCACCGTGTGCAGCGTGCGGAACACCCGCGCCAGCGTGTTCCGGTCGCCCGGCACCTTCTCCAGCGCGATCAGGTCGGTGTCGAGCTGCGCGAGATTCTCCATCGTCTCGAGGAGGAACTCGCGGATGACATCGGTCATGGGCCGTCTCACCGGGCGACCCGCAGGCGGGGCCGCGACTGGAGCGGACTTCGGGGTGGCGTATCGCCTTGTTAGCCCGCCGCGCGAGCGAGGGCCAAACCGCCGTGGCGAATCGACGTGGATGGTGGCACCGCGTCGGCCGACGGCCCTTGCTCGCGCGGCGGGCTAACAAACCGCGCCCGCGACACCCGCGCGATGTCCGCTCTACCGTCCGTGGCTCGAACCGCCGAACAACTGGTCCGCCAGTGGCTTCACCACCGCCGGCGGGAAGGCTTTCTCGATGATCGCCGTCGCGCCGAGCGCCCGGAGGGTGGCCAGCAGCTCCGGGGCGGTCTCCGTCGTCACCACCAGGATCGGCACCGCCGAGGTCGGCGGATGCTGGCGCAGGTAGCTCACCACCGCCCGGCCGTCCAGCAGCGGCATGTTGAAGTCGGTCACGATCAGGTCGAACGGCTGGCGGGCGGCGGCGGCGATCCCCTGCACGCCGTCGGCCGCCTCCTCGAAACTCGCGAAGCCGAGGCCGGTCAGCACCTGCTTCACGTGCAGCCGGGCGGTCGAGCTGTCGTCGATGAGCAGCACGCGGAGCGCGGAGCGCGCCGGCTTCGGTCGCCCCGGCACACCGCTGCCGCCCATCTTGATCCCGGACAGCCCCGTCACCGTCTCCGAGGACCGCAGCGCGACCGACAGGCCGGTGACGAGGTTCACGGCCTGGAGCAACTGCTCCGGGGAGAACGGCTTGGCCAGCGTCACCACGCGGGTCAGTTTGCTCAGGGTGCCGACATCGGCCGCGTCCGCCTCGCTGGAGATGACCACCACGCCGGGGGCGTTCTGGAGCATCTCCGCCCGCACCTGCTTCGCCAAATCGACCCCGCTCATGTCCGCCAAATGCAGGGACGTGACGATCCCCGTCGGACGAGTCACGTGCGCGGTGGCCACGGCGTCGGCCCCGGTCGCGACCACGGCGGCGACCGTCACCCCTTGCGCCTCCAGGTACTGGCGGATGATCGCCGCCTGCACCCGCGACGGCTCGACGACCAGGATCGAGACGGCGGCGGGGTTGGGGGCGACCGACGCGGCCGGGGGAGGCTGAGCCGGAGAGCCTGCGGCGACGGCCGACCGCTCCGCGAACGGCTCCAGTGCGGCGACCACCTCCGCCATCGTCTGGTATCGATCCGCCGGAGCCTTCGCCATCATGCGTCCGCACACCGCTTCCAGTTCCTTGGGCACGTCCGGCCGCACGCGCCGCAGAAGCGGCACATCCGCGTCGCGGTGCTTCAGCAAGATGGACATGAGCGACTGGCCGGTGAACGGCGGGACGCCGGCGAGCAGGAAGTACAGGGTGCAGCCGAGGCTGTACACGTCCGCCCGCGCGTCGATGGCCGTGGAATCGACGGCCTGTTCGGGCGGCATGTAATCGACGGTGCCGAGGATGCCGCCGGCCTGGGTGAGCTTGCTCGCGCCGACGGCGTCGGCGGTCAGCCGCGCCAGCCCGAGGTCGGTGACTTTCACCGTCCCCTGGCCGTCCAAAAGCAAGTTGTGCGGCTTCACGTCGCGGTGGACGATCCCCTGAGAGTGGGCATAGGCCAGCCCCCGCGCCGCTTGGCAGGCGATTCCCACCGCGCGAGTGACCTCGAGCGCCCCGGCCTTCTCCACCTCGGACGCCAAGTCCCGGCCGTTCACGTACTCCATCACCAGGAAGTGGCCGATGTCCGCCTCGTCGGCGTCGTAGGCCATCACCACGTTCGGGTGGCCGAGGCGGGCGACGGTCTCCACCTCGCGCTGGAACCGCTGGACGAAGGCCGTGTCGGAACACAAGTTGGCGGCTAGCACCTTGATCGCCACAATCCGCTTCATCCGCCGGTGGCGGGCCTTGAACACCGTCCCCATGCCGCCCGCGCCGAGCTTCGCCAACAGGTCGTAGCTGCCGACGCGCAGGTCGCCCGGCCGCCCGGCGGTGATGGCGTCGAGTTGGAACGGCGTGAGCAAGCCGTCGGCGAGCAGCTTCTCGGCCATGCGCAGCGGGTCGGCATCTGGTTCGGCGGTCAGTCGGGCGAACTCGTCGTCCGAGAGCAGTTTGGCCGCTTCCAAGTGGGCGAGGAATTCGTCGCGCGACGTGCCGAGGTGCGCGGAGGTGACATCCATAAGCGAGATCCGACAGCCGGTCTACGGCGGGGACGCTTCTGGTGGGAGACGCCAGAGCGGAAAACCCGCGATCTTATTCTACCCGAATGGGGCGGGATGTCGGGGCGGAAAGTTCCACCCGCCGAGGGTTTCTTCGCGGGCCAGTGGTCGGATTGAAACGAAAATGGGGCCGCCGGCCGTTGCCGGAAGCCCCGGTGGAAGACGGGTCGGGCCGGCGGTCAGCGGCGGACTTCGACGCGGTTGACGATGGGCCGGCCGTTGGCCGCCGACCGCACCGCCTCCTGGGCGAGCGACTTGAGGTAGAAGCTGGACACCTGGCCGCTGACCTGCACTTCGTCGTCGGTCTCCCGCACCACCAACCGCCGCAGTTCGGGGTTGGACGCGGACAGCAGGGCCGTCGTGGCCGTCGTCGAGGGGAGCATCACGGTGGACATGGCATCGCTCCTTCGTCCGGGTGAAGAACGCGCGTGCGGTCGGGTCGGGAGTGACCGGACCGGGGCGAGAGGCGAGTCGGGCGATTCGGATGTGGGCGACTGAGTTTTCCGGCTTCCGTCCGAAACCGCGACCCCGCGGGCGACTCCGTTACTAAAAACGAATGTTAAGCGGGCCGGTTCTCGAACGCAACGAGAAAACGGACCAGTTCCAGCGATTCTTCCCGTTGCGCCGGATTTCCCATGTCGGACCCGACTTTTCCGCTCGTTGCCCCAAGTTCGGCCGCATGGCGGGACTGGCTGCCGTGGCGGCCGTGGCCGGTGGCCGCCGCTCTCACCGTGCTGTTCGTCGCGGCGGGGGTGCCGCTGTTCCTGCGGATGCCCCTCTGGTGCGACATCAGCCTGTACGACGTGGCGGCGCGGACGGTGCTGACCGGCGGCGTCCACTACCGCGACGTGTTCGACACCAACCTGCCCGGCTACGTCTGGCTGCTGGCCGGCGTCCGGGCCGTCGTCGGCTGGAGTTCGGAGGCGCTGCGGGCGGTCGATCTCGCCGTGTTCGCCGCGATACTCGTCGTCCTCGACCGCTTCGCCGTTCGGGGCGGGGCGACCCGCCGGACCCGCTGGTGGGCGGTGGCCGGGGCGTGCGGCTTCTACCTCTTCTCGTCCGAGTTCGTCCACGCCCAGCGCGACGCCTGGCTCGGCCTGCCGGCCTTGCTCGCCGTGTTCCTCCGCGTCCGCCGGGCGGTCGCCGGCCCCGACGGGCGACTGCGCGGCGGTGCGTTCCTTGCCGGGGCGGTCGAGGGCGTCCTCTGGGCGGCGGCCGTCTGGATCAAGCCGCACATACTCGTCGTCGCCGCCCCGGTCTGGCTGGCCACCGCCCGCCGGCTGGCCTGCCGGCACGAGCGGCCGTGGCGGGCGTTCGCCGGCGACTTCCTCGGCAACCTTGTCGGCGGCGGGCTGATCGGGGCGCTCGGAGTCGCGGCGCTGGTGACCTCCGGCACTTGGCCGCACTTCTGGACCGTCATGACCGAGTGGAACCCGGCGTACTCGCAAAAAGCCTTCATCGAAATGCCCTTCCGGCTCGAACGGCAACTGTTCTGGTTCCCGCCGTGGAGCTGGTTCCTGCCGTTCTCCGTCGTCCTCTCGCTGCTGGCGATCCTCGACGCCCGCCTCTGGTCCGGCCGGTTCCGCGACGGGGACGCCAGTCCCGCCCGCTGGATGCTGCGGAACGCGGTCGTGGCGGCGCTGACACTCGTTCTCGCCCCGTACCGGCTCGCGGTGCTGTTCCTGGTGAATCCGCTCGCCCCGTTCGTCCCGGCGTGGGTGTGGGCGGCGGGCCGGTGGGTTGCCGGGCGGCTGCACGACCCGACAACCTCGGACCGGCTGCGGTACGTCCGCGGCGGGCTGGCAGTGCTGTACCTGACCTGGACGGCCCAGGCGTTCTTCCTCCAGCGCGGGTTCCACTACGTCCACGTCACCGAGACGGTGCTCATGATAGCGCTGTGGTCGGCACACCGCTGGTGCCTGCCGGCCCTCGTCTTCGCGTGGGTGGCCGTCACGTCCGTCGTCATGGCCTACGCCGTGCCCGGCACGCCGCTGCGGACCTGGATCGATCGGTTCGAGCGGATCGAGTCGCCCGGCCCGCCCTACGACTTCTTCGTCCGCCATCCGCTGACCGACCCGGATCGGATGCGGCACTGGGGCACCTGCGTCCGCCTCGACCTGACCCGCCGCGAGCGCACCGAGCTGGCCAACGCCCTGCGGCTCATGGGCGACCACGAGGCTTCGACCAACTGGGCGGAACTGGACGAGGTGGCCGACTTCCTCGCCGCGCGGCGGGTCGGCGACCGCGAGGTGGTGGCGTGGCACGACTCGACGCACCCGCTCTACCTGCTGCTGGGGGTGAAGCCGGGCATCCGCTTCATGCACGTGAACACGGCCGCATCCATCGACCCGGACACCTCGCCGGGCATCGTCCTCGCCGAACTGAACGCCAACCGCGCGGGCCGGTTCGTGGTGGCCGACATCGAATCGATGGCCTACTTCTCGGAAGAAGCCTACGACTTGCCGAACGGCCGCGCCTCGTGGTGGGCGCTGCCGACCGACCCGCTCGCGCCGCCGCTGCCCCCGGCCCCGGTGCGGGTGGCCGCCTTCGCCGACTTCGAGTTCCCGTTCGACCGCAACCCGACGCTGCCGGCCGACTCGCCGAAGCGGTACCCTTACGACCGCCGGCCGGTGGCGTTCCGCTCGCGGGGCGGCACGGGGCGGTACGTCGTGTTCGCGCTGTGCCAGCCGATCCGCGCCGTGTTCGAGCGGCCGTGAGGACAGGAGGCAGAGGACAGGAGGCAGGGAACAGAGGTCAGAAGTCAGGGGACAGGAAGCAGACGGTATTGTGAAACCCGTGTGCCGTCCGCACCCGCCCCGGCACTGAGTCTGGTGAGCCGGTCGAACACCCGACCGACACCGAGAGGCACCCCGCCTCTCACCCTCACACACCAGAAGGACGTGCGTCATGCGGAAATTCATCTTCACCCTGGCCGCCTCGGTCGCCGCCATCGCCCTGACCGCCGACTCGGCCTCGGCCCAGTGGACCAAGAACGTGGTGTCGAACAGCGGGAACGGGATCGGCAACCGGGTCAACGTCGGGAACACCTTCGGCGGCCCGGCCTTCTTCCCCCAGCCGCAGTTCACCTCGAACCAGGTGTTCAACAGCGGGAACGGCATCGGCAACAGCATCAACGTCGGCAACGGCGGGTTCTCGGGCGGGTTCAACCCGTTCCCGGGCGGGGTGAACGTCAACACCGTGGTCGGGTCGGGCAACGGCATCGGCAACACCGTCAACGTCGGCAACGGCGGGCGGGCGGGCGGGTTGAACATCAACACGGTCGTGAACAGCGGGAACGGCATCGGCAACAAGGTCAACGTCGGCAACCGCCGCTAACGCGGATCGGCTCGCCGCATCCCCCTCCCGCCCCGCACACCCCAAGGACCGCTGACATGCCCAAGCTCATCCTGGCCGTCGCCGCCCTGGCGGTCGGCCTCGCCGCCGCCGACACTGCGACTGCCCAGCCGATCAAGCCCCTCGACAAGGTGCTGAAGCCGAACCCGTGGCTCATGCCGACGGGCAACGGCGGAGTGGTGCCGCTGCCGTACTGGGATCCGCACGGCCCGCTGAAGACCGCCACCCGAGCGGTACTGGACCCGGTGAAGGTCGGCCCGGCTCGGGCGAACCAAGTCCTGCTCAACCCGCAGCCGCTGCCGCCCCGACTGCTGCCGAAGCGGTGACGGTCGCGGCTCGCAACGCAATCACTCCGCCACGACCGGGTTCGTCAGCACGCCGATGCCCTGCACTTCCACCTCGGCCACGTCGCCGGCCTTCAACAGCACCTGCGGGGTCCGCGAGATGCCGACGCCCGGCGGGGTGCCGGTGAAGATCAGGTCGCCCGGCTCCAGCGTCACCACCTGCGACAGGAACCACAGGATGTGCGGCACCCGGAAGATGAACTCCCGCGTGTTGCTGTTCTGCATGGTCACGCCGTTCAGGCGCAGTTGCACTTGCAGGTTGTGCGGGTCGGTCAGCTCGTCGGCCGTCACCAGCACCGGCCCGGTCGGGGCGAAGGTGTCGAACGTCTTGCCGATGGTCCACTGCTTCTCCTCGCCGCGGAACTGCCAGTCGCGGGCGCTCACGTCGTGCCCGCAGGTGTACCCGCCGACGTACTCCATCGCCGACGCGTCGTTCGGGATGTGCTTGCCCGTCTTGCCGATGACGATGACCAGCTCCGCCTCGTAGTCCACCTTCTGCGCCACCTTCGGCAGCCGGATCGGGTCGCCGGACGCGATCAGCGCGTTCGCGTACTTGGCGAACAGCACCGGCTCGGTCGGGATGGCCTTGCCGCCTTCGCGGGCGTGGTCGGCGTAGTTCAGCCCGACGCACAGGATCTTCGACGGGTTCGGGATCGGCGGCAGCAGCTTCACCGCCTCGGCGAGGAACTTGACGGCCGTCGGTCCGGCGGCGGCATCGGCGGCGGCCTTGCGGACGGCCGGCGACGCGGCGATCAACTCCTTGACGCTCTTGGGCAGGCCGGGGTCGGTGGCGTGCAGATCGACGTAGGCGTCGCCGACGGCGACGGCCGCGCGGGGGCCGGCGGGCGTGAGGATGGTGGCCAGCTTCATGGGTGCGAACTCCGACGGGGAGGGGAAATCGTAATGCGGTAGCCTATGGAGTCGCGGCCGCGCCGGAATCCGATTGACCCGGTGAACTCGCGTCGCCATGATCCGCAGTGTCGAAACCGGCCGTTCTTCAGCCTGTAAGGCTGATTCCACCAGCCCAGGGCGTCAGCCCTGGGATACCGTTCCCGATTCCCCCGACCCTGCAAGGGTCGTTCCTCGCCATGCCGCAATCGCTCGCCAAGGTTTACCTCCACGCCATCTTCTCGACGAAGGACCGCGCGCCGCGTCTCGTCGAGGACTGGCGGGAGGAACTGTTCCAGGTGATCGGCGGCGTGACGAACACCATCGGGTGTCAGTCGCTCGTCGTCGGTGGGGTCGAGGATCACGTCCACATCCTGTTCCAACTCGCCCGCACGGTGACGATGGCCGATGCCGTCCGAATGATCAAAACGAACTCGTCGGCGTGGGTGAACCAGACGCGCGGGTTGCCGACGGCGTTCCACTGGCAGGCGGGCTACGGCATCTTCTCCATCAGCCAGGCGGCCGTTGACGCGACACGGGAATACATCCGCACGCAACGCGAGCACCACACGAGGCAATCGTTCCAGGACGAGTTCCGAGCGTGGCTCCGGCGGTACGGCATCGAATGGGACGAACGGTACGTTTGGGATTGACGGTGAACGACCCTGGCAGGGTCGGGGCATGGCGGAACCACGTTCCCAGGATAATGTCCGGGTGCCGATCATAGCCCTTGCGAACACGGCAGGGTCGGGGCATGGCGGAATCACGTTCCCAGGCCTGACGGCCTGGGCTGACGGAATCAGCCTTTCAGGCTGAAGACGACGTGGCGACGGGTCTCCGTTCCTCGCGCCGGCATCTCCACCTGCCGGGGAGTCCGACCGGCAGCCCGTCGCGTGTCCGCTCCCGGCGGTCGCGGCGACGAGATTTTCCCCGCTCGCAGTTCCGCCCGAAAAGCCGCGCAATTCCTCAAGCCCGCGCCGTTCCCAGGACGGAAGCGACGGGCGACGGTGACACCCGCCTGACACCCGCCGGTCGTTTCCCACCACCCCTCAAACACCGCGAAGGATGTGCATCGTGAAGACCTACTTGCTCGGCCTGGCCGCGTCCGTCCTCGGCCTCGCCTCCACCCAGACCGCCTCGGCCCAGTGGAACAAGAACTTCGTCGGCAACAGCGGCAACGGCATCGGCAACAAGGTCGTGGTCGGCAACCAGCCCGGCTTCAACCCGTTCGGCGGGTTCGGCAAGAACTTCGTCAACAACAGCGGCAACGGGATCGGCAACCAGGTGATCGTCGGCAACGGCGGCGGGTTCTCCGGCTTCCCCGGCGGGTCGTTCGGCGGCAGCTTCCCCGGCGGCGGGGTGTTCCCCGGCGGCATCAACATCAACACGGTGGTGAACAGCGGCAACGGCATCGGCAACACGATCGCGGTCGGCAACGGGCAACCGGGTGGGCTGAACATCAACACGGTGGTGAACAGCGGCAACGGCATCGGCAACAAGGTGATCGTCGGCAACAAGTGACAGAGCTGCTGATCCGAGCCGGAAGCGTGAGCGACGGATTTCGGAAAGAACCGTCGCTCACGCTTCCGGCTCGGACAGATGCCACTCCCTCGCGGTCGCGGCTCGCCAGATTTGTGCCCTTCGCCTCCGCAACCGCACTCACACCCATACGGGCCTCGGGATTCGCCTGCGGCCCGTTCCCTCACCCCGCTAACCGGAGACCCCCGCCATGACCGCGTTCCTGCTCCGCGCCGGGCTGGCCGCCACGGCCGCCACCGTCGCCCTGACCGCCGCCCACGCCCAGCCGCCCGGCCCGCTCCCCGCGCCGCCGCCGAAGGTGATCCAGTGGCCCGGCGGGTTCATGAAGATCGACGGCAACGAGCTGATCCTCCGCAACGCCGTGCCCGGCTCCGGCACCACCAACATCATCAGCGGCAGCGGCAACGGCGTCGGCAACCGCATCGTGGTGGGCGGCGGCAGCGGCGGCGGCACCACCATCATCAGCAACTCCCGCAACGGCATCGGCAACAAGATCGTCCTCGACGCCAACGACTGGGTGTTCGACCTGGACGAGTGGCTGGCCCCGGCCCGCCCGATCCCGGCCGCGAAGCCGCTGCCGTTGCCCGTCGCCCCGCCGGTCTACCTCGGCAAGGCAAACGAGTTCTGGACGCAGAAGGCGTTCAGCGACGAACTGGACTGCAACGTCTACTGGAGTGCGGCCGACAAACTGTGGTTCCGCTACCACGCCGACTGCGACAAGTACAAGCCGCTGGCGACCCAGCCGCCGGCCCCGATGTGAGCCTCGGTCTTGGCGAGCGGGGGGCGTCAGCCCCCTGTTTCGCATTCGCTCGGGAAAAAACAGGGGGCTGACGCCCCCCGCTCGCCCGAAGAATTGCCGGCAACTCGCTCACTGCCCGTTCCGCGGGAAGACCTGCTCGCTCGGCTCCTTCGGGTGCTTGGCGTCCGGGTCTTTCTGGTACGTCAGCGTCCACGACCCGCCGGCCACGTTCGTCGCCGACCCGCTGATGACGCCGCCCTTCACGGTCCCGCTGAACTCGGCGTACCGCAGGTTCACCTCCCACGTCAGCTTGTCGCCCTCCAACTTCCAAGTGCCGTTCCGCCAGCAACTTTGGCCGTAGCTGTACGTCAGCCGGCCGTCCTTCTCGAAGGTGTACACGGTCGGCCCGCAGATGCCATCGCCTTTCCAGGTGGTGCCGGCGACGGGGTGTTGCTTGGGGATGAAGTCCTTCGGCACCGGCGCGGCGATGACCGAACCGGCGAGCAACAGCAGCACGACGACGCGGAGCATGGCGGGCCTCCCAGGAGTTGGGAAGAAGTGTACCGCATGGTGCAAAGAGGTGCCAGCCTCGGCCGATTAATCTCCGCCGACCTCGCCGCCGGCCGGCGTCACTTGCGCCCAATAGACGGTCGGTGCGAGGCTCGCTCGAAGTTGACGAGCGGAGCCGTCGCCCATCGCCACCAGCATGCCCGTCGAATGCGGCGTTTGGGCGATGCGCGGGTTGCACTCGCCGGCGAAACCGAGGGCGAATTTCGGCATGACTTGGAATGTGAGCCCCGGAACGCTGCCAACGCTCGTCGCGGGAAAGCCCGATGTCACCGGAACCACATCTCCGTATTCGGCGTCGGCGAACGTCGCCCGGCGAACGCGATCAAACGGTGTGGTGGAGGCGTACCGAGTCCGGTAGTCGTACTTCCACGTCGCGCAGTACCAGTAGTGTTCGGTGAAGAACATGGTGTTCGAAAGGCCGTCCGGAGTAGCCGAGTCGATTCCGGCACCGGCGGACAATGTGAACACCATCGCGTTAGAGGCATAGCTACTTGGGTGGCACGCGACTTCGGCCCCGTTCACCGGGTCGCGCTCGTACGCCCGCGTCGGGTCCAGTGGGCTGATGTACAAGGGGAAGTTGATCGGTCCGTCGGACGGGTGATCGATTTGATACCGCGCGACAATGATACCCCCGTCGATGTGAGGCAGCAAGGATACGAGTACTGAGTCGCCCTGCCTGTTGTGGAACGGTAGGCGACTGTCATTCGCTGCCGAGTAGGAGTGGACAGCGAGGCCGATCTGCCGAACGTCGTTCAGGCACCGCAACCGCACCGCCGCTTGTCGCACCTTCTGCACGGCTGGGAGCAGAAGGGCGATCAAGATGCCCAGCACGCCGATGACGACCAGCAGTTCGATGAGGGAAACGGCACGGCGCATTGAGGATCCTTCCTGACGAAGATGGATTTAGTGGGTAGCGATGTCGTATCCTACCGTGCAGTGATCACGACTTGCTTGACATCCGAGAAAGTGAAGACATCGGCCGATCCCTCTTTGCTGAATGTGATCTTGGCCTGCACGTTGTAAGTTCCCGCCGGAAACTCCGTGTTACCCTGGTTCTTGAGAGTCATAACCGAGGGCACATCGGGCTTGTCGGGATCAATGGGTAATCCGCCCCAGATTTTGTTTCTCTTGTACGCAGCCGTGACGCTTCCCCCGTCTGGAGACTGGACGGTAGGGACAGCAGTCACGACCACGCTACTGACCGTCCAGCCTGCGTTGTCTGTGTATGTTCCAGGCAATACCAGGATGTAGTTCTTGTCGCCCGCAGGCGTGGTTCCTGGCGGCGCAGCTGGGTCGAACGAGATGCTGCCTCCGTCCGCGAGAGCACCCTTGTTGGCACCCCGCACGGGTGACTGGCTCGCCAGCAGGGCGAGAGAAGCCAGCCCGAACAGCGAGATCATGGCCACTTGACGGAACTTCGCAAGCTATGGTGTCAACTCTTGGAGTGGAAATCAAGTGGTCAACCTTTTCAACGATAAGCGAAAAAAAAAACCGTCAAGACCACTTCCATTAAAAACGCAAAATTGGAACCGCTGCTGCCGCTGGCCTTGCACCGCCCGTCAAGCTAAAAACACCGCAACGATTCCCCTTCGACCTCGTTCGCGGTGGTGGCATGTCGGAACCCTTGGGCATCGCGTTGATCGGCTGCGGCACCGTCGGCGGCGGCGTGGCCAAGCTGCTCCTCGAACAGGCGGAGCGGCTTGAGCAGCGGGCCGGGCGACGGCTGGCGCTGCGGAAGGTGGTCGTCCGCGACCCCCGCAAGGCCCGTGCGGTCGAACTGCCGGCCGACCTGCTCGCCACCGATCCGGCGTCGGCGCTGGCGGACCCGTCGGTTCACGTCGTCTGCGAACTGATGGGTGGCACGACACTGGCGAAGACGCACATCCTGGCGGCGCTGGCGGCGGGCAAACACGTCGTCACCGCGAACAAGGCTCTGCTGGCGGACGCCGGCACGGAACTGTTCGACGCCGCCCGCGCCGCCGGGCGGGTGATCTGCTTCGAGGCGGCCGTCGCCGGCGGGGTGCCGATCATCCGCGCGTTGGCCGAGAGCCTGTCGGCTAACCAAGTCACCAGCATTCAGGCCATCCTGAACGGCACGTCGAACTTCATCCTGACGGCGATGGCGGATCGAGGGATGCCTTACGCCGACGCGCTGTTCGACGCGCAGCGGCTCGGATTCGCCGAGGCTGACCCGACGCTGGACGTGGACGGCTCGGACGCCGCGCACAAGCTGGCGGTGCTGGCGCAGATCGCCTTCGGGGTGGCCGCGCGGCCGCACGAGATCGAGCGGCAGGGAATTGACAAAATCGACGCAACGGACATTCGCTACGCTACTGAACTGGGATATACTATCAAACTGCTGGCGGAAGCGTGGGTGGACGGCAAGCAAGTGGCCCTGCACGTCGCGCCCGTGATGGTGCGGAAAACTGACATGCTGGCCCAGGTGCGGGGCGCGTACAACGCCATTCAGGTGATCGGCGACGTGGTCGGCGAGACGCTGTACCAGGGGCCGGGCGCGGGGATGATGCCGACCGCCAGTTCCGTGATGGCGGACATCATCGACCTCGCCGTCGGCCGGGCGCAGAAGACGTTCGCGGCGGCGAAGCTGTGGTCGAGCAACGGCCGGGGGTTTACGGTCACGCCGTCGGAGCGGGTCCGCAGCCGGTTCTACCTGCGGCTGATGGTCGCCGACCAGCCGGGCAGTCTGGCCGACATCTGCCGGGCGCTAGCCGACCACGACATCAGCATCTCGAGCGTGATTCAACACGAAGCGGCCGAAGGCAACCCGGAGCAGGCGGTCCCGCTGGTCATCATGACCCACTACGCCGAGACCGGCAAATTCCGCGCGGCCGTGAAGACCATCGGCGGGATGCGCGGCGTGCGAGTGCCCCCCGTGGCGTACTCGGTGGATGACTGAATTGAGTAGGTCGCGGTCGAGCCGGCCGAAGGCCGGGGATGCCCGACAGCCAACGCCGTCGGGCC
>JAYTTN010000707.1:0-3790 GCA_043745295.1 Fimbriiglobus sp. | reverse complement strand
GTGTTTGCGTTTGCCAGGGTTTTCAAGACCCCACCCCCCGGCCCCCTCCCCGTCCCGGAGAGGGGGTGTTCAAGCCGGAAACGTGTCGGCGAAACCGCGTGGGTGCCCGAATCGCTTGGCGGAACTTCGGCTGCGATGTCCCGTTGAACACCCCCTCTCCGGAACGGGGAGGGGGCCGGGGGGTGGGGTTTCTTCCGAATACCTACCCCTGACAGGGGCCGGGGGTGGGGTCTTCCACAACCGGTTTCCGTTCCGGAGTCCTCCACCATGACCCCACCGTTACCTACCCCGCTCGCCCCGTTCGCGCGCCGCGTGCTGGGCGTCCTGGCCGAGAAGAGCCAGACCAGCAAGTCGCCCGACGGCTACCCGATGACGCTGAATTCCGTCGTCCTCGGGTGCAACCAGAAGTCGAACCGCGACCCGGTGTACGACCTGACCGACGACGACGTGGAGGAGACGCTCGACGCCCTCGGCGAGGCGGGGCTGACGATGAAGCAGGTGAGCGGCCGGGCCGACCGGTGGAAGCACCAGATGTACGACCGGTGGGGCTTCGCCAAGGTGGAAATGGCCGTCGTCGCCGAGCTGCTGCTCCGCGGCCCGCAGACGCTCGGCGACCTGCGCGGGCGGGCGTCGCGGATGACCGACATCGCCGACCTGGACGCGCTGAAAGGGCACCTGCAAACGCTCGTCGGCCGCGGGTTCGTTGTCGCCTTCGGGTCGCTCGATCGGCGGGGCGCGGCCGTCACGCACGGGTTCCACACGGCCGAGGAGTTGGACCGGGCCAAGGCACTGCACGGCGGCGGTGGAGGCGAACCGGACCCCGCCCCGTCGCGCGGCGGTGGCCCGTCGAACCTGGAGTCGCGGCTGAACGAGGCGTTCGAGGAGATCGCCAAACTGAAAGACGCCGTCGCCCGATTGGAAAGCAAGCTGGGGCCGTGAACGGTCGGGACGTGGCCCGACTCGCCGAGCTTGAAGGCCCGCGCGCCGACCGACCTGTCGTCACTTCCCGCCGTAGGCCGGATAGGCGTAACCGGCTTTCACGACCGGGCCGGGGAGCGACACCGTGACGCCGTCGCCCGGCGGCTTCATCGGGATCGGCGGCTGGGCGTCCGGGGCCGGCAGAGGGATCGGATTGACCGGCCCGCCGTCGTAGCGGAACGGGCCTGGATTCCGGTCGAGCGGGTCGGCCGGCGGGATCGCGGGCGGGCCGGTCGGCGGGTTCGGGTCGGCGAGCGGGGGCACCAAGAAGGTGCCGCCGGGGGCATTCATCGGCGACCGGATGAGCGCCGACGACGACGGGACGTATTGCACCGGCGGGTAGTACGCCTGCGAGTAGTACTGTCCGAAGGTCGGGGCGGGGTAGTATCCGCCGGACGAATACCCGCGGGACGAGTACCCGCCGCCGCCGTACAGCGGGACGCTGAGACCGATGCCGACGCCGCGGCCGTAGTTGCTGGACCCGAAGCCGACTCCGCCGTACCCGCCGCCCAGCCCGACGCCGATGCTCACGCCGGAGTGGTGCGAACCGCCGGCGTGGTACGCGCCTCCGCCGCCGCTGTGGTGGACGGCCCCGCCGGGATGTCCGCCCGCGTGACCCCCGGCGTGCCCGCCCCCGCCGTGACCGGGCGGCCCGGCCCACGCCGCGCCGGCGGCGACGCCGAGGGCGATCACGGATGTGCAGATGTTGCGAATCATGGTTGCGGTCCCACCGAATGGGAAGGGGCGGGCGGCCGTGGGGTGTCGCGCGTCCGAGGTGTCGGTTCAATAGGCATCCTACACCCGCCGCCGAACGCGGACAAGAAATTCCGGCGGGCGGCTCGTAGAATACCCCTCTTCGAGTCCTCCGGAGTCCGGCCCATGTCCGCCGCCGACGTGTTCCCTGCCGACCGGCTGCCGCCGCAGTCCAAGGACGCCGAGAAAGGGGTGATCGGCGGCGTGTTGAGGGACAACCAAGTCCTCAACGACATCATGAACGTCATCCGCACGGACAACTTCTACTTCGACGCGCACCAGAAGATCTTCCAGGCCGTCATCGACGTGTACAACGACGGCAAGCCGGTCGATCTGGTCATCCTGTTCGAGATCCTGAAGTCGCGGAAGCAACTGGAAGACGTGGGCGGGGCGGCGTACCTGATGGAGCTGTGGGAGGCCGCCCCGACCGCCGCCAACACCGAGTACTACGCCCGCATCGTCCGCGACAAGGCGGTGGTGCGGAACCTGATCCACGTGTCGAACGAGCTGATCCGCGACGCCTACGACGGGGCCATGTCGGCCGACGAGATGCTCGGCACGGCCGAGCGGAAGGTGCTGGACATCGCCGAGAAGGGCACCACCGGCGTCACGCACACGCTGGCCGACTCGCTCAAAGTCGCCCTCGACCGCATGGACGAGCGGATGGGCAAGGAGCACAAGGACGTGTCCGGCATCCCGACCGGGTACGTGGACCTCGACAACATGCTGGCCGGGTTGCAGAACAACGAACTCATCATCATTGCCGCACGTCCGTCCGTAGGCAAGACGGCGTTCGCGTTGAATGTGGTTCGGCACGTCATCGTCGAGGAGAAGCTGCCGGTCTTCTTCGTCAGCCTGGAGCAGTCGCGGATCGAACTGGCCGAGCGGCTGCTGTGCTGCCAGGCGAAGGTGGACGGGCAGCGGCTCCGCAAGGGGCACCTCGGGTCGGAGGAGATCGACAAGCTGCTGCGGGCGAACGACCAACTGAACGGCAACGCCGCCACCGGCAAGGTGAAGCTGTTCATCGACGACAGCCCGGCCCAGGGGATGTTGCGGATCGCCGCCAACGCCCGCCGCCTGAAGCTGCGGCACGACATCCGCCTCATCGTCATCGACTACCTGCAACTGATCGACCCGGAGAACCGCCGCGACCCCCGCCAGGAGCAGGTGGCGCAGATCTCCCGGCGGCTGAAGTTCCTCGCCCGCGAGCTGCAAATCCCCGTCATCGCACTGGCGCAGGTGAACCGCGCCTCGGAGGACCGTCAGGACCACAAACCCCGGCTGTCGGACCTGCGCGAATCGGGGAGCATCGAGCAGGACGCGGACACCTGCATGATGCTGCACCGGCCGGGCAAGTTCGACGGCGCGCAGGAAGATAACATCCTCGAAGTGATCATCGCCAAGCAGCGGAACGGCCCGACCGGGGAAATCACGCTCGCCTACATGAAGCAGTTCATGCGCTACGAGAACCGCGCCCTCGACGGGCCGCTGTGACCCGCTATGCCCCAGGAAACACTGCCTCCATGCCTCCCGCCATCGCCGCCGTCCTCGCCGCCGCCGCCGGCGCGTGCATCGCCCTCCAGGCGTCCGCCAACGGCAAGTTCCGCGAGAACCTGCAAAGCCCGGCATGGGCCGCGTACTTCTCCATCTGCGGGACGATCCTCACCGCATCGCTGGCGATGCTCATCCTGCGACCGCCGCTGCCCGGCCGGGACGCGCTGGGCGGAGCGCAGTGGTGGAACTGGATCGGCGGGCCGCTCGGCACGCTGATCGTGCTGGCCGGGGCGACGCTGGTGCGCGACCTCGGCGCGGCCGCGTTCATCGCGCTGGTGGTCGGCGGGCAACTGCTCTGCTCGCTGATCCTCGACCACTACGGGCTGATGGGGCTGATCCAGAAGGAACTGACTCTCGGCCGGGTGATCGGGGCGGTGCTGGTCGTCGTCGGCGTGGTCTGCATCAAGTGGCTGTGACAGCCGGCCGTCACACCGAATCCGATCGAACCGCGACGATCGGGAAGGGCGTCTTGTTCGCCCGCCGCGCGAGCAAGGGCCAAGCCCCG
>JAYTTN010000706.1:0-3790 GCA_043745295.1 Fimbriiglobus sp. | reverse complement strand
TCGCCTTTCCGACCTCTCCCCAACGGGGAGAGGTGGGGCGTGATTCGTCCTTTCGCCAAGGTTTTCCAGGCGATTCCTGACTCCCGACATGTGGACGGAATTGCCCGCTCACCCCAGCACGCCGCGGATCGGGGTGCCGGTCGCCACCACCTGTGGGCGGTTCTCGCGGTCGAGCAGTTCCGCCCCCGGCGACACGCCCAGCGCCGTGTGGATGGTGGCGAGGAAGTCCTCCGGGCTGACCGGCCGGTCGGTCGGGTACGCGCCCTGTTTGTCGGTGCGGCCGATCACCTGCCCGCCCGTCGCCCCACCGCCGGCGAACAGCACCGACTGGGCCGCGCCCCAGTGGTCGCGCCCGCCGTCCTTGTTCACCTTCGGCGTGCGGCCGAACTCGCCGGCAGCCGTCACCAGCGTGCGGTTCAGCAGCCCGCGATTCGACAAGTCCTCCAGCAGCGCCGACAACCCCTGATCGAGCGGCGGCAGGCAGACCGGGCTGCGGAGCAGGTCGTACCCCGTCTTCGCGCCATGGATGTTCAGCCCGCTGTGGTTGTCCCACACGTTCGCCACGATGCCGTTGGGGAAGATGTACATCCAGTTGATGGCGACGACTTTCACCCCGGCTTCCACCAGCCGGCGGGCGAGGAGCAGGCTTTCGCCGTACTCGTTGCGGCCGTAGCGGTCGCGGAGCTTCGGCGGCTCGCGGTCCACCTCGAACGCCGCCCGCACGGCCGGCGCGGCCAGCATCCGCATCGCCCGGTCGCGGTTGGTGTCCAGCGGCGTGCCGTCGCGCTGGAGCGCGTCGTCCTGTTTTTCCAGCCGTTTCAGCAGCCCGTGACGGGCGGTCAGCCGGAGGTCCGACAGGTCGTCGAACGGGGCGAGCGGGTGCGCGGCGGCCTCCCTCGTGTCCTTGGCGGCGGCGCGTTCGAGCGGGTCGAACGCCGGGCCGAGGAAGCCGGCGTGGGTGCCGGAGTACGTCACACCGCTGTGCCCGATGGGGCGGGGCACGGTGACCGCCGCCGGCACGTTCGACGGCCGGGCGAACTTCGACACGACCGCCGCGAAGTTCGGGAAGTCGCTGCGGTTCCGCTGGTTGCGGGGCACCACCAGCGTCGGGTTCTGCCGGCCGGTCAGCATGTGGTAAACGGACGGCTCGTGGTTGTTGCTGCCGTGGGTGAGCGACCGGACGACGGTCATCTTGTCGGCGTGCGCGGCCAGCTTCGGCAGCGGATCGGCGAAGTGCAAGCCGGGTACCGACGTGGGGATCGGCTTGAATTCCCCGCGGATTTCGGCCGGCGCGTCGGGCTTCGGGTCGAACGTGTCGTGCTGCGGCGGCCCGCCCCAGAGGAACAGGAAGATGCAGGCGTCGGCGGTGGCGCGCGGCGCGGGGTGGCTCGCACCGGCGAGTGCGGGGAGGAGCAGCGACCCGGCCCCCAGTTGGCCGAGCCGGATCATGGCGTCGCGGCGGTGCAGCATGGCGAAGCCCAACGGGAGAGGGGCGAAAGGCGGATGTGATTTTTACCACGGCCGGTGCCGTGACGCCAACACGAAAGCCGGGCCGTCGCGGTGCGGATCCGTCCGCGGCACACACCGTGTGGCCATTCTACCACCTCACTCCGCCACCCCGCGCCGGAGAATCAGTTCCTCGTTGCCGGACCACCGCCGCTTCGGGCCAGCGGCTCCGAAGCCCAGGTCGAACGACCGCTTCAGCGTCGCCGTCATCACCTCGCCGGTCTCGACATCGACCGTCGCCTCGCCCCACACGCTGCCGCTGACGGCCACCGCCGCGCCCGCCACCGGCGCGACGACGCCGGCGATGCCGACCACCGCTTCCGTTCGCCCGGCACGGTCGCGGAGGCCGAGGTAGGTGTACGTCACCGTCTCGCGCAACGTCGTGTCGGGCACGGTCGGCGCGACGGGCGGGCCGGTGTCGAAGCCGTCGGTCGGAATCGACCAGCGGACATCGCGGACGGAATGCCACGCGGTCAGCGGGGCCACGGTCTTGTTCGGCAACGGGATCGACGTGGCCTGCAAACCACTCAGCAGCGGTGCGGCGAACGGGGCGAACTCCGGCACCTTCGATTCCAGTATCGTCCGCGGCATGTCACCGAGAGCCGACTGCGACCCGGAGCCGCTAACGCCCGGCAATCCCTTGCGGATGAGGTCGAGCAGCGGAGCGGGAACTGTGTCCGGGTAGCCGTTCCGCTCCCGATACGGCGTGAGCGAATTCAGGGTGAAGGTGCGGACGAAGGCGGTTTTCGTGTCGGCCTTGGCCGGCTTCGTCACCCGCTCGGTGGCCGCGAAGTCCGTCACGTATTTCACGGCCGTGGGCAGTCCGGAACTTTCCCCGCCGTCGGCGTCGGTCAGGTCGATGACCCGCTTCAGGTGAACGGGCCGCTTGCCGTCGAGTGGGTACTTCACGGCCAACTCGGTCGCGCGGCGCGTCACCGGCGGGCCGCCGGCGTCCAGCTTCACCGCCGCGAGGTACTGCTTGGGCACCAGTGCGTTCGAGTACCACGGCTGCACCCAGTACGCGCGTCCGGCCGGCAGCGGCGGAAGGAGGACATCGGCGAACGCGGTCTGGGTCTTGGAATCGTAGGCCAGCGGCACCTCGGTCTCGTCGGCGTCGGCCGGGGCCGGCGGCGGGCGGGCGGTGCCGGGCGGCCGCGGCGCGGCGGTGGCGTCCCCGACCCACGCCACCACGCCGACCGCCGTCAGCTTCTTTCGGGGGTCGTGACAGTGGACTGTCACCGGCACCGCGACCGCGTCGTCCTTGACGTACCCCTGGCCCGCCGACACCCACCCGGCGCGGCCGGCGACCAGCCCGGCGACGTACTCCGTCGGCACCGCGTAGCCGATGCCGGTGAGCCGGCTGTGGTGGTCCAGATCGACCCGCACCGCCACCCCGACGCAGTTCCCTTCGCCGTCGCACAGCGGCCCGCCGGAGCTGCCGTGGAGGATGCCGCCCTGCACCTGCACCGCGAACAGGTTGTCGAAGGAATCCCGCCGCAGGCCGCCGACGGTGGTGGCCGCAACGCTGACAATCGGCGGGTCGGTGCGGCGGCTCTTCTCGGCCAGCCGTCGCCCGCCGGGAAAGCCCAGCACGGCGAGCTTTTCCAACTCGGTCAACGTGGCGGACGGGCGGAGCGACAGCGGTGCGGGCAGCGGCGCGGGCGGGTTCAGCACTTCGACGAGTGCCAAATCCATGTCGCGGTCCACCGCCATCACGCGCAGCTTGGCGTGCGGCAGCTCCAGCTGCTTCCCCGTGACGCCGGGATGGACGAACGCCGTCAGCTTGGCCGGCGGCGGACTGCCGGGGGTTAGCATGCCGAGGACGTGGGCGTTGGTGACGATCCAGTTCGGCTCCACGCCGAACCAGCCGGAGCCGGTGGTGGTGGCGCCGTTCGCGTGCTCGATCTCGAAGAAGACTGTCGCGGCCTTCATCCGCGCCACGGTTTCCGCCGTCGGAGTAGGTGCCGGAAGCGTGAGCGACGGACTCGGACTCGCCATCGGTTCAGACGGTGTCCGCACCAGCACCGCCACGGCGAACCCGCACGCGGCCGCCGCGACCAGCGCGAATCCGAAGGCGAGGTGTCGTGAGGAGATCGACATGAGTGGAGCGCTCCGACGTGATGTGCGCAATTGGGGACGCTCGGTTCCGCCTCACCTCTCCCCGCTGGGGAGAGGTCGAATCGTGCGCAGCACGAGGCGGGTGAGGGGTTTGCGTCGAGAGGAGACCCCTCACCCGGTTGCTACGCAACCGACCTCTCTCCAGCGGGGAGAGGTGGCAAACCCG
>JAYTTN010000705.1:0-3803 GCA_043745295.1 Fimbriiglobus sp. | reverse complement strand
GACCGGCGCGTCCGGCTTCAAGTCCCACATGTCGATGTGGCTCGGCCCGCCGTCGAGGACGACGTAGATGACCGACTTCGGCCGCCTCTTGGGCGACGGCGACACCGCGTCCGCGCGGAGCAGATCGGCGAGCGTGAGACCCGCCGCGCCCGACCCGCCGACGCGCAGGAACTCCCGGCGGGAGAGGCCGCCCTTCGGGGCACGATGGTGGTGGTCGAAGGTGAGCATGAGGAGTCAAAGAATGTCAATCGGGTAGCTGACGACCCAGAGTTCCAACTGCTCCAGTCGGGCTTTCCACCGCTCCTTGAACTCCTTCGCCCACTGTTGCGAATCCTCGACGTTCGGCACATCGACGACCAGCTTTACCAAGTCGTCGCGGTACGTCACACCGCCCTGCCGCCAGTGCCCTTCCAATTTCTGCGTCTCGTAGCTGGCTGTACCGAAGCGGCCCACGATCTCCAACACGGCCTCGGCGATCCACTCGCCCGGCACCTCGCGGCCGTCGTTAAACCGCAATGGGAGGAGTACCTCGAACCGCCGCCAGTTGCTGGGCATAGGTGGTCTTCCCCACGACGGTGAACGGGATGTTGGCGTCGGCGAGCGCCTCGAGCGCGGCCTCCGGGACGATGTGTTCGCCGGTCTTCAGCACGCCACCGGAAAACCTCCCCAAGAGGAAGCCGAGCGCCTTCTTCTCCACTTCGCGATCCGGAAACGTCACCGTGACCATGTCTTGTCCTCTCGTGTGCGACTCACCGCAATTGTATCCGTCCCCTTACCCCCACAACTCCTCAATCGGCTTGCCGCTGGGGAGGACCGGGTGCGGGCGGCCGGAGTTGTCGGCGTAGTTCACCTTCGTGTCCACGCCGAGGTGCTGGTACACGGTGGCCAGCACGTCCTGCGGGGTCTTCGGGTTGGCTTTCGGGAATGCGCCCTTCGCGTCGGACTCGCCGACCACCCGGCCGCCCACGACCGGTCCACCCGCGAGGGCGGCGCTGAACACGTTCGGATAGTGGTCGCGGCCGGCGTCGGCGTTCACCTTCGGTGTGCGGCCGAATTCGCCCCACGCCAGCACCAGCGTCGTCTTCAGCAGACCCCGCTCTTCGAGGTCGTTGATGAGGGCCGTGTACGCCTTGTCCCAGCGCGGCAGGAAGCCGTCGCGGAGCGACTCGAAGCCCTTGACGTGCGTGTCCCACCAGCGGAGGTCCACGGTGACGATGCGGACGCCGGCCTCCACCAGCCGTCGCGCCAGCAGCATCCGCTGCGCCCAGTTCGGCGCGCCGCAGCGGTTCGACGCCTTCGGGTCGTAAGCCGGCAGCAACCCGTAACTCTCGCGGACGGCCTTCGGCTCCCGGTCGAGGTCGAAGGCGTCCCGCGCGGCCGGCGACGTGAGGATGTCCCACGCCCGTTTCTGGAAGCGGTCGAGCGCGGCGAACTGGCCGGAGTTGTCCACGTCGCGGCGGAGGGTGTCGAAGTCGCGGAGCAGCTTCTTGCGGTCGCCGACTTGCTCCACGCTGACGCCGGCGGGCAGGCTGAAGTTCGGCAACTTGAACGGCGCGGTGTTGGCGGGGTCGGCCTGCGTCTCGAACGGCTTGTGCGCGACGCCGAGGTACGCCGACCCGGCCCCTGGCAGCATCCGAGGAATCATCACGTAGGCCGGCAGGCGGGGGTTCTGGTCGCCGAGTTGCTTGGAGACGATGGAGCCGACGCTGGGGTGGATGTTCTCGTCAGGAGCGGGACCGGTGTTGTACCCGGTGAAGCAAATCTGGTCGCCGGTACTGTGGCCGGCGTCGTGGTGGTGCAGGCTGCGAACGATGCTCCACTTCTTCATGATCTTGCCGGTTTCCGGCAGCATGTCCGTCAAGTTGATGCCCGGCACCGGCGTCGCCTTCGTGCCGAACTCGCCCCGGTACTCGGCCGGCGCGTCCGGCTTCGGATCCCACATGTCGATGTGGCTCGGCCCGCCGCGCATCCACAGCAGGATGACCGAGTTCGGCCGGGTTGCGGTATTCGCGCGGGCATCGGATGCGAGCAGGTCCGCGAGTCCCAAGCCGGCCGCGCCGAACACTCCGGCCTTCAGGAAGCCCCGGCGGGACGGCGATCGAAGCGACGCGCGGAACTCCGGGCAACCGACGGGCGTGCGGGCGGGCATGGGAGAAGCTCCGACGGCGGGAGGGCGGCGGACGAGCGAACCGGCGGGTATCGACACCCACAGTATGCCGCACGACGGGTTCCGCCGCAAGCGAATGCCGGCGGCGTCTCGACGTTCGCGGGCCGACTGGCTCGATCCGAACGCGCGCGGGCTTTCGTTTCCAACCCGACCGGGGTCACTTCTTCGGTCGCGGTCGGATCGCGTCCTTGCCGACCCACGGCCGCAGCACTTCGGGCACCACCACCGAGCCGTCGGCCTGCTGGTAGTTCTCGAGGATGGCGATCATCGCGCGGGTGCAGGCGACGGCGGTGCCGTTGAGCGTGTGGACGTACGGCAACCCGCCGCCCTTCTTGACCGTCGGCCGGTAGCGGATGCCCAGCCGCCGGGCCTGGAAGTCGGTGCAGTTCGACGTGCTGGTGATCTCGCCGTAATCGCCGCCATTGCCCCGACCGGGCATCCACGCTTCGAGGTCGTACTTGCGGTACGCCGGCCCGCCGAGGTCGCCGGTGCAGGTGTCGATGACGTGGAAGGGGATGTTCAGCCCGTTGAAGATAGCCTCCTCGATGCCGCGGATTTCATCGTGGATCGCGTCGGACTGCTCCGGCGTGCAGAAGACGAACATCTCCACTTTGGTGAACTGGTGGACGCGGTACAGCCCGCGCGTGTCGCGGCCGGCGGCCCCGGCCTCGGTGCGGAAGCAGTGCGACAGGCCGACGTACTTGAGCGGCAGCTGCGCCTCGTCGAACGTCTGGTTCTGGTGCATCCCGCCGAGGGTGATCTCGGCCGTGGCGATCAGGCACAGGTCCGAGTCGGCGACGGTGTACACCTGCCGCGTCTCGGCGTTGTCGCGCGGCATGAAGCCGATGCCTTCCAGCACCTCCACCCGCGCCAGGTCCGGCGTGATGACGGGCGTGTACCCGTACTTGAGCAGCGTCGTCATGGCGTACTGGACGAGCGCCAACTCCAGCATCACCCCTTCGTTCTTCAGGAAGTAGAACCGCTGGCCGGCTACCTTCGCCCCGGCTTCCAGGTCGGCGATGTCGAGCGAGTGGATGAGGTCGTAGTGGTCCTTCGGCTTGAAGTCGAACGTCGGCTTGGTGCCGAACTCGGCGACGACGACGTTGCCGGTCGGGTCGTTGCTGACCGGCGCGGCCGGGTGCGTCATGTTCGGGATCGTCTTCAGCGCCGCCGACAGTTCGGCCTCGACCCGCTTCACCTCGGCTTCCAGCACGGCGAGCGGGTCTTTCATGGCCCGGCTTTCGGCGACGAGTTTGTCCTTCGCCTCCTTGTCCTTCGTCCCCTTGATCTGCTCGGACAACTGGTTCTGCTGGGCCTTGAGCGTGTCGAAGCTCCGCACGGCGGCCTTGCGTTTGTCGTCCAGGGCGACGATACCGTCCACGTCGGCGACGACGTTGCGGCTGGCGCAGTTCGCCTTCACGGCGGCGAGGTGGTCGCGGATGAAGCCGGCGTCGAGCATGGCGGAAAGAACCTTGCGGGGGAGGAGCGTTCGATAGCATTTAGAGTACCGAAACCCCGACGAAGTTCGCGGGGTCGCGGGTCCATAGGGTGGCCGACTCCCTCCGAGAGTCGGTGCCTCCTCTTCTGGTAGGGGCACCCCTTGTGGGTGCCCTGCGAACAGGGCACCCACAAGGGG
>JAYTTN010000704.1:0-3810 GCA_043745295.1 Fimbriiglobus sp. | reverse complement strand
GGGGGCGTAAGCCCCCTGTTTCGTGCTGAAGAAACAGGGGGCTTACGCCCCCCGCTCGCCTGTCGTTCGCCAGTAGTCCAGCGTGTCCGCGAGTGTCTGGTGCAACTCGTACTTCGGCACCCAACCGGTGCGCGCCTTCAGCTTGGCCGGGTTCGCTTTGCTGACGGCGGTGTCGGCGGGGCGGGCGGGGTCCGCCTGCTCGCGCACCGTCACCGGCACCCGCGCCAGCCCGACGAGGGACTGTAGCACATCCCGCATCCGGCACACGCGGCCGGACCCGGCGTTGTACGCTTCGCCCGTCGCGCCGTGCGCCAGCAGCAGCCGCAGCGCCTCGGCCATGTCCCGCACGTCGGTGAAATCCCGCCACGCGGACAGGTCGCCGGTGATCAACTCCGGCTCCTGCCGGCCGGCCTCGGCGGCGGCGATCTGGCGGGCGAAGTTGGCGACGGCGAAGTCGGCCGACTGTCGCGGGCCGATCTGGTTGAACAGCCGCACCCGCACGATGTCCAACCCCGGATGGCGGGCGAGTTGGTAGCCGAGCAGGTCGGCGGCGGCCTTGCTCGCGGCGTAGGGGCTGGCCGGCTTCAGCGGCGCGTTCTCGTCCAGCGAATCGGTGCCGGGTTCGGGGTCGCCGTATACGAGGCCGGTGGAGGCGAAGAGGATGCGGGGCCGCACGCCGCCGAGGGCGACGGCGTCGTAGAACGCCCGTGTGCCGTCCAGGTTCGCGTACCAGCAGCCGGCCGGATCGACGAACGATTTGCCGGTGCTGGCGTACCCGGCGAGGTGGCAGATCGCGTCCGGTCGGAGGCGCTTCAAGATGTCGGCCACGGCGAGGCCGTCGTGGATGTCGGCGGCGATCAGTTCGGCTTTCCCGGCCAGGTGCGAAAGGCTCGCCGGCCACGCGGCCCGGCGGGCGATCCCCGCCACCGCGCACCCGCCCGCCGCGAGCAGCCGTTCGGCCAGGTGCCCGCCGACGAATCCCGTGATGCCGGTGATGAGGACGTTCATGTTCGGGAGTCGGGAAGCAGGAGACAGGAAGCAGGAAATGGCAGTCAGGAAGCAGGAAGCAGGAAAATGGCAGTCAGGAAGCGGAGTCGATGGCGTGTCTCCTGCTTCCTGTCTTCTGCCCCCTGCCTCCTGTCACCCGTTTCCCGTCTCCTGGGATCAGATTCCCCGCGCCTTCTGGTCCACCGTGTTGCCCGTTTTCAGCCGCGCCAGGTCGGCCTCCACCATGCCCGCGATCATCGTCTCGAACGTCACTTCCGGCACCCAGCCGAGCTGCGCCTTGGCCTTGGCCGGGTCGCCGATGAGCAGGTCCACCTCGGCCGGGCGGACCAGCGCCGGGTCGATGACCACGTACTTCTGCCACTCCAGGTCGGCGGCCGAGAAGGCCAACTCCACCAGCCGCTTGACCGTGTGCGCCACCCCCGTGGCGATGACGTAGTCGTCCGGCGTCGGCGGCTGCAGCATCAGCCACATGGCGCGGACGTAGTCGCCGGCGAACCCCCAGTCCCGCTTGGCGTCCAGGTTGCCCAGCCGCAGCTCCTTCGCCAGACCGAGCTTGATGCGGGCCACCCCGTCGGTCACTTTGCGGGTGACGAACTCGCGGCCGCGGCGCGGGCTTTCGTGGTTGAACAGGATGCCCGACACGCAGTACATGTCGTAGCTCTCGCGGTAGTTGATGGTGATCCAGTGGCCGTACAGCTTGGCCACGCCGTAGGGACTGCGCGGGTAGAACGGCGTGTCCTCCGTCTGCGGCACCGCCTGCACCTTGCCGAACATCTCGGACGACGACGCCTGGTAGAAGCGAATGCGCTCCTTGCCCAGCAGCCGGATCGCCTCCAGCACGCGGGTGACGCCGATGGCCGTGTACTCGCCGGTCAGGCACGGCTGCTTCCAACTGGTCGGCACGAAGCTCTGCGCGGCCAGGTTGTACACCTCGTCCGGCTGGCTCGCCTTCATCACGTCGATGATGCTCAGTTGGTCGAGCAGGTCGGCCTGGTGCAGGTGGATGCGGCCGGCCAGGTGGTGGATCCGCTCGAACGTCTCGGTGCTGGCCCGGCGGACGATGCCGTGGACCTCGTACCCCTTGTCCAGCAGCAGTTCGGCCAGGTAACTGCCGTCTTGCCCGGTGACGCCGGTGATCAGTGCCCGTTTCATGAGAGACCGTGTCCCGCTGTGAGGCCGTGGCAAACGTGTGTGACGAGAGTTTATGAACGGCGGGCTAACAAGACCGGCGGCCCGAACCCCTCATCCCCGTCGGCGGTCGTATACTGACACACCGAACCGGGGGGTCGCCCTCGGCCCCACGCGGCGCGCGGCATTTCAGGAGCGGCACATGGCCGGACACAGTCACTCGGCGAACATCGCCGTGCGGAAGGGCAAGCAGGACGCGGCGCGGGCGCGGCTGTTCAGCAAGCTGACCCGCTACATCCTGATCGCCGCCCGCAACGGCGGCGGCGACCCGGCGACGAACCTGCGGCTGCGGTACGCCATCGACAAGGCCCGCTCCGTATCCATGCCGAAGGACATCATCGAGCGGGCCATTTTGAAGGGCACCGGCGAACTGGAAGGCGTGAACTACGAGGAGATGACCTACGAGGGGTACGGGCCGAACGGGGTGCCCATCCTGGTCGAGACGCTGACCGACAACCGCGCCCGCACCAGCGGCGACGTGCGGCTCATCTTCGACAAGAACGGCGGCAACATGGGGCTGCCCGGCTGCGTCGGCTACCTGTTCGAGAAGAAGGGGCTGATCCTGATCGACGCCGCCGAGTACCCGGACGAGGACGCGGTGATGACGGCGGCGATGGAGGCCGAGGCCGACGACTTCCTGAACGAGGACGGGGTGTACGTCGTCACCTGCGACCCGACCAAGTTCTCGCCGGTGTACGAGGCGCTCAAGGCGGGCGGGTACGAGACGCTGGAGGCGGAGGTGAAGAGCCTGCCCAAGGCGTACGCCGACGTGGACGTGGAGACGGGTAAGAAGGTGGCCAAACTGATGGACCTGCTGGACGCCAACGAGGACGTGCAGAAGGTGTTCACCACCGCCAACCTGACCGCCGAGATGACCGGCTGAGAAGCGGACCCACACACACCCAGTGCTGTCCGCGTGTTGGCTATGACGAACCGCTTGGAAGACCTCGGTTTTCACGCCGGAGGCGTGGCGGACTGTAGCCAGGGGTGAGCGAGCCGAGCGAGCGACACCCCTGGTATCGGAGCGAGAAGGAATCCACCCCGGAGGGGTGGCGGATGGTCCGGCATCCCTCCGGGATGCGAGGATTTCTGGGGAAACGTGGCACCAGGGGTTTCCACCCCTGGCTACAGTCCGCCACCGCTCCGCGGTGAAGAACGTGCGGCAACCCGGTCGGAGATCGGCCCGCCGAAGATGTAGACAGCACTGCCCGCCCCCCGTCTCGGAGTCGGCCCGATGAGCCTCACCGTCGGGGACGCGCTGAAAGCCGGCTTCGTGTACGCGGCCGCCGCCAGCTTCGGGTACCAACTGCTCGCCGCCTTCTCCCGCGACGCCCCGCTCCGCGAGACGTTCAACCCGAAGCGGCTGAGGTGGGGGCTGGCCGGCGGCAGCCTGTTGGCCGGCGTGTACGGGCTGCTCGGCCGCGCCGCCGGGTACGACTGGGAGCCGTCCGGCGTGTGGGCCGTCATCTCTCCGGTGCTGACCGGCGGGGCCGCGCCGCCCGACGTTCTCATCCCGTGCGTGGCCGGCGGGTTCGCCGTCATCCTCCTCGGCTTCGTGGCGTTCTGCTACGCCGTCTACCCGAAAGACCCGTCGGCGTTCCAGTTGCGGCATCC
>JAYTTN010000703.1:0-1008 GCA_043745295.1 Fimbriiglobus sp. | reverse complement strand
CCCCGGTCACCGCGCCGAAGAACGACCCGCCGAAGCCGGCGGCGGCGACGAGGATCGCGACGACCCCCATTACCATGTAAAACCGATGTCGACGATGACCAGGCTCACCCATCGCGTGCGCTCCCTTCGGCTCCGTCCCTCCGCCGCCGAACGACCCAGCTCAGCAGCCGCGGGGGCTGAGGGAGCTACAACCTGGGAAGCAGCTCATGCCCCCGCGGTCTGCTGCAGCGGATGGTTCGGCCGTGGCCCGCCTCATTTCTTCCCCGGCAGCGGCGGGCCGGTGATCGTCATGCCGTGGTCGGCGAAGAGCTTCGCCATCTCCTCCCGAGACACCCGAACCTTCCCGACGTACTTGGGCAGCTCCCGGAAGAACGCCTCCATCTTGCCCGCCGGCTGGAAGACCGCCATGAGCTTCCCGGGCTTCTCGCTGACGCAGGCCCAGACGTGCGGCACCTTGCGGGGTGCCAGCACGGAGTCGCCCGCCTTGAGGTGGAACTTGTCGTCGCCGACCTCGAGGTCGTACTCGCCCTCGACGACGTAGAACCACTCGTCCTGGTCGTGGTGGAGGTGCCGCGCCGGGCGGTCGGCGGCGGTGGTGAGGCCCACGAACACCGACATGGCCCCGCCCGTGTCCGCGGCCGAGACCTTGCACTCCAGGTGGCCGCCGCTCTCGAATTTCACCCCCTTGTCGTTCCGGTCGGCCTCCGCGGCCACCTTCACGGCCCGCTTGGGCTTGGTGTCGTCCGCCGGACGCTTGGGGTCATCGCCTGCCGCCACCGCAGCGGCAGGGCCGGCGGCCAAGGCAGCCGCGAGGAAGTCACGACGTTTCATCGGTGAAGATCTCCTGCCGTTTGTGGAACCTCGTGTGGCCGAACGACCCAGCTCAGCAGCGGTGGGGCACCGGAGAGCTGGAAGTCCCAGAAACGAATCATGCCCCGCCGTCTGCTGCAGCGCCTGGTTCGGCGTCTGGGCCGCCCCCGCTGGGAGCCACCGCAAGCCCGTATAGGC
>JAYTTN010000702.1:0-45997 GCA_043745295.1 Fimbriiglobus sp. | reverse complement strand
CTCGTCAAACCAGGGCACCCACGAGGGGTGCCCCTACCAGAGAAGATTCCAATGCTTCGCGCTATCGCCCTCCTCCTCGCGGCCGGCACCCTGGCCCGCGCCGACGACTTCCCCAAGCACGTCCTGAAGTCCGACGCGCTTGCCGTCACGGTCTACCTGCCGGACGCGAAAGCCGGGTTCTACCGCGGCACGCGGTTCGACTGGGCCGGCGTCTGTACCGTCGAATTCGCCGGGCACAAAGTGTTCGGCCCGTGGAAGGCCAAGCACGACCCGAAGAACAACGACGACATCGTCGGGCCGGTGGAGGAGTTCGGCTCGTCCGTCCCGCCGCTGAACTACGACGACGCCAAGGTCGGCGAGACGTTCGTGAAGATCGGCGTCGGCGAGCTGACCAAGCCGAAGGAGGACAAGTACCGCTTCTTCCACAACTACGCCATCGCCACGGCCGGCGAATGGACCGTCGAGAAGTCGGACGCGAAGATCACCTTCACGCAAACGCTGACGACCACCTCCGGCTACGGGTACAAGTACGCGAAAATCCTGACGGCCATCGGCACGGAGTTGCGGTTGACGCATGTGCTGGAAAACACCGGTACGAAAGCCATCAAGACGGACGTGTACAACCACAACTTCTTCAACGTGAACGGCGACGGCGTGGGCAAGAACTACGAACTCGAGTTCCCGTTCGCCCCGACCGCTCCGACGCCTCAGAACCGGTTCGCCGAGGTGGTGAAGCTGGACGGCAAGAAGCTGACCTTCACCGGCGAACTCGACAAGGGTCAAATCTTCGCCGACCTCGGCGGGTTCGACGCGAGGCCGGACAACAAGGACGCCAAGGTGACGATGCGGCACAAGCCGAGCGGGGTGAGCGTGACGGCCACCGCCGACAAGCCGCTGCACGCGGTGCGGGTGTGGGGCATCAAGGAGACGATCTGCCCGGAGCCGTTCCTGCTGTTCGACATCGCGCCGGGCAAGAAAGTGTCGTGGACCTGGAAGTACGAGTTCACGAAGGCGAAGTGACGACTTCTGCCAGCCCCGCGCAGCAGTTCTCCCAGGTGAACGCCTTCGCCCTCTGCGCGGCCCTTGTTCCCAGCATCTCCACTTCTGCGCGATCTGTATACACACGCCGCATCGCAGCAATGATGCCATCGTTACACGGCCGATGCCAGCTTCCCTGGTAGATGTCGTTCTTCACCGGCACCGGCTTGCTGCCGACGACGTACCCGCAGTCGGGCGTGAAGAACTCGGTCAGGCCCGTGACGTTCGGCGTGATGAGCGGCCGGCCGCACGCCATCGCTTCGATCAAATGCAGGCCGAAGCCCTCGCCGAAGGAGCCGTTGACGTAAGCGGTCAGGGAGCGATACCAGTCGGCCAGTTCGCGGTGCGGCAAGCTGGCGCGAAGCACGTCGATGCGCGGGTCGGCGTAGCTCCCGATCGCGGGCGAAGTCGGACTCAGTTTCACCCGCAGCCGCACGTCGGTTTCCATTGGAAACGCCTGCCGAAACAGGTCGATGAGGTGCTGGGCATTCTTCCGCATCCCGCCGGCCGCGAGCGCCCCCGCCGTGCCGAAGGTACAAATCGAATTGCCACTCCCTTGCGGTCGCGGCTCGCAAGAATACACGTCCGGATCGTACCCCAGCGGCACCACCGAAATCGGCACCGTCACCCCGCACGCGCGGAAGCACTCCGCGCCCCACTTGCTCGGCACCACCACCCGCGCGGCGCGGTTCAGCGTCCGCACCCACTTCGGCAGCAGTTCGTCCGTCTCCCACATGGTGTAGACCACCGTGCGGCGGTCGATGGGGAACTTGTCCAGCGCGAACGGCGGGAACACGACCAGTTGCCAATCGGACGACGTTCGCGGCCGGACGACGGGTCGCAGGTGCGGCGGGAGCAGGTCGTCGCGGACCTTCACCGACGGCGGGCGGAGCAGGCGGAAGCCGCAATCGGGAAGGCCCTTCAGCAATGCGAACACGACGGCGTCGTACCCGTTGATGCCGTTCAGTTCGGCGGTGAGGGTGAGGTCGCGGGTGGCGGCGGCAGTGCGCGTGGGCAGCCGAAAGGCGAGTGGCGGGCCGAGAACCTCACCCCCCGACCCCCTCTCCGTCCCGGAGAGGGGGTGTTCAAGGGGGTATCGCGGCGGGAAGCTCGAATCGGCGACGCGGATCGACAAGCCACCATTAACCCTCTCCGGGACGGAGAGGGTGGCAGCCGCAGGCTGCCGGGTGAGGCTTTCTTCCGTCACCACTCGATACAGCGCGTCCTCCGCCAGTTCCATCGTCGGCGGCAGCACCAGCACCCGCTCGCTGCGGCACAGCGCCCGCACCTTTGCCAATGCGAATTCCCCGTCGCTGACGCTTCCGGCTCCGACAATACTCGACCGTGTCACGCGCTCGTCGGTCGCGGCCCACTCGCCCAACTCCACCGGTTCGCCACTGCTCACCACGAACAGCTCCCAGTGCGGGTACAACTGTCGGCGCACCGATTCGGCCGCCAGTCGCGCGTACTCGGCTTCCCCGTCGGCCACCGGGATCATCACCGCAATCGGTTCCGGATTTGGCATCGCGTCGCACGCGGCGCGGATCGGCCCGGCGGCCTCGGCCGAGAGCGTGTGCGTCCGCCACCACGCGGCGTCAGCCTCGTTCGCCCGGTACGCCTCCGGCCGCATCACCTTGCCGTCGGCCAGTCCCTTGAACAGCTTGCGACCGAGCGTGCGGAACTGCCCCCGCGCCACCATCCCCGCCCCGCGCCACAGCACCGGTCGCAGGCACTGGTACGCCGACACCAGCCGGAGCTTCTCCCGCACCGCCGCCATCGCCACCGCCGCCTTCGGCACCCGCTTCACGGTGAACCGCCCGACGCGGACGGTGCCGGTGCATTGCACCAGTTTCAGTAGTAGTTCGCCGGCCGGCTCCTTGAGGTGGATCATCAGCGTGTCGGACAGTCGCTCGTTCCAGCTTCGGACTTCGACCTCGGCGGACGTGTCGAACGTCAGTTCCAACCGTTTGCGAATGGCGGGGGTGTCGGGCGTGAGAAGGCGAAGGCGAACGCGATACCATCCGGCGACGAACGACCCAGGGGCGCGGAGCGTGACGACGGGCGATCCGATCTGCCAGGTGGAATCGGAGACGGTCACGTCATCGGTGGAAGCGAAGCGGATCATGGGCGACAGGGTGACGGGAATCTCGGCCGCTGGCAACGCGAGTTTGGAAGGCATGCCGGGCGGGCGGAGAGTATTTCCCGAATTCCGCGCGGAATTACTTGACAAACCCAAAAACGGAACGCATATACACTCATATACAAAATCACCGACCGCGCCCCTCGGCCGTGGCCCAGTCACAGCCGGAACTCATCACGGTTGCCGGCTCGCAAGCTCGCTGCGACGAGGGGTTAGTTGCCCCACTTGATTTCCCCGTCCGTCATCCCGACGATACCCGTTCCCGCTCACACTGCCCGGTGTCGCCCGACACCGAGGGCGGGGCTTCCGGAGAGTTTCCCATGCGCGTCGCGTTCGCACTGCTCCTGGGGGTCGCCGCGTCGGCGGCCGCCCAGCCGCCCAAGCCGGTCGAGGCGAAGCTGCCCGCCGGCTTCAGCAAGGTCGTCACCGTCGAGGGCGTCACCGAGTACAAGCTGAAGAACGGCCTGCGGGTGATCCTGCTGCCCGACGCCAGCCAGCCGAAGGTGACGGTCAACGCCACCATCTTCGTCGGCAGCCGGCACGAGGGGTACGGCGAGACGGGCATGGCCCACCTGCTCGAACACATGGTGTTCAAGGGCTGCCCGAAGTTCCCGAACGTGCCCAAGGCGCTGGACGAGCACGCCGCCAACTTCAACGGCACCACGGCGGTGGACCGCACCAACTACTTCGAGACGATGGCCGCCACCGACGACAACCTGGAGTTCGGCATCGAACTGGAAGCCGACCGCATGGTGAACAGCTTCGTCCGGAAGGAAGACCTGGAGAAGGAGTTTACGGTGGTGCGGAGCGAGTTCGAGCGGGGCGAGAACAACCCGGTCGGCGTCCTGTACCAGCGGATGCAGACGGCCGCGTTCGCGTGGCACAACTACGGCAAGTCCACCATCGGCAACAAGACGGACATCGAGCGGGTGCCGATCGACAACCTGAAAGCCTTCTACAAGAAGTACTACCGCCCCGATAACGCGCTGCTCACCATCGCCGGCAAGTTCGACGAGGCGAAGGCGCTGGAGCTGGTCGGCAAGCACTTCGGGCCGCTCGTCCCGCCGGCCGAGCCGGTCCCGGCCACGTACACCGAGGAGCCGGCGCAGGACGGCGAGCGGATCGTCACCCTGCGGCGGGTCGGCAGCACCGGCGCGGCCGGGGCCGTGTACCACATCCCGGCCGCGGCGCACCCGGATTACGCCGCGTGCGAGGTGCTGGCCCGCGTGCTGACCGTCGAGCCGACCGGCCGGCTGTACAAGGCGCTCGTCGAGTCGAAGAAGGCCGTCGCCGCGCAGGCGTTCGCCCGCAACTGCTTCGACCCCGGCACGCTGACGGTGTTCGCCGTCACCAAGCCGGAGGACACCGAAGCGGCCCGCGACACGCTCATCCAGGTGATGGAGAACCTCGGCAAAGACCCGCTGACGAAGGACGAAGTCGAGCGGGCCAAGCGGGAAATCCTGCAGCAACGGGAGCGGACGCTGGCCAACAGCCAACTGTTCGCCATCGGCATCTCGGACTGGGCCGGGTGCGGCGACTGGCGGCTGTTCTTCGTCCACCGCGACCGGCTGGAGAAAGTGACCGAGGAGGACGTGAACAAGGCGGCGGCCAAGTACCTGATCCGGTCCAACCGCACCGTCGGCATGTTCATCCCGACGAAGCAGGCGGAGCGTGCCCAGGTGCCGCAAGCCCCGGACCTGGCGAAGCTGCTGGCCGGGTACACCGGGCGGGAGGCGGTGGCTGCCGGCGAAGTGTTCGACCCGACCCCGGAGAACGTCGAAAAGCGGGTGGTCCGCGGCGACCTCGGCGGGGTGCAGACGGCGTTCCTGACCAAGAAGACCCGCGGCGAGACGGTGAACCTGAGCCTGCAACTGCACTTCGGCTCGCTGGACTCCCTGAAGGGCAAGGGCGACGCCGCCGAACTGATCGGCGGCATGCTGCTGAAGGGGACGAAATCGAAGACCCGCGAGCAGATCAAGGAGGCGTTCGACAAGCTGGCCGCGACCGTGAATATTACCACCGTGCCCGGCACGCTGCGGGTGGGCATCCAGACCAAGCGGGCGAACCTGCCGGCGGTGCTGGCCGTCCTGAAGGAAGTCCTCCGCGAGCCGACCTTCCCGGAGAAGGAGTTCGAGATCGTCAAGCGGGAGGCGCTGGAAGGGCTGAACCAGGCCAAGACCGACCCGCAGGCGCTGGCGACGAACGCGCTCGAGCGGAAGTTGGCCCCGTACCCGGCCGACGACGTGCGGTACACGACCACCTTTGAGGAAGGGATCGACCGGCTGAAGGGCATCACCGTCGCGCAGGTGAAGGAGATCTACGAGGCCCAACTGGGCGGCAAGTTCGGGCAACTGGCCATCGTCGGCGACTTCGACGCGGACGCCGCGAAGAAGGGGTTCGCCGACCTGCTCGCCGGGTGGGAGACGAAGACGCCGTACCGGCGGATCGACGGCAAGGCGTTCACCGTGAAGGGCGGCGTCGAGAAGATCAACACGCCGGACAAGGCGAACGCCGTGTACGCGGCCGGCATCCCGGTGGCGGTGAAGGACACCGACCCGGACTACGCCGCCCTGCAGGTCGGCAACTACATCCTCGGCGTCGCGCCGCTGGCCTCGCGGCTGAGCGTGAAGGTGCGGGGCGAGGAGGGGCTGAGCTACGGCGTCTCGTCGCGGTTCGCCGCCGGCTACCTGGACGACGCGGGGCGGTTCAGCATCACCGCCATCACCAACCCGGCGAACATGGGCAAGGTGGACACCCTCATCGCCGCCGAGGTGTCGAAGTTCGTCAAGGACGGCGTCAGCGGGTCCGAACTGGAGCAGGCCAAGAAGACCATCGTACAGACCCGCAAGCAGGGGCTGACCAACGACGGCGCACTGGCCGGGCAGCTCAACCGCGCGGCCTTCGCCGGCCGGACCATGCTGTACGACACCGAGTTGGAGAAGAAGATCGAGGCGCTGCAACCCGGCGACATCCAGAAGGCGTTCGAGAAGCATGTGAAGCCGGGCGGGCTGATCGTCATCCAGGCCGGGGATTTCGAGAAGAAGAAGTAGCCGAACGATCCAGGGGCTTCCGCCCCTGGCTACAGCCGACGGCCGCTCCGCGGCGAAGACCAAGAACTCCGGTACCGGCGCAGACGCCGGATTTTCGCCCCGGAGGGGCCGTCGGCCGTAGCCGGGGGCGGAAGCCCCTGGTCGTCGTGCCATCGCAACAGTTCCTGGATTCCCATGACCGACCGCCCCGTCGATAACTGCCCGTACCTGACGCACGTCCACGGCGGCCTCACCATCGAGGGGTGGAGCCGCGCGGCCGTGCAGAGCTACTGGCGAATCCCGGAACTGAAAGTCGGGTTCGACCTCGGCGCGCAGCCGTGGGACTTCATGGGCACGCCGAACTGGTTCATTTCGCACGCCCACCTCGATCACATCGCCGCCCTGCCGGTGTACGTCGCCCGCCGGCGGATGATGAAGATGGAGCCGCCGACCGTGTACGTCCCGGTGGAGAACGTCGAGGACGTGAAGCGGCTGCTCCTGGTGTTCCAGCGGCTCGACCGCGGCCGGCAGCCGTGCAACCTGATCGGCGTCGAGGCCGGGCAGGAGATCGAGTTGTCGCGGGAACACGTCGTCACCGTCTGGGACACCGCGCACACGGTGCCCAGCCGGGGGTTCGTGGTGTGGGAGCGGCGGCACAAGTTGAAGGACGAGTACGTCGGGCTGCCGGGCGAGAAGATCAAGGAGCTGAAGTTCGCCGGCGTCGAGATCACCCGGAGCGTGCGGCTGCCGCTGGTGGCGTACACCGGGGACACGTCGCCGGCCGGGTTGGACGCCTGTCCGGCGGCGTTCGACGCGAAGATTCTCATCACCGAACTCAGCTTCATCCGCGCCGCGCACCGGCGGGACAAGATCCACAAGTTCGGCCACATGCACCTGGACGACTTCGTCGAGCGGCAGGACCGGTTCAAGAACGAACTCGTCATCGCCGGCCACTTCAGCACCCGCTACCACCCGACGGAGGTGCTGCGGGTGCTGGAGAAGAAGATGCCGGAGAAGCTGCGGGCGCTCGTCAAGTTGTGGCTGTGAGTGCGGCCGGTTAGAATGATTCGGATGCACCCCGAGGAGGATCGCCCGTGAACACCGTGACCGTCGATGCGAAAACGTGGGAGCAGTTGAAGGCCGGCGGCGGCGGCACCATTCAGGTCCAGGTCGTCGGCGACCACCTCGTCGGCCGGCTGCCCGTCGATGACCTCGCCGAGCGGTACCGCGCCGCCACCGGCGAGGAGATGCCGACTGACGAGGAACTCGACCGCATCCGGCGGGACGAGCCGAGCTATACCATCGAGCAAGTGATGGACCGCCTGCGGAGGCTGACGAAATGTTCGTGACCTGGAAACAGCGGGCGCTCGACCGGCTCGCAGACATCTACGTCACCCTGACGCTGCCCGAGCAGCGGCAGTTGGCCGCGCACGTCGAATGGGTGAACCGCGAGCTGACGGAACACGCCTGGGAACTGGGCGAGTCGCGCGGCGCGGATCGTCGTATCTGGTTCACCGATTGGCTCGTCGTCTCGTACTTCCTCATCCCCGGCGGCGGGGCGAGCATCTTCTTCGTGTCGAACAATCGCCGCTGACGCTCACCCCGCGAACGGCACCCGGCACGTCTCCAGTTTCTCGCCGTCGCCCAGCGGCGCGGTGGCCTTCATCGCCGGCGGGTTCGCCGAGATCGACCCGTACACCGCCGACCCGCCGGCCGCCAGCGCCACCAGCAGCGGCAGCGGTTTCAGACACTCACCCGGCGATTCCACGAACAGCCCGTAAAGGATTGGCAGCAGCACTAGCACGAACGCCGCGAGGGCTTGGTGCGGGGCCGTGCCGAGGCCGCCGATCCCCACCGGACATTCGAGTTTGCCGGTCGTGACGAGGTAGACGTGGAACGCGGCCACGCCTAGTCCGCCGAGTGCGAGGGGCAGCGCGAGCAGGTTCAACTTCCCCTCCATCCCCATCGACAGCCCGACGGCCAGCACCGCCACCAGCGCGAACGCGAACGTCCGCTGGTAGAAGCAGAGCGGGCACGCCTTCAGCCCCAAGCCGAGGCTGAGGTACAGGCTGCCGGCACAGGCGCCGGCGGCGAACAGGAGGGTGAGCAGCGGGGCGATCATGGCAGGGTGTTGCTCAGGGTGGCGGGGTCGATGCCGAGTTGGCGCAACTTCGCGGCCATCCGTGCGGCAACGGCCACGGCATCATCGGCTCGCGTCTTCTCCATCTCAGCCCGCTGCTTCTCGGATTCGGCACGCTGCTGCTCGGACTCGGCCCGCTGCTTCTCGGATTCCGCCCGCGACCGCTCCGCATCGGCCCGTGACCGTTCGCCATCCGCCCGCATCCGTTCCGCGTCGGCCCGGATGCGCGCTTGCGTGGCCTCCCGCTCGCTCTCGATTCGTGCCAGGTCCAGTTCGTCGAACGTGAGGAACGGCGTGCCGTCGGGCCGGAAGAGTTGCAACTCCGATCCGGAGGTGTCGAACCGCACGCCCAGCCGGGGACTGATCCAGCCGTTCAGCGCCGGGATGTCGGTGAACGAGTTGCCGGTGCGGGTGCAGCCGGTCGTGGTGTCGGTGTCCGGGTCGTAGACGTAATACTCCTCCGCCCCGTAGACGCGGTAGAAGGTCCGCTTCCGCTCCATTTCGCCGGCGCGGTTGCCCGGCGACAGCACCTCGAACACCACCTGCGGGAAGACGCCGCCCTCTTTCCACACCTGGAAGCTGCCGCGGTCGCCCTTCGGCCGGCCGAACGCCACGTACACGTCCGGCGCGGCGCGGATGTCGTTCCGCCCCTTCACCGGGTAGATCAGGTTGTCGCCGGCGACGAACACGTCCGGCCGGTCGCGGAACACCGCGTCCAGGTTCCCCTTGATGCGGACGATCCACTCGTACTGGACGGTGTTCTCGGCCATCGGTTGCCCGTCCGAGTCGGGATAGACGATCAGGTCTTCCAGTGGCGGTGCAATGACGCTCATTCGACGGCCCTCCACCGGGTAGGATACGAGACCGTTCCAGCTTGTCGAACGCGATCCGGCCCGCCCCCGAGTCGGATCCGCAGGCGCGAAAAAGAACCGCCTTGGCGTGTGCCAAGGCGGTTCGTTGGGTGGGGTGGTCAGACCACGGCGAACGTCAACTCCGGTGCGTACCGGCGGTGGATGTACGTCGCCACTTCGGAGCGGATGCGGCCGGCGGCCTTGGAGAGTGCGGCCAGAACGTCGATGACGGCGGGGCGGTCGGTGGCGTCTGCCGGCGCGGGTCCGGCGACTGTCACCAGCAGTCGGCCCGTGTGCGGGGCCGGTGCGACCGTCGACACCGTCAAGTTCTGGAGCACCTCGTCGGCCAGTCCGGCCAGAATCGTCCGCAGGGCGTCGGCCACCTGCTCGCAGAGCTGCTGGGCCTTGCGGCCCCCTTTCTTGCGTTCGTCCCAGGTGCGGCGGTCGTGGTCCCGCTTCGGGTCTTGTCCGTCTTCGTCGCCGAGAGTGTCGGCGGCGGCCATCGTCTCCAGCGGGCGAGATCGCGTTCGGCTCATGTGGGAGTAATACCGTTGGGGAAGGGAATCTTGCGCGCGACGCCGAGAAAGGCGGGAAGAAAAGCACGCATGGGGTGGCCCTCCGTCGCGGAATGGGAAGCCGGGCAAGCTGCGAAGGCGTTCGCGCGGGTGTTCGTGTTAGCCCGCTGCGCGAGCAAGGGCCGTTGGCCGTGGCGGTGCCACCGTTTGCGGTTGTCCGCCACGGCGGTTTGGCCCTTGCTCGCGCGGCGGGCTAACGAGGCGATTCGCCCGGTTGCCTCAACAGACCGCGACCGGTCAGGAAGGTTCGCGTGACCCACGGAGAATGACGATGATTTCCCCGGAACGGCTGACGGCGATGCAAGGGCAGTGGGTGCGATTGCTCGGCGAGTTCGGCGTGCCGGTGGCGGACGCCTACGCCCCGTTCGACCGGCTTGTCGCGGCGTACTCCGGACCGCACCGGCACTACCACACGCTCGAACACCTCGGCGAGATGTTTCGCGTCGTCGGCCGGCTGACGGGCGTCATCGCGGACATGCCGGCGGTCCAGTTCGCGGTCTGGTATCACGACGCGGTGTACGACCCGAAGGCGACCGACAACGAGGAGCGCAGCGCGGACTGGGCCGAAGCGGACTTGAAGAGTTGGGGAATTGCCGCTTCGACGCGGGCGGCCGTGCGGACGCTCATCCTCGCTACCAAGCACACCGCCGATATGCCGGACACCCCGGACGCCGCGTTTCTGGATGCCGACCTCGCCATCCTCGGCGCGGCAGAGGCGCGGTACGCCCGGTACGCCGCCGACATCCGACGGGAGTACGGGTGGGTGCCAGAGAACCAGTACCGCGTTGGCCGGCGGGCGGTACTGGAAGGATTTCTGAAGCGAGAGCGGATTTACCGCACGGCGGTGATGTTCGAGGAAGGTGAGGAGTCGGCGCGGCGGAACCTAATGGCGGAGATCGAACGGTTGACGCACCCGCCGGCGTGACGACAAGAGCATCACACCCAACCGCGTCCCACCTTTCCCCGCCGGGCGAGGTGGGACGGCGGGGGAACTCACGACCCTCACGCCGCCGCCTTCACCAACTCCCGCGCCTCGAACACACTCGGCGAGGCGAGGCGGAAGCCGGCGGCGTCCACCGCATCCGGGAAGTCGTCGCGGAGCATCATGGTCAGTTCGTTCACCCGGCGGGCGAGGTCGTGCGGTTTGCCGGGCACGTCGCGGACCAGCAGCGTTTCGTCCGCGTAACCGGGATGGCAGCCGAGTTCCACCGCGTCGCCGTTCGCGCGGGAAATCCAGCGGGTCCAGAAGCGGTCGTCGGTGGTGCAGGGCGGGTCGGTGACGCCGATCAGCCAGTCCGCGCCGGGAAAGCCCCGCGCCGCGCTCCGCCGCGCGTGCCGCTTGCCGAAGAAGCTCAGCACGCCCCGCTTGATCCGCGCGCCGGGGATGCGCAGCAGCAGACGTTTCTGCTCGCGCACGCGCCGCACATACGGCTTCGGGCCGGGCTGTTTGTCCAGCAAATCGAGCAGCACGCGGCCGACCGGGGGGAAGATGGAAACGTGCTGGTGGCTGTTCACCATCAGCGGCGGGTGGCCGATCAGATCGACGAACCGCCGGTGCTGCGCGGCCAACTCCGCCGCGAGTTCGCATCGGTCCAGCCGGCCGAACATCGCTTTTTTCAGGAACTTGCCGAGCTTGTGGAACCGCCCGTCGGGGCCGACGAGCGTGGGCACTTCTTCCGGCGGCAGGACGGGCGTGTCGAGGGTCAGGTTGGGGTGCCAGCCGACGGCCATCGGGCGGCCGGCGCGGTCCCACTCGCGCACCGCGTCCTCGGTGTAGGGGGTGTTCACCAGCAGTACGGTGGCGGTGAGCCGGCCGGCCTCGGCGACGGTCAGAATGCCGCGGGTCGTCTCCGGGCCGATGCCGAAGTCGTCCGCCACGACGTACAGGGTGCGCGCGCGATCCATGCCCGCTTTCCTATGGGTGCCACCGCCGATGAGAAGTGGCATTGTAGCCGACCCGTTGGCGCGAGTGATACCCCAACCGCGGCGCTGCCCGAGGGTGCCCTTGTTCGCGGTTCGGGTGGGCGACTACAACACTCCGTCGGCCCTCCCGTCACTCCGAGCGCCCGCCTTCATGTTCGCCCGCCTGCTGGCCGTGCCGGATCGGATCGCCGCCGCCTACCTCCGCCGCCCCGGCCCGTGGCGGATCGCGCTCGCCGCCGCCGCGCTGCTCGTGCTGGCGTTCACCGCCGCCCGGTACGCGGACAAGGCGGTCACGCCCAGCCGGGACGGGACGCTGACGCGAACGGCGCTGCTCCGCTGGCGGCCGCAGATCCAAGCGCTGGAGCGGGGCGAGAACATCTACGTCAAGCACAACTACCCGAACCCGCCGATCATGGCGATGGTGCTGTGGCCGTTCACCGAGCTGCCGCCGGTGACGGGCGGCGTGCTGTGGCTGCTGCTGAAGGCCGGCATGACGGTCGTCATGGTGGTCTGGGTCTTCCGCCTGTGCGGCCCGCTGCCGGAACCCCTCAAGGCGCTGGCCGTCGTCCTCGCCGTTCACCCGCTGCTGGGCGACCTGAACCACGGCAACGTGAACATCTTCATCGCGTTTCTGGTGCTGGCCTGTTTGGAGCTGTTCCGCCGAGGGTGGGACTTCGCGGCCGGGCTGGCCCTCGGCTTGGCCGTCGCGTGCAAGGTGACGCCGGCACTGTTCCTGCCGTACTTCGGCTGGAAGGCGGTGCGGGCCGTGACCCGTACAAGCGAGCCGCGACCGCAAGGAAGTGGCATCCCGTCGGAAGATGCCGCTCCCTCGCGGTCGCGGTTCGCCAATCGGCTCGGCGCGTTCTGGCGCGGCGGCGGCAAACTCCTCCTCGGCGCGCTCGTCGGGCTGTTCCTGTTCCTGTTCGCGGTGCCGGCGGCGGTGCTGGGCGCGCGGACCTCGCATGTCCATCCGCAGCCGTCCGGATGGGCGGAGAATCTCACGCTGCTGGAAAGCTGGTTCGACGGGATGGTGAAACCGTTCCTGCTCGACGGGCGAATCACCAGCGTACACGCCAACCAGTCGATCCCCGGCGTGGTGAACCGACTGCTCACGCACGAGCCGTCGGACGTGGACTACGACGAGGATGACGGGCGGATGCGGCCGAAGGAGTACCACAACCTGGCCGACATCGGGCCGACCGGGGCGAAGCGGGTGGTGCAAGGGTGCCAGGCGGCGTTCGTGCTGATGATCCTGCTGCTGTGCCGAACCGACGCCACCCGCACCCGCGCCGGGCTGGCGATGGCCGCCGAGTGCGGGCTGATCGTGCTGGGGATGCTGCTGTTCAGCGAGCGGACCTGGAAGCACCACGGCACGGCGCTGATCCTGCCCGTGGCGGCGGTCGTCGGCCTGTGGGCGGCGCGGCCGAGCGGCACGCGGACGCGGGCGTTCGTGCTGCTCGCCCTTTACGCCGTCACGGTGCTGACGCTGGTGCCGAGCCTGCTCGGCGGGCGGGCGCAGGACTTGGCCCTGACCTACGGCACGCACACCGCCGCGTACTTGCTGCTGACGGCCGCCGTCGCGGTGGTGCTGTGGCAAACGCGCCGCGACGGGTAGCGTCACTCCTTCTTAGGCTCCAGCACCTTCCGCAGGCGGTCGAGTTTGGCGTTCGACTCCTCCAGCCGCTTCTCCAGTTCGGTCATCCGCTTCTCGTAGTCCTCCTGGGAGCGGAGCAACTCCGGGATGCGGGGGTCGGCCGGGACGACCGGGCGGCTTCGCAGCAGCGCCTCCTCGTACTGAGCCTTCGCCTTGGCCAGCACCGGGGCGGCCGGCACGTCCACGAGTACCCCGATCTGGCCGTCCGCGCGGTCGGCGTTCTTGTCGCGGGCGACCACGTCCACGCTCATCCAGACGGGAATGCCGGTCGGTTTGCGGCCGGCCCACCGCTCGAACGCCGGCGCGGAGAGTTTCAAGTAGTCGGCGAGCGCCTCGTCGGGCGACCGCGGGAGGCCGGTGTTCGGCTGCCGCAGGTTGGCCGGGACGGTCACGAGCGCCTCCGACAGCCGCTCGCGGAGCGGCTCGACTTTCAACGTGACGGTGTCGCCTTCGACGGACACCCCGCGCAGGACGGTGTTGGTGTCGTACCCGGCCAGCGCCGTCGAGCCCTTCACCGGCGGCAGCTTGGCGGTCACGTCCTTGTCGGCGAGGAGGAGCGGCGACGCCACCCCTTCAAAATGCGGCACCGGCGGCACCTGCTTCGCGGGCAACTTGGGCGTCGACACGGCCAGCAGCCGATCCGCGAACAGGCACAGCAGCACGCCGGCGCGGGCCTCCAGTTTCGGCTGAACGCCCATGTAGTTGAACGTGCTCGGCGGGAACGACTCGTCGAGCAGCGGTTGCCGGCGCGCGGCGGTCAGGCCGGCGAGGTCGTGGTACACGAGTTCGACCCGCATCCTGGTGGCCTGCCCGTCGTCGGTCTGGACGCTGCGGTAGCGGAGGGACGCGACGGCCGGGCGATCCGGCAGCACCGCCGTCGCCGTTTACCCGCTGCCGGACGGGTTCGGCTGTTCCACCGGCACCTGGACGGCCCGCTTGTTGTGCGTGATGTGGCCGGGCTGGGTCACCGTCGTCCCCCACGCGCCGAGCCACGGCGGGAGCAGTGAGGCCCCGCCGTGCGGGTTCGGATAGCCGTACCCATACTGGTCTTGGGTGTTCCCCGGCCCGATCCACACGATGCCATTCACTCCCTGGAAGTGGGCCACGTTGCGCGGCATGAAGACGCCCCGCGCCTTGGCGAAGGTGGGATCGTATTCGACGCCGTCGTACAGCCACCCGCCGGCCGTCCGCTGCGGCACCAGTCGGGTGCAGGACTCACCCTTGCCGCTCAGGTGAATGCCCAGCCCGACGGCGGCCGACTCGGCCGGGGTCAGTGCGCTTCACGCACGACCGTCCGGCACGGCGAACACCTGCGTCTTGCCCGCGTCGGTGCCGACGAACAGCCACCGGTTCGCCACCGCCGCGAGAACCGCCGGCTGGCCGAGGACTGGCAACCGTTTGGCGACCGTCATGTCCTTCTTGCGCAGCGCGACCACTTCTCCGGCGACGGCGAGGTAGGCGTGGTGCGCATCGACGGCGACGGCCCGGCCGTTGACGGCCACCTCGCTCGCGCCGAGAACCTTCATGGTCGTCAGGTCCGCGAGGGTGAGTTTCCAGGTGCCGTCCCCGCCGTTCGGCGGTCGGTCCACGCTCAGCACCACGGCCGTCTTGCCGTCGTCGGCCACGGCCGTCATCGTCCCGATGCCGGTCACCCGCACCGACGGCGGGTGGACAACGGTCCACTCGCCGATTTTCTCGTCGTCGTCCCCGGCCGACACCTTCAGGGCGACGGTGTGCGTGCCCACCTGCGCCTCGGTCGGCGTCCAGACCAGCGATTCGCCGACCAGCTCCAGGCCGCGCGGGGCGTCGTGGACGGCCACCGAGCTGCCGGCCGGCTCGGCCGTCACGCGGAGCGTCAACTTCTGACCGACGGTGGCGTCCAGCGACCCTCGCAGCGTGACGGCCAAATTCGGCTCCGTCGCCGAGAGCGCCCCGGTGGCGACTACCATCCCGACGAGTGACCAGACGTGTCGCGTGACGAAGTTTCCCGGTGTGAGGTCTCGGCTAGTCAATGCCTGTCGGCGGTTGCGGGCCATCACCGGGCGGCGGTTTCGGTGTAGAATGGCGGTGGCAGTCGCCCACTCCCGCGGCGGCGCGCCTATCAATCTCGACGGCTTGTCCTCCGCCGACTTCGGAGTCCGCTCGTGAACACTCCCTCCCTCAACGGCCTGAACGGCCACGCCTCCCCGTCCGTCCCCGCTCACCTGATGGCCCGCGCCGTCGGTCTCGCCTGCCAGTGTGCCGACGAGGACGACGAACCGGCGACCGCCAAACCCGCTGGCCCAGTGGACCACGCCCGCATCGAGCGGGCGGTGCGGGAAATCCTGCTCGCCGTGGGCGAAGACCCCGACCGCGAGGGGTTGCGGGAGACGCCGGCCCGCGTCGCCCGCATGTACGCCGAGGTGTTCGCCGGCCTGCACCTCGACCCCCGCACGCACTTACAGAAGACCTTCACTCAGCAGCACGACGAAATGGTGCTGGTGAAGGACATCGAGTTCGCCAGTTGCTGCGAACACCACCTGGTGCCGTTCCTCGGCAAGGCGCACATCGCGTACTTGCCGGCCGGCAAGGTGGTCGGCCTGAGCAAGCTGGCCCGCGTCGTGGACGCCGTGGCCAAGCGGCCGCAGGTGCAGGAGCGGATGACGGAGGAGATCGCCGAACTGGTGATGAGCGAGTTGCGGCCGCGCGGCGTCGGCGTGATCCTGGAAGCGTCGCACCTGTGCATGACCATCCGGGGCGTGAAGAAGTCCGGAGCCACCACCGTGACGAGCGCCATGCGCGGGCTGTTCAAGACGAATCCGATGACCCGCGGCGAACTGCTGGCCCTGGTGTACGGCGGGAAGTGACCGACAACGCGGTCGCGCTCCCTGCGGTCGCGGCGACGACAAGACCTCTCGTCGCCGCGACCGCAGGGAGCGGAACCAGCCCATGCCGGAAACCCCATGCGCTCCCCGCAGCAACTTCAAGATGACCTCCGCGGCGAGTTCCGCGGATCGCTGCGGTTCGACGAGTCGACGCGGGGCCTGTACGCCACCGATGCCAGCCCGTTCCAGGTGGTGCCGTTCGGCGTGGCGACTCCCGCCGACGAGGCCGACCTCCTCACGCTCGTCCGGTACGCCCACGAACGCAGTGTCCCCCTCCAGCCGCGCGGGGCGGGCACCGGGTTGGCCGGCGAGAGCCTCGGTCCCGGCCTCGTGGTCGATCTCACGACCGGCTTCCGCTCCATTCTCCAAGTCGCGCCGGACTTCATCCGCGCCGAAGTCGGCGTCACCCCGCGCGAGGTGAACGCCGCGCTCGAGCCGCTCGGCCGGCGGTTCGCTCCGGACTTCAGCAACGCCGACACCTGCACCATCGGCGGCGCGGTGGCGAACAACGCCAGCGGCGCGAATCTGTTCCGCCACGGGTACACCCGCGACCACCTGCTCGGCCTGCGGGTGGTGTGGGACAACGGCGAAGTGGCGGACCTGCGCAGCCCGCCGGAGCCGCTCGCCGACGCCGGAATGCGGACGACCGAAATTCGCTCGCAAACCGCCGGCCTGCTCGCCGCCCACCGCGAACTGTTGCAGCTCACCCGCCCGGCCACCGAGTTCACCCGCTGCGGCTACCAGCTCCACGACGTGTCCACCGCCGCCGGCCTCGACCTCGCCAAGTTGCTCGTCGGCAGCGAAGGCACGCTGGGCATCGTCACATCGGCCACGCTGAAGTCGATCCCGTTGCCCGGCGGGTCGGCCGCGTTCGTGGCCGCCTTCGACACGCTGGCCGACGCCCTCCGCGCCGGCCTCACGCTGCGCGCCGCCGACGGGGTCGTGTCGTGCGACTTGCTCGACCAGCGGCTGCTGTCCCTATCGCGGACGGCGCTGGCGCGGTCGCCGGTCGCCGTGCCGCCGACCGTAGCCGCCGTGCTGGTCGCGGGCTTCGAGGCCGACACCCCGGCCGCCGCGCTGGCCGTCGCCGAAGTCGCCTTCGCCCGCATTCGCGCCGCCTTCCCGCTCTCGCCGCTGGCCGACCCGACCGCGACTGACAGTGGCGTGTCAGCGGTGCGGGGGTTCCGCTCGGCGGCGGCGTCCGGGCTGTACGCCGGGGCTGCCCGCGCGCGGCCGACGGCGTTCGTCGAGGACGTGGCCGTGCCCGGCGAGGAGCTGGTGCGGTTCGTGTCCGGGGCGAACGAAATCCTGCGGCGGAACGACCTGTCCGGGTCGTTCCTGGTCCACGTCCTGGCCGGCGTCGTCCACGCCCGCCCGCTCGTCGATTTGGCCGACCCGGAGGATCGCCGGCGGATGTGGGCCGTGGCCGAGCAGATGCACACGCTGGCCGTCGCGCTGGGCGGAAGCGTCAGCGGGCAGCACGGCACCGGCTTGGCCCGCACGCCGTGGGTGCGGAAGCAGTTCGGCGACGCCGTGGCCGGCGTGTTCCGCGAACTGAAGCAAGTGTTCGACCCGACCGGCATCCTGAACCCCGGCAAGATCGTCGGCCCGGACCCCAGCCGCCCGGCGTGGCCGTTCCGCGAAACCGAAGCGGAGGCGGACCCGGTTCGCCGCGACACGGAGGAAAGCGCGGGAGCAACGGGACGGACGCCGCTCTTGGTGTGGGGCGAATCGTCGCCGGCGGCGGAGGCGGCGCGGTGCAACGGGTGCGGCGACTGTCGGAGCCGATCCGCGCCGACCCGCATGTGCCCGATGTTCCACGTTCACGGCACCGAGGCGAGTAGCCCGCGCGCGAAGGCCGGGCTGCTTCGCCACCTGACCGGCGACCGCGTCGGGCAGCTCGCCGAAGACGAGGCGCGGGCCATCGCCGACCTGTGCGTGAACTGCAAGATGTGCAGGAGCGAATGCCGCAGCCGGGTGAACATCCCGAAGTTGGCCCTGGAAGCGAAGGCGGCGCACCACGCCACGCACGGGCTGGACCGCGACCGCTGGTTCATGGCCCGCATCGAGTGGCTGACCGCGTTCGCCGCCAACTTCCCGTTCGCGTCGAACTTGCTGCTCGGCCGCCCCGGCTTCCGCTGGCTGATGGAGAAGACGCTCGGCCTGTCCCGCCGGCGGACGCTGCCGAAGCTGACGCACCGCACCTTCTTGCGGCGGGCGAAGCGGGCCGGCCTGACGCGGATGCCGCCGCACGTCCCCGGCGGAACCCGACTGGCGTACTTCGCCGACACGTTCGTCAACTACGCCGACCCGACCGTCGGCGAGGCGGCGGTGGCGGTCCTGCGGCATCACGGGGCGCAGGTGGTCGTCCCGCCCCGGCAGCGGGGCAGCGGCGTCGCGCCACTGGCGCAGGGGGATGTCGAAGCCGCCACGGATCGCGCCGAATATACGGTGCGGGTGCTGGCCGAACTGGTCCGCGACGGGTTCACGGTGGTCTGTTCCGAACCGACTGCCGCCCTCACGTTGACGCAGGATTACCTGGATTTGCTCGACTCCGCCGACGCCGTGTCGGTCGCCGAGAACACGGTCGAGCTGACCGACCTGCTTTGGCGGTGGCACGGCCAGGGAACGCTCCGCACCGCCTTCACGCCGGAACCGCTGCGGTTGAAACTCGGCCACCATGTGCCGTGCCATGTGAAGGCGATGACCGACGCCCCCGCCGGCCCGAAGCTGCTGGCCCTCATCCCCGGCGTGACGGTGACGACCATCGACCGCAGTTGCTCCGGCATGGCCGGGCCGCACGGACTACTGGCGTCGGCGTATGCCGGGTCGCTGAAGGCGGGTCAGCCCCTGTTCGACGAACTCCTGAAGCCCGACGTGGCCTTCGGCTCGACCGAATGCGGCCCGTGCCGGTTGCAGATGCAGGAGGGCAGCGGCAAGCGCGCCTTCCACCCGATCCAGTACCTCGCCCACTCCTACGGCCTGATGCCGGGACTGCTGGACCGCCTGGCCAAACCGCTGCGGAAGCTGGTGTCGGATTAGCTTTGATCCGAGCCGGAAGCGTGAGCAACGGTCTTCCCGTCTTGTGGCACCGGCCTCCGAGCCGGTGGAAGGTGCGGATGAAGACCGTCGCTCACGCTTCCGGCTCCGAAAGGCACTGCCAATGACCACCGTCCACCTGTTCGCCGCCGCCCGCGACCGCGTTGGCACGCCGACGGTCGCGCTCGATCTGCCGGTCACCGCCACGGTCGCCGACCTCCGCGCCGCACTGCTCGCCCGCTATCCCGACCTCGCACCGCTGCTGTCCGTTTGCCGCATCGCCGTGAACCACGACTTCGCCGACGACGCGGACGCCATCCCCACCGGGGCCGAGGTCGCCGTCATCCCGCCCGTCAGTGGGGGTTAGAATGCCCAAGAACGTCTTCGACCAAGCGGCCCGGTACACCGCGCGACTCGACCCGGCCGGGTTCCTCGGCTGGGCACTCGGCGTACCAGCGACCGCGTTCGCCTTCCGCGAATGGCTCGACACTCGCCACGTCCCGTTCCCCGGTGGTGACGACCGCACCGGCGACACGGTCGCGCGAGTGGATCGCGTGGCGACGAACGGCACCCCGTGGGCGGTGGCCGTCGAGTTCCAACTGGACCCGCACCCGCTCATGTTCGGCCGGGTGCTGGTCTACCTTGGCGGCCTCTGGCTGGGAACGAAGCCGGACACCGAACGCGGCAGTCGGTTTCACCTGGGCGGGGTGGTGGTGAACCTGACGGGGAAGGGCGATGCGTCCCGGACGTACAGTTGGGACGACGCCGGGCTGACGACGCACCTCGGCCTCCGCGAGCGGAACCTGGAGACCGAATCCGCGGCCGACCTGCTCGGCAAAATCGACACCGGTGTCCACCCGCGCGCCCTGCTGCCCTGGATTCCGCTGATGACCGGCGGCGACGACGCGGGTATAGTCGAGCGGTGGAAGCGGCTAGCCGAAGCGGAGCCGGATTCCCCGCTCCGGTCGGATGTCGCCGGCCTCGCGCGGGTGTTCGCCGACGCCGCCGGGCGGAAGCAGCTGTGGACAGACGCACTCAAGGGGTGGAACATGCGCCAGTCGTCCGTCGTCAACGAGTGGATCGATGAAGGTCGGCGGCTCGCGCGAATCGAGATGCTCGAAGCTCAATTGACCACGCGGTTCGGCCCGTTGTCGGAAGAACAACTGGCGAACCTACGGGAGTTGCCTGACGACGGCCTCACGGCGATGGCGGTGCAACTTCTGTCGGCCAAATCGCCGGCCGAACTCGGCCTGTGAGCCAAGGTCGCCGTGATCCCGCCCGTCAGTGGGGGGTAAAAAGTCTCTACCGACATCGCGTCACAATTCTTGATTCGGTGCCAATGGTTCTTGCCGGATTCGATTCCGGAGGGGAGAATACCCGAACTGCCGGACAATCCCGCCTTCGTTCTCCTCTCTGCACCGCCACTGGAGAAAACCGATGTCTCTCGGTACGCAAATCAAGCTGACCGTCCTCAGCCTCGTGGCCGCCTCCACCGTGTACGGCCAGAAGCCGCCGGCGGACGCCAAACCGGAAGAAGTCGAGAAGGAGTACTTGGCACTCGTCACGCAGCTCAAGGACAAGGATGTCAAGGTCCGGTTGAAGGCCGCCGTCGATCTCGGCGGGAAGGGGGAAGCCGCCGCCTCCACCGCGACCGCCCTGTGCGACGCCATCCTGGACACCTCGCCCCGCGTGGGCGAAGCCGCGCTGGTGGCCTTGGAGAAGGTCCGCGCGGACTTGTACAAGCAAGTGTCGGTGGTCATTCTGGACAAGGATCGGGGCAGGCAGTTTCAGGCAGTTGCCGAACTCGGCGCACTCGCGGACAAGGCACTGCCTGCGAAGAAACTCTTGCTCTCGCGGTTGAAGGCGGAAACGGTGACGCTGAAGTGTATCGACGACTTTGGCCGCCCAATCGGCGGGGTTTCCACGCGCCGCCAGGACTCCGCCGTGCTGGTGTTGATGTCGGCACTGGAACAGATCGACCCCGACAACGCTGATGCACACAAAGTGCGGAAGTTGCTTGCCGGTGTGGGGAACAACATCTCCGAGAGCCGCCTGGACGCCATCGACGCGCTGATCCGTTGGGCGGGTGAAGATGAAGTTCGCCGGAAAGAAATCTTGCCGCTTATTGGCCAGACGCTGACTGATAACGAACTGCTCATTGCGGGCATCAACCGGTTGGCCGCGTACGGCAAACTCTCGAAACAATATTTGCCGACGCTCAAGAAGTTGAAACTGGCGGGTGCTGAAGTGGTGCGGGACGCCGCACTCCGCGCCGTGGACGCCATCGACGACAAGTGACCAAGTGGGGCACAGGCAGCGACTCCGAACCGCCGTCGCAACTCACCTTCTACGTTCGCCCCGTGCCGTCTACGCTAGACGGCATGTTCGCACTCACGCATTCGGCCATCGACTACCACGCCCTCACCGAAGCCGTCCGCCGGCCGGGGTGCGGGGCGGTGGCCCTGTTCCTCGGCACCGTCCGCGACCTGACCGGCGACGAGGTGACGGCGTTCCTCGACTACGAGGCGTACCCGCCGATGGCCGAGAAGAAGCTGGCCGAGATCGAGGCCGAGGCCCGCGCCCGCTGGCCCGTCGGCGACATCGCCCTGGTTCACCGGCTCGGCCGGCTCGGCGTCGGCGAGATCAGCGTGGCCGTGGCCGTCAGCACCCCGCACCGCGCCGACGCCTTCGCCGCCTGCCGGTTCGCCATCGACACGCTGAAGGAACTGGTGCCCATCTGGAAGAAGGATGTCGCCTCGGACGGGAAGGCGGAATGGCTCGATGGGGGGACGCGATGACGCCGCCACTGCTCGACACCTTCGGCCGCGCGCACAACAACCTCCGCATCTCGGTCACGGATCGGTGCAACCTGCGGTGCGTCTACTGCATGCCGGAAGACGTGACGTTTCTGGACCGCGCGCAACTGCTCAGCTTCGAGGAGATGGCGCACTTCGTCCGCGTGGCCGCGCCGCTGGGCATCGACAAGATTCGCCTGACCGGCGGCGAGCCGCTCATGCGGAAGGAACTGCACAAGCTCGTCGCGCTGCTCATCGCCACCCCCGGCATCCGCGACATCGGCCTGACCACGAACGGGTTACTCCTGGCACGGCAAGCGGCCGAGTTACGCGCCGCCGGGCTGGACCGGTTGAACGTGTCCTTGGACACGCTCGACGAAACCCGCTTCCGCGAACTCAGTCGCCGCGACGGACTGCCGGACGTGCTGGCGGGGCTGGCGGAGGCCAAGCGGCTCGGGTTCAGCCGGATCAAGCTGAACGCCGTCGCCATCCGCGGGTTCATCGAACACGACGCCGTGCCGCTCGCCCGGTACTGCCGCGACAACGGGTTCGAGCTACGGTTCATCGAGTACATGCCCATCGGGGCGGAGTCGTGGGAGCGGGAGAAGGTGTTCTTCGCTCACGAGCTGCTGGATTTGCTCGACCGCGACGTGTCGCCGCTCGCGCCGGTGCCGGACTACGACCCGTCCGCCCCGGCGATGGAATTCGCCTATGCCGACGGCGGCGGGACGGTCGGCATCATCGCGTCGGTGTCGCGGCCGTTCTGCCGCAAGTGCAATCGCCTCCGTCTGACCGCCGACGGCAAGCTCCGCAACTGCCTGTTCGCGCTGGACGAGACCGACGTGAAGGGCCTCCTCCGCGCCGACCCGATGGACGAGGCCGCCCTCGCCGAGGCCGTCCGCGCCAGCGTGTGGGCCAAGTGGGAGGGGCACGAGATCAACACCGCGAAGTTCGTCAAACCCCTGCGGACCATGCACGCGATTGGGGGGTAGAATGGGACCACCACAAGAGAGAGGTTTCCCGATGACGACGACCATCCTGCCGCTGCCGCCCGAGCTGGCCGAGTCCGACGCCCTACGACCGTTGATCGAGAAGGCCGGCGCGTGGGTGGACGACCTCGTGTCCGACTGGCCGTTCCCGCTAACCGTCGAGTGGTATCGCGTCACGAACGGCGCGAAGCCGGACTCGCTCGGCTTCCGCGTGTCGGACGAATACGCGACCGCTCACGGCGCGCTCGCCGACGGCGAGTTGGCGGACCCCGACGCCTATCAGCCGCGGCTGGCGAAGGTCCTCCACGCGATGATGAGTCCGTCGATGCGAGAGTTCCAGCGGCAGTCACGGCTCCGCAACCTCACGGCGGTGGGGGAGTGATGGCCACCAACACCCAGCGAATCGATGACCTCGAAAAGCGCGTGAACGGGCTGAACGCGGAAGAGAAGGTGACGGCGATCCGGATTCATGGACTGGAACAAGCCGACGCACGATCCGAAACCGCGACGACGGCCGTGCGCGAGGAACTCGACCGCATCCGGCAGAAGCAGGCCGAGGCCGATCAGCGGAACGCCCTCCTCGAAGCGACGGTGAAAGAGCTGAAGGTCGGGACTGACAAGTGGGGGCAGCGGCTGTGGCAACTGGCGGCCGGCCTCGCGGTCGCCGTCCTCTCCTGGTTCGCCGGTCGTCTGACGAAGCCCTGAGCCTTTCCCGTTGTCTCCCTTCCGCCGGCGGGGTACTTTCAGTTCTCCTATCCCCCTGCCGGAGACTCCCACCGTGTTCAAGAAGCTCACCGCCCTGTCCGTCACCGCCGCCGTCGTCGCGCTGGCCGTGTACGCCGCCGAGGACAAGCCCGCCGAGAAGGTGGACCTGCCCAAGATGAAGTTCGACGACGTGAAGGAGGTCGCCCCCGGCGTCTTCTTCCGCTACTCGTCCATCTCCGCCACCGACAAGGCCATCCCGTTCGGCGGCAGCAACAACATCTGGGTCGTGTTCAAGGAGTACGTCGTCGTCGTCGATGCCAACTTCCCGAAGGAAGCCGAGGACGTGCTGGCGGCCATCAAGAAGACGACCGACAAGCCGGTGAAGTACGTGTTCGACACGCACCACCACGGCGACCACGCCTGGGGCAACACCGTGTGGGCGAAGGCCGGGGCCAAGATCATCGGCACCACCCAGTGCGCCCGGCTGCTGAAGGCCAATGGTCCCGACGAGTGGAAGAAGGAACAGGACAAAAAGGACGGCCGCGCGGACATCAAGAAGAACGAGCTGAAGCTGGTGGACGAGGCGTTCGACGAGAAGCTGGTGCTGGACGACGGCACCCAGCGGGTCGAGTTCCACTTCTTCGGCCACGCCCACACCCCCGGCGACGCCATGGCCTACCTGCCCAAGCACAAGCTCCTCTGCACCGGCGACGCCTGCGTGAACGGCTCGTTCAACTTCATGGGCCACTCGAACTCGGCGTCGTGGATCAAAGTGCTGGAGAAGGCCGAGAAGCTGGACGTGAAGCTGATCTGCCCCGGCCACGGCGAGGTGGCGGGCAAGGACCTGCTGGCCAAGCAGCGGCGATACTTCGAGGAGCTGCGTAAGTTCACGCAGGCCGGCATCGACGCCAAGAAGGAAGTCAAGGACATCGCCGACGGCCTGGAGATGGCCTGGTACAAGGAGTGGACCGGCGTGGCGGTGAAAGACAAGAAGGACAACGTCGATCACGTGTTCAAGGAGCTGACCGGCAAGATCGACCACAGCAAGCTCGGCTGGGCACCGCCGCCCGGCGGGATGACCCCGGTGCCTGCCACCGAGGCGCGGGGGCAGTGAACGCGGCTGTCGTGGTTGGTACTTTCGTCTAGAAGTATATATGCGTTCCGTTTTCGGGTTTGTCAAATTATTCCGCGCGGAATTCCGAAAATAGTTCCGCACGGCGGTCCACCCAGGCGTCGAACGGAGTCCCCTATGCGGTTCGCCTTGCTCGCGGTTCTGGTCCTGGCCGCGCCGGCGCTCGCGCTGCCGGTGTTCGTCCCCCGCCTGGACGCCGACGGCTTCCCGCTGCCGAGGGAAGCCGTCCGCCGGCTGGGGAGCGCGCGGTTCCTGTGCGGGTACTGCACCCAACTGGCGTACTCGGCCGACGGGAAGACCGTCTTCGTCGCCGGTGCCGGCGTCTCCGCGTGGGACGTGGCAACAGGGCGGTGCCAGTGGCGTGCCAGCGGTGCGGCGACGGTCCATTCGCTGGCGGTCTCGGCCGACGGCAAGACGGTGTGGGCGACGGCCTCGAAGCCCGCCGGCAAGGGGTACGAGGGGCTGCTCCTGAACATTGCTACCACGACCGGCACGAAACTGTCGGAGCGAAAGATCGCCGACGACTACATCCGCCAGTCGCGGGTCGCGGCCACCGGCCGGGCACTCGTGTTCAACCACTCGCTCATCCAGGTGTTCGAGCCGGGCAAAGAAAAACCGATTTTCAGCCGCACACGGGACAAAGGGTCGGCGGGCATGTGGGCACAGGACCTGTCCTCCGACGGCGAGCGGCTACTCGTTGGGGAGTCCGACGGGGAGGGCAACTCGCGGCGGATTCTGAGCGTGTCGGTGACCACCGGCAAGACGGTTCACGAGTTGAAGCCGCCGCCGCTCGGCGGGTTCCGCTACGGCCCGACGCCGGACACCGTCACCGTCACCCTCGGCGGCGGACACCAGACCCCCGCACCGCCCGGCGGCAACCCGCCGGTCATGCTGACGCACTGGGACTTCAAGACCGGGAAGGAACTGCGGGTCGCGCCGGTCGCGCCGTCCGGGCTGCGGCATTCGGAGCGGTTCTCCTATTCGGCCGACGGCGGCCGCGCGGCGTTCCTGGTGAATGGCGTGCCGGTGGTGTTCGACACGGCGACCTGGAAGCGGGTCCGCGAGTATCCCGACCTCCGCCACGCCGAGGCGGTCGCGTTCAGCCCGGACGGCAAGACGCTGGCCGTCGGCGGTCGGGGGCTGGTGTTCGTGGATGTGGCGACGGGGAAACTGCTCCACGGCAGCACGCCACGCGCCGACTGGGCCGACGACTTCCACTTCGCCGATGGCGGCCGCGCCGTGGTCGGTGGGTACGGCCTGTTCGGGCAACTCCGGTACGACCTGGGCACCGGCAAGGGGACGGTGAAACTCGACGACGGCCCCATCGACCTGACCCACTACCAACACGTCGTCCGCGACCGGGAGGGCCTTCGACAGGCGCGGAACGTACTCGACGCGACGCCCGACATCCGGCTCGGGGCCATCGAACTGCACGCCGTCGGGCAACCGAACGTGGTGCGAGAGCTGCCGTCGTCCGGCGACCTGCACTACCAGCGGCTCGATTTCACCCCCGGCGGTCGCTACCTCATCGGCGTGTCTCAGTACTCGGCCGCACTCTGGGATACCTCCGCCGACGGGAAGCCGATCCGGGTGTCCTGGCAGCAGCCGCTGGAGGCTGGCGCGTCGAGCGGTTATCCGCGTGCCTTCGCCTGTCCGCAGGACCGACTCGTCGCCATCCACGACAGCAACCGCATCTACGGCGAGGCCGGGGCGTGGGCAGTTGGAATTCACGAACTGGCCACGGGGAAACCGGTGACGCGGTTGACCGGCCCCGGCCTGATGACCAGTCGCATCGAATGGTCGGGCGACGGAACCCGGTTCGCGTTCGGCGGGTCGCCGACCTCATCGTGGGATGGAACCGGGTTCGTCTCGGTCTACGACGTGGCCGCCAGGCGGTCTCTGATGGAAGCCGCGACAGACGAACACGTGGGGAACGCGCTCGCGCTCTCCGCCGACGGGCGGACGGTGGCCGTGCCTCGGAAGGGCGGCCTCGCCCTGATCGAAGTGGCCACCGGTGGCGTTCGCCGTTCGTTCGCGACTGGTTCCGTGTCGAAGATCGCCGCGCACCCCGACGGCCGGCGGTTCGCCACCGAGTCCGCAACGGACGGCGTGCTGCTGTGGGATTCGTTGTCGTCGCCGGCACCGTGGCCGGCGGACGCGGACGCGCTGTGGGGCGCGCTCGGCGGAGATGCAGCGAAAGCACACGCCGGGATTCGCACGCTGGTGGCGAATCCCGCGAAGGCACTTCCGCTGCTGAATGCGAAGATGGCCGAAGCGAAGCCGCTGAGGGCCGAACGGATCGCGGCTCTCGTCGCACAGCTCGGCGACAAAGAGTTCGCCTCCCGTGACGCGGCATCGAAGGAACTGCTCGCGCATCTCGACGACGCCCGGCCGGCGCTGAAGGCAGCGATCGCCGACACGTCCACCAGTGCCGAGGCGAAGACCCGCGCCGCTAAGCTGCTGTCGCAAGTGCCGCCGAATACGCCGGATCGCCTCCGCGTCCTGCGGGCCGTGGAAGCCGTCGAACTCACCGCCACGCCGGACGCGATTTTGCTGCTCCGCGCGTGGTCGGTCGGAGCGAGCCTCCGATCCGCCGAGGCGACGGCGGCCCTAGCGCGGCTGAAGAAGTGACCCCGCCTCTTCCCGAAACCCACGCACCCCGCCGCCGCGCCGGGGCGTATCATTCGAGTGGCCGGTCCTCCCACCGATGTCCATTCGCGCGTAACGGAATTGCCGCCGACGTGTTCTCCCCACACACGCTCCGGCGGCACGGCTCACCCGAACGAGGTGTCAACTGATGCGGAAGTTCCTGGCCCCCTTGGTCGTCCTCGCGGCGGTATCGGCGGCCCGCGCCGCCGAACCGGTGCCCGCGCTGCCGGACGCGGTGACGTTCGCCGAACACGTCGCCCCGCTGGTGTTCGCCAACTGCACCGCCTGCCACCGGCCCGGCGAGGTCGCCCCGTTCACCCTGACGACCTACGCCGACACGAAGAAGAAGGCCAAGACGATGCTGCGCGCCATGCAGGACAAGCAGATGCCGCCGTGGCAGCCGGAACCCGGCCACGGCGAGTTCCGCGACGAGCGGCGACTGACGGCCGCGCAGATCGCCCTGTTCGCGAAGTGGGTGGAGTCGGGCACGGCGGAAGGCGATGCGGCGAAAACGCCCGCGCTGCCGAAGTTCCCGGAGGGCTGGCGGATCGGCGCGCCGGACCTGATCGTGAAGATGGACCGGCCGTTCGCCGTGCCCGCCGCCGGTCCGGACCTCTACCAGAACTTCGTCCTCCCGCTGGACCTGAAAGAAGACAAGTGGGTGACGGCGGTCGAGTTCCGGTCCACCGCGCCGGCCACCGTTCACCACGTCCTGTACCACTTGGACGACAGCGGGCGGGCGCGGATCGCGGACGCCAAGACGCCCGAACCCGGCTTCCCCGGCATGGGCTTCCGGCAGACCGGCACACTCGGCGGGTGGGCTGTCGGCGGCACGCCGGCGAAGCTGCCCGACGGCCTCGCGCTGCCGCTCAAGAAGGGGTCGGACCTGGTGCTGCAAACGCACTTCCACCCGTCCGGCAAGGCGGAGAGCGAGGCGCTGACCGTCGGCATCTACTTCGCCGACAAGGCCCCGCCGCGGCTGCTGTCGGGCATTCAACTGCCGCCGGTGTTCGGCCTGTTTTCGGGCGTGATCATCCCCGCCGGCAAGGCCGACTACACCGTCACCGACTCGTTCACCCTGCCCGTGGACGTGGAGCTGGTCGGCGTCGGCGCGCACGCCCACTACCTGGGCAAGGCGATGACGGCCGTCGCCACCCTGCCGGACAAGACCGAGAAGAAGCTGTTCCAGATCAAGGACTGGGACTTCAACTGGCAGGGGCAGTACTTTTACAAGGAGTTCGTCAAGCTGCCGAAAGGCACGGTCATCCGCGCGAGCGTGACGTGGGACAACTCGGCCGAGAACCCGCGGAACCCGAGCAGCCCGCCGGTGGACGTGAAGTGGGGCGAATCGACCGGGGACGAGATGGGGGCGATCAGCTTCCGCGCCGTCACCCCGGTCGAAGCCGACACGCCGACGCTCCGCGCCGCCACCCGCCGGCACGCCGGCGAGACCTACACCAGGCTGCGGCTGCAAGGGAAGGACGTGGAGTGGAAGCGGCTGGGCGTGGACCCGACCGAGGTTCTGCGACTGCTGCCGATTGGGCCGAAGAAGTAGTGACCGCCGCGTCACTTCTTCGGGACGGGCGGGCTGAACGGGGCGGTGCCGCGGGGCACGTCGATCTTGTGCAGGAACGGCTCGCCGGTCCGCTCGTCCCACTTCTCCTTCTGCGCCTCGGTCAGCGCCTTCATCAGCAGGGCGTCGTACTTGGCCTTCAGTTCCTCCAGGGTCGGGGGCGGCGGGGCCTGGATGCCGCCACCCACGCCGACGGGGGACCGCGGTCCCTTCCGGAGGAGAACCTCGATGTCGTAGTCCCGGACCAGTTTCGCCACCTGCTTGACCTGGGTGGGGGTCAGGCCGAGTTCCTTGGCGAAGACGGGGTTGTGGGCCATCCGCAGCGGCCCGACGGCGTGCTCCATCACCTGCCACACGACCTCGCGGAACCGCCGCTTCTGCCCCGACTCCAGCAGCGCGTCGATGGCCTGGTCGGTCTTCTTGGCCAGATCGAGGTGGGCCTTGGCGAGCGCCGCGGCGGACAGCTTCTCGGCGGCGGCGAGCGGCTTCGCGAGATCGTCCTGGAGCTTGGCGGCTGCCGCGACTTGCTCGTCGGTGAACTTCAAGTCCTTCTGAACCGACTCGCGGGTGAGGGTGTGGACGGGCCAGTAGGACTTGGTGTCGGCGGGAAGGCCGAAGCCGAAGCCGGGGACGGGGGCATCCGGCTTGGCCTGCGCCGATTGATGACCAGCGAGGGCAAGGACGACGGTCAGCGAGAGCATGGGAGGCTCCGAGGGGGGTATCGCGCGACATCCGCGACGGTTGGGATGAGGGCAAAACGCCGACGGCCGCAATTCGTTGGCACGTCGCCGACCGGCGGGCGGCGTCACAGTCATCCCACCGGCCGGCCGCGCCGCCGCCAGGCGCGGACTTGCAACGCCAGCAGCGCGACCGCGAACGCCGCGAAGACGCCGCCGAACAGGAACAGCCGCTCGCGCGGAACCAGGGCGAAGAGGCCGCCGTCTTCTTCCGCCGGCGCGGGCGGGGTGGGGAGAATGTCGTCCGTGACCGGCGGCAGTTTCTCGACGGCCGCCCGCACGGACTTGCGGTGTTCCATGAGCCGCTTCGGGCCGGTCATGCCCGCGCTCCATGTACACATGTCCAAAGCGTCGTCCGCCTCGCGGAGCAGGCCGGTCGCGGCGTACACCTCGGCCAGCAGCCACAGCAGGCCGGTGTCGGTCGGACTCCACAGCGCGAGTTGCTGCACGACGGCCACCGCGTCGGCCGGCAGTTTCGCCTTTTCCGCCGGCGGCAGTTCCGCGCCGGCGAACGTCACCCCGGCGAACAGCGGGTACGGCTCGTCGTCGGTCGATCCCTTCTTCCCGGCGTCGGCCAGCCGCACCCGTAGCCACCTGTGGTATTGCTTCTTGTCCACGGCCAGCACCCACGTCAGTTGTTCGGGCGAGTGGCCGGGCAGGTCGGTCGGCGGGTCGAGTTCCAGGACGTGATCCTCAAAGCCGCGCGCGGCGACAGGCCAGTTCCCGGTCAGCGTTTCGGCGTGGGCGAAGTTCGCGGCCAGCCGGTAGTCGCGGGGCCGTTCGCCGTTCACCCGCTTCAGCGCGGCGAACTCCTTGCCCAGCGTGCCGGTGCGGACGAGGTCGGCGCTGAGCGCGAGCCGTTCGGCGGGCGTCAGGCGATCCACCTTCGCGGACAGCTCCCGCACCCGCGCCATCGCCTTGCCCCGCGCGGTCGCCTGGCTCTGCTTGCCGCCGGCGGCGTCGATCTCCTCGAACTCCGGGAGGGCCGGGTTCAGTTCGCCGCGGCGGTCGTTCAGCAGGGACTTGAACTTGGCGTGCGGCAGCGGTTTGGCGATCCCGCCGGCCACCTCGAACGGACACGGCTCGTTCGGACTGTAGACCCCGGCCGTAACGGGTGTGGCGAGGGCAAGTAGAAGGGCGACGAGGAGACAACGAGTTGCGGGAAACCCGATTTTCGCACCTCTCCCCGTTGGGGAGAGGTCGGTTGCGCAGCAACCGGGTGAGGGGTCTTTCTTCCCGGAGCCGCCCCTCACCCGCCTCGCGCTTCGCACGATTCGACCTCTCCCCAACGGGGACAGGTGGGGAACTGGCCACCACGCATTCGCTTCCCGATCACTCACGGCGAACCCTCGGACGGAATCGAGACGGCCGCCAGCCGGATGCCGCGGAGTGTCAGCAGCGGGTCGGTGCGGCGACACTCGATGCCAGGGAAGTTGTAGTCGGTCAGTGCCCCGAGAGCGCCACCCGTCAACGCGACCCACGGCGGATTGGCGCACCGCCCGGCGTACTCGCGGACGAGGTACTCGGCCGCGCCGAGTTGCGCCGCCATGACGCCGGCCGCCATCGCTTGGCGCGTGTGCTTGCCGGGCAAATCGACTCCGGGCACGGCGTGTTCTTCGACGAGCGGCAGCTCGGCGGTATGGCGGTGCAGCGAATCGAACATCAGCCGTGGGCCGGGCAGAATCGCCCCGCCCTGGAAGACGTGGCACTCGTCGATCAGGTCGATGGTGACGGCGGTGCCGACATCGATGGCGATGCCGGGCGTGCCCTTCGGCAGGAAATCCGTCACGGCGAGGGCGTTCAAAAGACGGTCCAGCCCGACTCGCTCCGGGAACTCGACGCTCAGCTTCACGGGAATCTGCGCGTAATGGTTTACCACTCGAACCGACTCGCAGCGCCCCGCGATCCACTCCCGCAACGTCGCCAGCCGCGCCGGGTGGACGCTGGCGACCTCCCATCCCGCGACGCGACTGACACCCCACTGTCGCAACTGCGCGTCCCACGCTTCGCCGTCGTCGGCCGGCAGCCGGGCGACGTGACCCCCGTCGAGTTCGTCGCACTCGTCGGCGAGCGCGAACTTGATCCGGCTGTTGCCGATATCGACGACGACGTGCCGCGTCATGGCAACGCTTCCTCGGCGGGGAGCGGCTCCGCCTCGGTCACGCGGACGACCTTCTCGGTGGCGAACTGGGTCAGTTTCACCTTCGCCTCCTTCTCGGCGACTTTCAGGGTGGCGATCCACTCCAGCGCTTTGCCGACGACCTTGTGCAGCCCCTCGCCGGTGACGGACGAGATGAGGAACACCGGTCGGCCCAGGTCGGCCTCCAGTTTGTCCCGCACTTCCGCCGCGTCGGTCAGTTCGGCCTTGGAGACGCAAATGATTTCCGGCTTCGCGGCCAGGTGTTCGCTGTACGTCTTCAGCTCGTGGCGGATGGTGTGGTAGTTCGCCACCGGGTCGGAGTCGTCGGTCGGGAACGGCTCGACCAGATGCACCAGCACCCGCGTGCGGTCCACGTGGCGGAGGAACTCGTGGCCGAGGCCGACGCCCTGGCTCGCGCCCTCGATCAGCCCCGGCAGGTCGGCCAGCACGAACCCGGCGTCCGACCCGGCCGACACGATGCCCAGGTTCGGGTGCTTGGTGGTGAACGGGTAGTCGGCGATCTCCGGCGTCGCCCGGCTGAGGCGACTCAGCAGCGTGGACTTGCCGGCGTTCGGGAAGCCGACCAGCCCGACATCGGCGATGACCTTCAACTCCATCTGGATCCACCGCTCTTCGCCCTCGCCGCCCGGCTCGAACTCGCGCGGCGTGCGGTTGGTGGACGACGCGAAGTGGCAGTTGCCGCGGCCGCCCCGGCCGCCGGCGATGACCAACTCGTCCCCCTCCTTCACCAAGTCCTTGAGGACGTTGCCCCGGTCGCGGTCGCGGATGAGGGTGCCCGGCGGGACGAGGATGACCAGGTCCTCGGCGTCCGCCCCGGCGCAGCGGCAGGTGTCGCCGGGCGAGCCGCTCTTGGCCCGCCAGTGCTTCTTGTGGACGAGCGGGGCCAGGTTGTCGGCGTTCGGGTCGGCGCGGATGACGACGCTGCCGCCGTCGCCGCCGTCGCCGCCGTCCGGCCCGCCGCGGGGGACGTACTTCTCCCGCCGGAACGAGCACATGCCCCGCCCGCCGTCCCCGCCCTTCACGAACAATTCCACGCGATCGACGAACATTTCAAGGGTTCCAGGTTTCCAGTGTCAAGGTTGGCCGTCTCTGCTTGCCAACTCCGCCGCGAACGCCGCCACGTCGTGACAGGTGGCCGCCACTCGGAGCAAGTGTCGGAGTCGCGAAACATCCTCGACGGCGTTGACCGCGTCCGCGATGTCCGGTGGGATCGCCGCAAAACGAGCTTCGAGGGCGGCGATCACGGCCGAGCGCTGGCCCTCTCGCTGCCCCTCGGTGTACCGCCGTTCCAACTTCTCGCGGGCCTCGGCCAGTTCCGCTTCCTCCATCTGGCGGACGATTTTCTCCAGGAACATCGCCTTCCCTCCGGGCAGTTGAATGAGGTCGAACGGCGCGCCGGCCAACTTCAAGAAGATACTCGCCACCGACAGCAGGCTCGACCGCTCGGTGTCATCCGCGACGGCGTTCATTCGGTCCACACAGCGGGTGACGATCTCCACCGGCGGCAGGGCCGTTCGCGCGAGCGGAGCCAACGGGATCAGCCCGTCGTCGCCGTCGGCGAATAGCGTTTCGGCGTCGATCTCCCACGGCTTCACGACGGGCCAAGTGCCGACGAGCCGCACCTGCCCCGACGGGCTGGCCCGCTCGTCCCGGCCGGCCACCGCCACCTCGCCCTTCGGCTTCAGGATCAGCGACACCACTTCCGGCGTCCGCCGGTGTTCGAGGACCACCAACATGATATCGTCCATCACCTGCCGGTCGGCAGTGGAATCCGCGTAGGATTCGATCTCGACGATCACCAGCCGGGGTTGCACCTCGTTCGGGAACGTGAGTTTGAACAGGCCGTCCAGCGACCGGCGCGGGGCGACCACTTCCGCCGGCGCGTGTTCCCATTCGGTGAACCTGGTGATGCCCGCCAGCCGCAGGAGGGCGTCGCCGTGCTTGCCGAGCAGCCACTTCGCACTACGGTCCTTGTCTTGGTGCATGGCTCACATCCGCTCCACGACCCGGATGCCGAGCAAATCCAGGGCGGTGCGGATCGTGCGGGCGGTCAGGTCGGTCAGCAATAGCCGGCTCGCCTGCACGTCCGGCGGGTTGGTGTCGTTCACCACCTTCTTGCTCTCGTCTTTGCTACCGGCCTCGTAAAAAGCGCTGAACGCCGTCGCCACGTCGTACAGATATGTGGCGATGTGGTGCGGCTCGTATTTGGCTGTCACGTCCTTCAGCACGTCCGCGAACTTCAGCAGTTGCAGCGCCAGCGCTCGTTCTGCCGGGAAGGTGAACAGCACCGCCGGCGGGTGTTCGCGGAACGCGGCCTCGTCCGCGTTCCCCTTGCGAAAAATCGCCTTGCACCGGGCGTAGGCGTACTGCATGTACGTCGCCGTGTTGCCATTGGTGGCCAGCATCTTGTCCAGGTCGAACTTGTAGTCGCTGGTGCGGTTGCCGCTCAGGTCGGCGTACTTCACCGCCCCGAACCCGACCGCCTCGGCGATTTCCTTCTTCCGCTCGGCGGTCAATTCGGGAACGTCGTGGCCGTCCGCTTTCTGCTTGGCGTAGCTCTCCTCGTACTTCTTCAAACCCTGCGCGGCGGCCTCGTCGAGCAGGTCGGTCAGTTCCGGCGCGCCGCCCTTCCGGGCCGCGAACGGCTTCCCGTCCTCGTCCAGCACCGACCCGAACGACAGGTGCAGCAGCACCGCCTCCAAGTTCAGCCACCGTTTCGCATTGGCGAACAGCGTCCTGAAGTGCAGGGCCTGCCTCGCGTCCACGACGTACAGGATCACGTCCGGCTTCCAAGTTTGAACCCGATACTGCACGGTGGCAAGGTCAGTAGTCGTGTAGGTGAATGCCCCGTCCCGCTTCCGGATCAATGCCGGCGGCTCCTCGTTATCCATTTCGTCCGGCGTCGGGACGATGCCCTTCGCGTTCGGCACCACCAGTGCGCCGTTGCTCTCCACGGCGATGCCCGCGCCGATCAAGAGTTCCACAACGCCTGGCAGAAGTGGATTGTAGAAGCTTTCGCCGACCGCGTGGTCGATCTTCACGTCCAGCCGGTCGTAAATGGGCTTCAGCATGTCCAGGCAGTGCGGCATGAATAGTCGCCACAGTGCGACGTTCTCAGGGTCGCCGGCGTGCAGCTTCGCCGTCTCCGCGCGACAGGCGTCCATGACGGAGCCGGTCGCGGCGTCCTCGTCGTCGCCTTCCACCTTCGCCATCTTCTTGATGTCGATGTACAGGCGTGCCAACTCCCGCACCTGGTCTTTGGCGAACGCCTCTTCATCCAAGAAGTTCTTGTACCCGTGGATGAGGATGCCGAATTGCGTGCCCCAGTCGCCAAGGTGGTTGTCCCCGATGACCTTGTGACCCAAGAACCGCAGGATGCGGACCAGCGCGTCGCCGATGATGGTGCTGCGGAGGTGGCCGACGTGCAGCGGCTTGGCCACGTTCGGCCCGCTGTAGTCGATGACGAACGTCTTCGGCGTCGCGGCGGTGGCCACGCCCAGCCGCGCGTCGGCGGCGATGGCCCGCACTTGCTCCGCGATCCAGGCATCCTTCAACTTGATGTTGATGAAGCCGAGGCCGGCGGTGCTGAACGCTTCGACCATCGGATCGGTGCCGAGCATTTCCAGAATCTGCTTCGCCAGCGGCATCGCCTCGCTGTTCGGCTTCTTCAGCGCGGCCGCGAGTTGCGGGGCGAACTTCGCCTCGTAGTCGCCGTGGACCGCGTTCTTAGTCGGGCTGATCGTGCCGAGGCACTTGGCCAGCGCGGCGGCGTCCGGCGCGAGCGCCATCAGGGCAGGTTCGAACAGCTCCCGCACTTCGGCTAACAGATTCATGACGATTCACCAGGAAGACACGGACGGCAGAAAAGCAAGACTAACCACAGAGGCGCAGAGACACAGAGAAGACAAGGAAGAAAAGAGTTCTGGAAAACTCTCTTTCATCTCCTGCCTTTTCTTCTCTGTGCCTCTGTGTCTCTGTGGTTAGTCTTCCTTCAGTTCATAACTCCGCTACTCGATTTCCTTTTCCCAGTCGATCTTCTCGGCGTCGGCCCACAGCTCTTCCAGCTTGTAGTAGTCGCGGGTCGGCGGGTCGAACACGTGGACCAGCACGTCGCCGTAGTCCTGCACCACCCACTTGCTGGACTCGTACCCTTCCAGGCCCATCCGCTCGTCGCCCACCGCGCGCAGGGCGGCGTCCGCCTCCTCGACGATGGTGTGCACCTGGCGGCGGCTGGCCCCGGTGGCGATGACGAAGTAGTCGAACTCGGTAGTGACCCCGCTCAAGTCCAGGACGACCACGTTCTCCGCTTTGCTGTCGATCGCCGACTTGGCGACCAGACAGGCCCGCTGGAGGGCGTCCGGGATGGGGCGACGGGGGTTCGCGAACGGCCAGTTCAGGGGGCCGGCCGTCTGGGGCACCGGGGACAAGGTGGCGATGCTGCTCAAGAGACCTCCCTTAGGGTACACCCTCCGGAGGTCGCCGGTGCGAAAGTGGAGCAGCGCGAGTGGCTGTCAGCTTCGTGGGAACCTCCGGGGTAACCGAAGAGCCGAGTGGGGGCAAGGCTTTCGACGGGCGCGGGCCGACCGCACCAGATACATCTTCGCGTCGGATCGAGGAATGTCAAGGAAGTCTCCCCGCTTCCCGCCCGACGGCGGTTCGTTTTCCCGGCACCAAGCGGCACAACTTCGCCGGCCTCCCCGAACGGACAGTTCCCCGCCCGGCGGGTTCGCGGGCCGGCGGGAATGCCCACTTCGGCCGCTCACGCCTCCCCGCTGACAGGGCCGGCGGCCAGTTCGGGCAGGTGTTCGGCCAGCGCCTCCAGCAACTGCTTCATCGTCGGCGAGCCGACGAACACGCGGCCGGTGCCGGCCTTCATGTTTGCCGCCCAGTGCTTCTGGTCCTCGCTGAGGATCAGCACCGCGCCCAGGTCCAGGTTCATCCCGTTCGCCTCCACCAGCACCCGGCGGAACGCCTCGATCCCTTCCGGCCCGGCCGTCCGCGCGTCGATGACGATGGCGTGGTACGGCTGCGTCTGGTACCGCTTCACCGCCTGCGTCGCGTCCAGGGAAATCAGCACGCGGAAGCCGAACTTCTTGAACTTCTCGCGGAACACGTCCTGGAGCTTGGCGTTCCCCTCGACGACGTACAGGGTGGGCGGGCCGCTCGCCCGCCGCACGGACATCACGTCCCCGTCGCCGCCCAGCGCGTGCCGGGCCGCCTTCACCGCCTCGTGGAACTGGGCCGGCGTCTGGAACCGCTGGCTCGGCTCCAGGGCGATGGCCTTGGCGATCAGCCGGATGACCGGCATGGGCAGGTTGTGTTCCTGGGCCAGACGGGGGAAGTTGCTTTCGGCGTCCTCGAAGCGCCGCCGCGCCATGCGGGCGTACTTGTCCTTCGTCGGCGGCATCAGCGGCACGCCGGTCATGCTCTCGAACAGGACGTGGCCGAGGAAGTAGATGTCCGACCGGATGTCGCCGGACGACACCCCGGTGGCCTTCTCCAGGCCGGCGTAATCGACCGTCCGGTCGGCCTGCTCGTCGTCCTGCTTCTTCACCCCGGCCATGATCAGTTCCGCCCCCTGGCTCACCTCGGCGAGGCCGAAGTCCACCAGCTTGGCGACCTTGTCGGTGCCGATGAGGATGTTCGACGCCTTGATGTCGCGGTGGCTCAGCCCGCGGGCCCACCCGTAGGCCAGCCCGGCGGCGCACTCCTCCATCACCCCCAGCGCCTCCGCCGGCTCCAACTTCTTGCGGATGGCCTGGATGTCCCGTAGCGTGCCGCCTTCCACGAACTCCATGACGATGAAGTACGCGCCGGTGGCGGCGTCCTTCGACACGGCCAGGATGCGGACGATGTTCGGGTGTTCGATGCTCATGCCGATGCGGCCTTCCCGCTCGAACGACTCCACCCGCTTCGGGTCTTCCGTCCACCGCCGCCGCAGCACCTTCACCGCCACCACTTGCCCGGTGCGCGGGTCGTCGCCCCGGTACACGCGGCCAAAGCTGCCGGACGCGATCTTGTACAGGATGCGGTAGCCGCCGAGGAAGTAGCCGTCGGTGTCCCCCTTCAGCAGCTTGGTGGACTGGAACGGGGTGAGCAGCCGCTTCCGCTCCAGCGTCCGCACGAACTCGGTGGCCGGGGCCTTCGGGTCGTCCAGTTCGAACAGCAGTTCCTTCGCCGTCGGCTCGTCGATCAACCCGAGGCGGACGACTTGCTGGGCGACGCCGGCGGCGTCAACGGGTTCGGCCATGGGAGCGGACACCGGAACGGGCGGAGGACGGGGCGAACAACAGCTTTACTCTACCGGACGACGGGCGACGGGAAAACAGCCGAGTTGCGACGGGCGGCGGACGACGACAAGACCGTGGCGATTATTCCGGCGCGGTTGGGGCGGGTGTCACAGGCACATTGGCCCGGCTTTCGCCGATGTCGGCACTATCCTCACGAATGCGTCGTGGGAAGAGAGTTGATGGACTGTCGCGCCAGTGGCGGTGAGTTCAACAAGTACGGACCCGGCGCATGCGACGTGATTTGAAGCTCCGGACGACGTGACCAAACGCAGCGGGGACGATCTGCCTGGGGCGGATCGCTGCACAGTTTGTGACTGCAACGCCCGCGACCCTTCCAGATTCGAGGTGCAGCGTTTCGTCATCTGGGCACACATCACTTTCGCCCCCGCCCGTTTCAACGCTCGGATGACATCGGCTCGCGGATGGTGAACGCCCGGTTTTGTCCCTGTCGAGATGATCGCGACCTTCGGCTTCACCACCTGCGAGTAAAGAACCTCCAGGGCGATATCGATTTGGCGGGGCGTCAGATTTGCCGGCCAGATGATGCCGGCATGGTGCGGCACGGCAAGGACGTCGGCCTCGATGACTTCTCCCACCCGCTTCTTGGCACTCTGCCACTGCGACAAGAGGGCATCGCCTCCAAATACCACGGCCCGTTTGCCGACCCGCAGCACCAATATCCCACAGGTCGCATTCGGGTCGCCGGCCGCAACACCGGTCATTACCTCCATAAAACACGGGCTTACGATCTCCAGCCTGGCACCGCGTGCCGCCGAGGCCCAAATCGGACGAACCTTGGGTGAGTCCACCTGGAGAGCCTTGACGTTTTCCTCCGACAACGCCCCGATTCGCACTTGCTCGACCACCTCATCCCAGAGAGTCGTGCGCTTGAATGCGTCGTCGAATGGGAACCAAATCTTGCCGATTCTGCCGCTGAACGCTCGCAAGAACGCCCGTCCGCCGCCGATGTGGTCGGCGTGCCAGTGGGAGAGGATGAGATGCTCGATCCGCGAGACTGAGAACTGGCTCAAGGCCGCTCGTGTTTGCTGAAACTGTTTCCCCACGTCGATGACAATAGCCGAACCCGACCCGGTCAGTATCAAGTTCGACGTACCAAAGCCGACATCGAGAAAAAGAACCTCCATAGACACCTCAACTGTCCTGAATGCCCCAGAACTGTTCGTCCAACTCGCTCGATTCCCGCACTGGAGAGACCGAACTGGTGGCGTCCTCCCACAAGCGGTTCGACCGCTCGTCGATGGCCTTGCTGGGGGCGTTCAGCTTCCTGAGAGCGTACGCGCGCAGGAGCCGTGTCGTGACCGGGTGCCTGCGGGCGAGGATCTCAAAATGTTGGCCGAGAGGATACCGGGTTATCGCCTCATCGAACCGCCCGGCGTTGATCCGCTCGACCTTGCCGTCCTCCCATTTGACGACGACCGACGTGCCTTTCGCGTGTCCGGTGTGTTTCAGGACGGTTCCCGCCTGACGCACCTCGTACGGCTTGGTCGCTCGGTACGCACCGAGGTCGATGACTTTGAAGACCTTCGTGTAAAAGTCCCGATCCTCGCTCGTCATCTCGAACGGCCGCATCTCGAGGATGCGGGCGACGGCGTTCGCGAACCTCTTTCGCCAGTCGCCGAGCGCCTGCCGAGGTCCGGACCCTCGGCCGACGATGTCCGTGCCAAAGGCATCGGACGCGGTTCTCCACTGAGGCGTGCCCCGCGGTGGGGAGAAGGTCACCGTCAACTCCCGTAGCAGTGGAAAGATGAAGCCGTCCGTGTCTCGCGGTTCGTGCAACACCCTGCGCAGGGCACTCGCTCCGTCGTCCTCACGCGCGGCGACGTGGGCTTGGGGGCGATCCCAGAGAAGAACAGCGGGGTCTTGGCGGAGGTCGGTATCGGGAGCTGAGATGATCATGACGTTTGCGGCTCGAACAGGTTCCACCCTTTCGCGGTGAATACGGAACGAAAGCAACCGTACAAGCGGTCGTGGGCAATCGTGAGGCCGCTACGGAGTTCATCTTCGTCCATTCTATTCGTGCCCATCACGGACGCGTGCCATTCCAGACGGAATTTCCGCACGGCCTCGCCCTTGACGAACGGCTCCGAGGAGAACACCAGTTCCACCACGTCGTTCGTCTCGGCGACGCGAAGCACGGTTGCCAGGTGAAAATCCACAACGCTAACGAATGTGTCCGGCAGCCGTAGGTTGATGGTAAAATACTCTTCGCTCTGCACAGTGCCGGATTCCGGCACGGGAATTTCGATCACATCGACGTAATGTAACGCCGCCGCGACGACGCCGGCAGGATTGTAGCACTCGCGGTAGTCACGGTTGCGAACGAGCGCCTCGTCCAGCAGGGCCACGAATCCGGGATACGGCTCGGCTTCCGTTCGGACGTAGTTGACCACCATCTGGTTGGGCCGGAGTTGGATCGCACGTGTTCCACTCTCGGAAAAGGATCGCACTGCGACGACGGCTTCGACGAGTTGGGCATGCTTCGCGCCCTTCCTTCTCAACCCGGATTGGATCAACTCTTCGGGATTGGGGTGTGTGCCTTCGATACGCTTCAAGAATACGCGATACCTGTCCTCCGTCCAAGCACCGCCGCCCGTCGGCGGCTCGTACTCGAAGGAAAGCCATACCTCAACCAGTGGCGGTTTACTCAGGGTCAACGGCGACAACCTCCCCAATGTCGCAATTGTAGCATCTGTTCAAGACTTTGCAATGGCCGTCGGCTGTCACGAGCGGTGTGTTCCTCCTCACCCCTTCCGCGACCGCAGCCAGCCCTCGCCCAGCCACCAGCGGGGCTTCACCTTCGACCCGTAGCTCAGGCCGAACTTCTTCTTCGCCACTTCCGTTACCCGCTCGACCACCTCGTTCGGGTCGTCGCCGATGTACAGCTTGTCCAGGTCCACCGGGTCGATGGTCTTCTCGGCGACGAACTTCCGCAACTGTTCGATGCCCGGTGCCCAGTACTCGCGGCCGACCAGCGCCACCGGGAAGTCCTCCAGCTTGCGGGTCTGGATCAGCGTCAGCACCTCGAACAGCTCGTCCAGCGTGCCGAACCCGCCGGGGCAGACGACGAAGGCGTAGCTGTACTTGATGAGCATCAGCTTGCGGACGAAGAAGTACTCGAAATCGACGAACCGGTCCACGTACGGGTTCGGCATCTGCTCCATCGGCAGGACGATGTTCACCCCGACGGACTTGCCGTTGGCGTCCTTCGCGCCGCGGTTGGCCGCCTCCATGATGCCCGGCCCGCCGCCCGTCATCACCGTGAACCCCTGCTCGGCCAGCCGCCGCCCGATCAGCCGCGCCTGGCGGTAGAACAGGTGGTTCTCGTCGAACCGGGCCGACCCGAACACGGTCACGCACGGGCCGACGAAGTGCAGCTTGCGGAACCCGTAGATCATCTCGCGGAACACGCGGAAGGCGTTCCAGAACTCGCGGCCGCGACCCTGCGGCCCTTGCAGGAAGCGGATGTCCGCCGGCGGCGTTTCGTCCGGCTTGCCCCAGCGGATGATCTGCGACTCGGTGACGGAGCGGTGCGGCACGTCGGGCATGGCGGCGTTCGGGAGGGTGGGCGACGACCAAAGAGGTAGAGATAGCCGGAACGACTTCGCTCGACAGCCCTTCCGTGGCCGCACGGGTTGAAGCCGAGGTGGCGGGACGAACGCTCTCGCTCGAATCGCAGTCAACCCCGGTGGTGGGGGAAGTGTACCGCGGACGCGGCTAGCGGAGTAGCGCGACGGCGGTGACGAATACGCGGATGTCGTCTACGATCACAAGGAAGGAGAGGCCCAACGGCGGCAAGTAGACCACCCGCTCGACCGATGAACGGCGCGACTCGCCGGCGGTGAGTGGGGACCGCCGAAGTTCTTGCTCCAATTGGTAGGCCGCCGTTGTGACCGCCTCCCGATCCGTCGCGGCCAGCCACGCGGCGGCCAACTCCGCTTCGGCGACCGGGGTCCAAATGACCGTATAGTTCATCGCGCGGCTCCCGCCTTCAAGTCGCGGACGATCTCGTCCAGGGAACGGCCCGTGCGGACTTGGTTGCGGCGGTCCAGTTCGTCATCGCTGATGGGGAACTGAAACCCGGCCGGCGGGACGTGCGTGCGGATCGGCGTGTACACGCCCAGAACGCGCCCCGCTTCGTCGGTCAGTTCGACCACTTCGGACGTACTTCGCAGCTTGTCGGACAGCGTGGCGTCCATGAGCACACGGGACATGGCACGGCCTCCCCGGAAATAGTGGCACCCGAGTCCTCAGTATATCAGCGCGCCGGCACTCCGCGATACAATCCCCCTTCCCCGATCCGGAGACGTGCCATGAAGTTGCTGCTGGTGTTCGCCGCCGTCGCCCTGTGCGCGGCCGTCCTCGACGCCGCCGACCCGCCGAAGAAGCGGCCGATGCAGGTCGCCGACCTGTTCAAGTTCAAGCGGATCGCCGACCCGCAGATTTCGCCCGACGGCAAGTTCGTCGTCTACCAGGTGACGACGGTGGACTTCGACGCGAACGGCAGCAGCACCGCGCTGTACCTGGCCGCGACCGACGGCAAGACCCCGCCGAAGCCGCTGACCAACCCGAACGGCAAGAAGGACACGCACCCGCGGTGGAGTCCGGACGGCAAGACGATCCTGTTCGAGTCCACCCGCGCCGGCACGCCGCAGCTGTACGTCCTCCAGCCGTTCGCCGGCGGGGAGGCGATGCCGCTCACCAGCATCAGCACCGGCGCGGGCACCGCGATCTGGGCACCGGACGGCAAGCACATCGCCTTCGTGTCCACCGTCCGCCCGGAGTTCAGCGAGCTGCCGTTCGCCGAGGCGGACAAGAAGAACGCCGAGAAGGACAAGGCCGCTGCCGACAGCCCGGTGAAGGCGAAGACGTTCACCAAGCTCTTCTACCGCCACTGGGACAGCTACGTCGAGGACAAGCGGGCGCACCTGTTCGTGATGGCTTGGGACGCGAAGGCCGGCGCGTGGAGCGCCCCGCACAACTGCACCCCCGGCGACCGCGACGCCTACCCGAACAGCACCACCTTCAGCGTCGGCGACGACTTCACCTTCACCCCCGACAGCAAGCACCTGGTGTTCGCCGCCGCTCCGGGCGACGGCTCCGAGGCGTGGAGCACCAACTACGACCTGTGCCGGGTGCGGATCGCGAACAACAACCAAGGGCCGCAGAGCGGTCGGAAGGCGACCGATTGGGAGACGCTGACCGGCGACAACAAGGCTGCCGACAACGGGCCGAAGTTCAGCCCCGACGGGAAGAAACTGGCGTACCGCACCCAGCGGAAGGCCGGGTACGAAGCCGACAAGTGGGAAATCAGCGTCGTGCCCGTGAACCCGGACGGCACCTTCGCCGGGAAGCCGGCGAGCGTCACCGAGAAGTTGTTCGCCGGCGCGGGCACGGGGATGAACCCGGTCGCGCTCGACCTGTCGGTCGGCGACATCGCCTGGCGCGGGAACGACAAGCTGGCGTTCGTGGCGGAGGCGGACGGGCGCAGCTTCCTTTACTACACGCCGGCCACGGGCGGCACGGTCGTGCAGGAGCCGCTGGCGTTCGGCTCGGCCGGCAACCTGTCGGTCTCGGCCGACGGGAATGCCGCCGCGTTCACCCACGTGTCGATGTCCGCCCCGGCCGACGTGTGGGCGATGACGTGGGTCGGCGACAAGATGACGGAAGCGAAGGTGAGCGACGCCAACGACGCGCTGCTGGCCGAACTGGACCGCACGAAGCCGGAGTCGGTGAAGGTCAAGGTCGAAGGCGGCGACATGCAGATGTGGATCCTGAAGCCGCCGGGGTTCGACGCGGCGAAGAAGTGGCCGGTCGCATACCTTGTTCACGGCGGGCCGCAGGGCGCGTGGGAGGACGGCTGGAGTTTCCGCTGGAACCCGCAGACGTGGGCGGCGCAGGGGTACGTCGTGGTCATGCCGAACCCGCGCGGCAGCACCGGCTTCGGCCAGAAGTTCGTCGATGACATCTCCGGCGACTGGGGCGGCAAGTGCTACCGCGACCTCGTCGCCGGGCTGGACTACGTCGAGAAGCTGCCGTTCGTGGACAAGGACCGCATCGGCAGCGCCGGCGGCAGCTTCGGCGGGTACATGATGAACTGGTTCGCCGTCAACGACGTGGCCAAGCGGTTCAAGTGCCTCATCACCCACTGCTCGGTGTACAACTTCGAGAGCATGTGGGGCACCACGGACGAACTCTGGTTCGACGAGTGGGAACACCAGGGGTTGCCGTGGGAGAAGCCGGGCAAGTATGCCGAGTTCAGCCCCCACAAGCGGGCGAACGAGATGGGCAAGCACAAGACGCCGATGCTCGTCGTCCACAACGACAACGACTTCCGCTGCCCCATCGGGCAGGGGCACGAGCTGTTCACCGCCCTGCAACGGCAGAAGGTGCCGAGTCGGTTCGTCAACTTCCCGGACGAGGGGCACTGGGTGCTGAAGCCGAAGAACAGCGACCACTGGCACAAGGAGGTGTTCGGCTGGCTGACCAAGCACGTCCCGCCCGGCGGGAAGTGAGCAGGCCGGGGACGCGCGGGTGGTGCCGGTCCCGCGACCGGCACCACCCGCGTCGGTTCGTTTCCGGGAGGCTGTCACTTCATCGCCTTCGCCTTCGTCACGGCCGCTTCCAGCGTGGCCCTGATGTCCGCGTCGGTTTCGGTGCGGAGGTGCTCCTCGACCGCCTTCAGCCGCGCGGGGTACAGGCGAAGGAGGCAGATCGCCCGTGCCGCCGACCGTCGCACGGCGACCTCCTTGCTCGTCCGCATCAGGTCGAACAGCCGGGCGCAGGCGGTCTCGTCCTTCGCCGACCGGTCGGCGATTTCCCCGCTCAGCCGCATCGCCTCCAGTCGCGCCTTCGCCGACCAGTCCTTGTTCTCCGCCCCGATCTTGAGCAACTCGATCGCTTCGAGCGGGAGCAGATCGCCGTTCTGCCCGGCGGTACTCAACCGCGACATCACCCAGACGCCGTGCCACCCGTCGGGTTTTCCCGCCACCCAATTCTTGAGGACCGACTTTCGCAGCGGCGAGGCCGGCCAGTCGTCCCGCTTTCGGGCGCACATCACACCGTCCAGGCTCAACTGCACGGTTACGGAGATGTCCGCGATGAGTTTATCCAAGTAGGTGTTACGCAGTTGGGGGTATTCGGCTTGCGCGGCGGTCGTTCCGGGGCTATCGCTCGGCCATGAATGCGCCGAAAGTTGAGGCCGACCAGTACATCGATTCCCTCATCGCCACCCCGAAGGCGTGTTCGGCGACGGAGGCCGCCCGCGTCCAACCGGACGGCCCCCGTCCGCCGGCGCACGACGCCTTCACCCGCCTCCTCACCCGCCTGGAACCGGACCCGGACACGCCCTGGACGGAAGCCGAGCCGCAGGTGCGGCGGGACGACGGCATCCCGGTGATCGACGACTCCACCCTGGACGAGCCGTACGCCCGGTCCATCGACCCGGTCACCCGCCACTGGTCCGGCAAGCACCACGCGGTGGTCGAGGGGATCGACCCGGTGTCCCTGTTGTGGACGGACGGGGACCGCCACATCCCGTGCGACGACTGGGTGTACGACGCGGCCGACGGGGCGACCGAGAACGATCACTTCGTTGCCGTGATCCGCACCGCCCACGGCCGTGGATTCGAGCCCCGGTGCGTCGCGTTCGACGGCCGGTACGGCAGCCTGGAGAACCTGAAGTTGATCCGGTCG
>JAYTTN010000701.1:0-14405 GCA_043745295.1 Fimbriiglobus sp. | reverse complement strand
CAGCAAGGGGCCGACCCCCTTTAGTGGTCGGCCCCTTGCTGGCGCGGCGGGCGAACACAACACCGCGACACCACTCCGAAGTCCTCTCTAGAAGCAGTTCTCGCCGGGCGACTCCGACGCCTGCCGAACCCAACTCGCCACCAGCTCCTCGTCGAGTCGATCATCCTCATGGATGTGGAAGTAGCGCGTGCCCTCGTTCTTGGACTCGACCGGTGGGAGCGGAAGCAGAGACGTGCCGCGGAAGAACGCCACCTTGACGTACGCCGTGAGGCAACGGAAGCCGAGGAACCAGCCCTGGCCCTCGACGCCGTAGAAGGGCGTATTCCACCTCACGGCCTTGCGCACGTCGGGGACGGTGCGCACGACGAGCTTGTCCAGGCGGCGACCGACACCGAGTTTCCAGCCCGGCATGGCCGCGACGTAGGCCTGCACGGGGGCGTCGCCGTCGGCCTTGGCGATCTGCGGGTTGCCGCCCGACAGGAGGACCGGCGTCGCGGCTGCGGGGCGACTCTTGCCGGCCTTGGGGGCGGCTTTCTCGACGGGCTTCTTCGCCATCGGAACCTCCTTCGCCGAACGACCACGCTCACCTGCGGCGGGGCACTGGTGAGCTATGCATCCCAGAAACCAATCGTGCCCCGCCGTCTGCCGCAGCGCCTGGTTCGGCGTCTTGCTCGCTTGGGGCGGACGCCTCCGCCCCCCGCTCCTCCAACAGCTCCCGCAGCGCGATGGCGGCCTCTTTGTACAGGGCGGTGCCGAAGTTGGTGAGCCGGTAGCGAATCAATTCCGTCGAGAGCCGCCGGAACCGCTCCTTATACTCGGTGACCCGCTCGAAGTGCCGCTCGCGCTTCCCCACCACGTCCTTCGCGGCCGAACGAGTTATTATGCCACTCTGCGCGACCGATCCCGCCGCCACGCCAAACTAATGCCCGAGCTTAGCGACGGCCGTAATAGGATGCAAGAACTGACACGCGATTTCGCGCCAGACCTCCTGCCGCCGAACACGCAATTCTCCGGCAGGGTAGGCGGGTGGTTGCGACCGTGCAAGGGTCAACCGCGCCAATCACGGCGGCACCTCTGCGACACTGGAGACATGCCCCGCACCGGAGTTTCTTTCATGCTTCGCTACCTCTCCGCGAGATCGCCCTGGTCATGGGCCACCGGGCGGCCGGCTGGCTGGAGCGGCCGGAGCGCGAGAAGGAGGAGGCCCCGACGAAGCTGCTCAAGGCGTTCGCGCTGAACGAGGGCATGACCGTCGCCGACGTGGGGGCCGGCAGCGGCTACCACGCCGAGTTCTAGCGGCCACTTCCCCCGGCACTCTACCCCTCCCCTGTTCCCGCTGCCCCATCGCCTATAATGCCAGACCCGCTCGCCGCACCCCGGAGCCGCCGCCCATGCACGACCGCATCGCGTATCAAGGAATCACCTTCGACGACGTGCTGCTGGAACCGGGCTACAGCGACGTGGTGCCCCGAGAGGTGGACGTGCGGACGCTGCTCACCCGCAACGTGCGGCTGAACATCCCCATCGTGTCGTCGCCGATGGACACCGTGACGGAGAGCGAGTTGGCCATCGCCCTGGCGCAGGAGGGCGGCATCGGCGTCATCCACAAGAATCTGTCGGTCGCCCTGCAAACCCGCGAAGTGGACAAGGTGAAGCGGAGCGAGAACGGCATCATCACCGACCCGATCACGCTGCACCCGGACGAGACGGTCGGCACCGCCCGGCGGATCATGGAGCAGCACCACATCAGCGGCGTGCCGATCACCATCGACGGCATCCTCAAGGGCATCCTGACGCGGCGGGACTTGAAGTTCCTGGCGGACAACGAGCAGAAGTTGAGCGAGGTGATGACGAAGGAGGGGCTGGTGACGGGGAGCGAGGGGACCACGCTGGACGAGGCGGAGCGCATCCTGACGAAAAATAAAGTGGAGAAGCTGCTCCTGGTGGACGATGAATACCGGTTGAAAGGGTTGATCACGATCAAGGACATCGACAAGACGCAAAACTTTCCGAACGCCTGCAAGGACGCGCGGGGCCGGCTGCGGGTGGGGGCGGCCCTGGGGGTGATGGACTTGGAGCGGGCCGACTCGCTCATCCGCGCCGGGGTCGATGTGCTGGTGGTGGACTCGGCGCACGGACACAGCCGGAACGTCATCGAGACGGTGCGAGAGCTGAAGCGGCGGTACCGCATCGACGTGCTGGCCGGCAACGTGGCCACCGCCGAGGGCGCGCGGGCGCTGGCCGACGCCGGGGCCGACGGCGTGAAGGCCGGGATCGGTCCCGGGTCGATCTGCACGACGCGGATCGTGTCCGGGGTCGGCGTGCCGCAGATGTCGGCCATCGCGCAGGCGGTGCGGGGGCTGGCGGGGACGGGGGTGCCGGTCGTCGCGGACGGCGGCATCCGGTACTCCGGGGACATTACCAAGGCGCTGGCCGGCGGGGCGCACGCGGTGATGATCGGCGGGCTGTTCGCCGGGCTGGCGGAAAGCCCCGGCCAGACGATCCTGTACCGCGGGCGGACGTTCAAGGCGTATCGCGGCATGGGGTCGCTGGGGGCGATGCAGGCCGGGTCGGCCGACCGGTACGCCCAGGGGGGCGGCGACCCGAAGCCGAGCAAGCTGGTGCCGGAGGGGGTCGAAGGGCGGGTGCCGTTCAAGGGGCAACTGTCGCCGTTCGTGTTCCAGTTGGTCGGCGGCATCCGGTCGGGCATGGGGTACGTCGGCGCACGGACGCTCGACGATTTGCGGACGAAGGCGCGGTTCATCCAGGTGACCGCGGCTTCCGTACAGGAGAGCCACCCGCATGACATCGCGATCACGCAAGAGTCGCCCAACTACAGCGTGGGCCACTACGGCTCGGGCGACGGCGACTAGCCTGCTGGCGGCGCTGGTGGCGGCCGCCGGGTCGGCCCAGACGCCGGCCCCGTCGGGAGTGCCGACGAAAACCGCGTGGCAGGCGTTCCCGGCCGAGCCGCCGAGCGCCCCGCCGCAGGTCATCCCGTCGCCGACCGTGTCCCCGCCCGCGCCGCCGGCCATCGGCACCCGCGTGGTGGTGTTTCAGAAGCCGGCCGGCGACGACCGGCCGGTCGCCCGTCAAGACGACTCGCCCGCGAAGAACGGCAACGGGAAGGACGACAAGAAGGCGAAGGACGACAGGGAGAAGGCCGACAAAGAGAAGGACGACAAGCCTCCCGCGCCGAAGCCGAAACTGCCCCCTCCGGCCGATCCGAAGCCGACCGACATCCGCCTGCTGGACGACGCGCGGTTGGACGCCGAACTGCTGCGGAGCTACAACGCGCAGCAAGTGGAGGCGTACAACCGCATGACCGAAGACGATAAGAAGGAGAAGGAAAAGCCGAAGCCGACCGGCCGCGACCAGTTGCCGCCGAGCGAGGAGGTGCGGAAACTGCTCGCCGTGCCGTTCCCGCCGGCCGCCCCGCGGAGCGTGCTGACGGCCGCCCCCAGCGCCCTCTACCTGGAGCCGGGGTACGTCGTCCACCGCCGGCTGATGTTCGAGGAGAAGAACGCCGAGCGGTACGGGTGGAACCTGGGCATGGCCCAGCCGTTCCTGTCCGCCGGGTACTTCTACAAGGACTTGCTGCTGTACCCGATGAAGTTGGCGTCCAACCTGGGCGAGCGGTACGACACCAGCGCGGGCAAGGCGCGGCCGGGCAGCCCGGTGCCGTACTTGTGGTATCCGCCGGAACTGACCTTCGGTGGCATGGCCCTCGGCTCCCTGGCCTACGTCGGTACGGTCTTCCTGCTGCCGTGACAGACTTTGAGTGAACCAGGCCCGCAAGGGCCGTGGGTGGTTCTTCATTCGTAGCCCGACTCTCCAGAGCCGGGCTACGTCGCTTCGGCGACTCGGCCCGACTCTGGAGAGTCAGGCTACGTCGGTGGTTGCGTCCGAGATACGCTCCCGAACTGTTTCAGCACCCACGGCCGTTGCGGACCGGGTTCGCCCAACAACCGCCGGCATCGATCACTTCTTCCGCTTCTTCTTCCCGCCTTTGCCGCCGCCCGACGGCCCGCCGCCTTTCTTCGGCGGCTGCCCCTGCTGGTCCGGCGCGGTTTGGTCGTTGCGGATCTGGCGCTGCGACTCGGACTGCTTCTGGACTTCCTCGATCTTCGCCTTCAACCGCGAGAAGAACCCGCCGGCGGCCGGCGCGGGGGCCGGGTCCGGAACCTTCGCGCCGGACAGCGGGCGCGGGGGTACGGGCACCGGGCCGGAGCCGGCGGCCAGGTCGTCCGCCGCCACCTGCTCGTCGTGGACCGCCTTCTTGACGAACCGCCGCTCGATCAGCGCCCACGACGTGCTGGCGATGAAGTACAGGCACATGCCGGCCGCCATCTTGTAGAAGAAGATGCCCATCACGATCATCATCACCTTCATGATCTTGGCGTTCATCGCCTGCTGGTCGTCCGTCGGCGGCGGCATCGTCACCGCCTGCTGGACGACCATCAGGGCGATGGCCAGGATGGGCAGGATGTTCAGGTACGGCCCCAAGTACAGGGTGCCGCCGAGGGCGTTCGGGTCGCTGATCCACGGGATGTTCTCGCCCCACCACGCCACCATGTCCGGGGCGGCCAAGTTGGGCATCCAGAGGAACGGCTCGAGCCGGAAGAAGACGCTCTCTTGCAGGCAGAAGTACAGGCCCATGAACACCGGGAACTGGGCGAACATGAGCAGGCAGCCGCCCATGCTGGACAGCGGGTTGACGCCGTTCCGCATCAGCAGCCGCGTCTTCTCCTGGTTGAACGTCTGGTAGTCGCTGCCGTACTTCTCCTTCAGCTTGTCCATCTCCGGCTTCAGCTTGGCCATCTTCTCCTGCATCCGCGCCATCATGCCCTGCTGCTTCTTGCTGGGGATGAGCAGGAGCATCCGCACCAGCAGCGTCAGCATCAGGATGTTGACGCCCCAGACGGGGACGATGCCGTGCAGCCAGCCCAGCACGTCGTGCATGACGTTGGTGAAGAAGATGATGACGTCCGCGATCCACAGCGTGTTCGACAGCCGGCCGAAGAAGTGCGGCGAGTGGTGGTCGGTGAGCGTCCGCAGGGTGAGCTTGTCCAGGTAGCGGTCCACCAGCTCGGCGCTCACCTCGCGGGTGCCGGCGGCGTCCTTCAGCTGGTGCAGCAGCCGCACCTTGATCGGCCCGTTGTAGATCAGGTAGGCGTGCGCCACCGGCTTGCCCGGCTGCGGGTCGATGGCGGTCGCGGCGACGCGGACGGTGATGTCGCCGAGGAACGCCTTGTCCTCGATGCCGGCGGTGAACGGGTTCTTCTCGCCGGCCAGCCACGGCAGCGGTTCGCGGGTCGGCCGGGCGTACTGCCACATCGCCTTCCGCACCCCTTCGTCCTGGGTGTCGTCGATGGCCAGGGCGCTGGCGAAGTACTGGTTGGCGGTGGCTGCGTAGGCGAACGTGTTGCCCTCGGCCTTCACCGGCGTGCCGCCGTGCGCCGTCTGGATGGCCAGCGCCTCCTCGATGGTCCGCTTCGGCGTGCCGGACGCCCCGATCCAGCCGATGAGCGCGTTGCGGTAGGTGCCGGTACTCCACTCGCCCTCGATGGGCAGGCCGTTCGCGCCGGCCAGTTGGTAGCGGAACTTGACCGCGTCCCGGCCGGCCGCGCGGCCGGGCAGCGCCTCGAACGACACCTGGAAGCCGAGGTGGTAGTCGCCCGGTTTCAGGGTGAACGTCTTGCGGATGCGGAGGAAGTACGGCGCGGTTAGGTCGGTCTCGAACGTCACCCGCGCCTCGTCGCCGGACGCCGACTGCTCGGCCACCTTCCACACCCGTTGCGCCAGTTCGTCCACCGGGTTCTGCTCGGGGGTCTTCGGGTCGTCGCCGATGGGGTAGTGCGTCAGCAGATACGACGGCTCGGTGAGGATCGATGGGTCGGCGACGACGCCGGCGGCGAGCGGCGGGTACGGCACCGGCGGGTCTTCGCGCATCTGCGGCGGCCGCTTCCGCACCACGCCGGGGATCAGGTGCAGGGGGATGGGGTCGCCGGCCGGCGTCAGCGCCGGACGGCCGAGGCGGTTGGCCTCGTCGAACCGGGGCAGGATGACCCGCTGGACGCCGCCGCCCTTGGTGTTCAGCAGGACGTGCAGGAACGCCGCGTCGGTGCCGAGGCGGATGAGCGTCTGCGGCTCGACTTGCTTCGGCGGCACGGCGGGGCGCGGCTGCGGGCCGGCGGCATACGCCCCGGCCGCGACGGCCGTCAGCAGCTCCTTCGGCACCGATTTCTTGCCGGCGAGGGAGCCGAACCCGCCGGCCCCCGCCACCAGCCCGTCGTGCTCGTCCGGGTACAGCGTCGGCGGCGGGACGGGCGGCGGCGGGACCGGCTCCTTCGCCGGCGGCGGCGGGAAGAACGTCTTGTTGACGTACCACCACCCGGCCGCCACCCCGGCCGCGAGAACGAGGAAGACGACGAAGTTGAAGAACCCGTTGCGGCTCATGAGGCGGTGTTCCTGATACGCTGGCGCGCGATTCGCAGCAGGTATCGTATCGACGGCCGAATCCGCCGGAAGCCCACCGCCGGCGAAACGTCCCGTGCGGCGGTCGGCACGGGCTTTGCAGTCCTCTCTTTACGCATCGTTGCCGAACCCGCAACACCGAGGGAATGCCGTGCAAACGAAAGTCATCGGGGGCGACACCCCGAACCAGGAAAGCGCCATCGGCGCGGCCCCGGACAACCGCTGGCGGTGGTGGACCGTTCTGGCCGGTCTGGTGGCGTGCGTGGCGGTGTTCTTCGGCCTTGTGGCCGCCGGGTACGCGGTGCTGGGGCCGCACCACTGGACCGAGACCGAACTCAACGAGACGTTCGTTTCGGCACCGCTGGAGGTGGTGCAGCGGAAGTTCGGCACGCCGGACAGCACCGCTCCCGAAGCGGCGGGCAGTCCGACTCAACGTCTGGAATACCGCGGCGCGGTGCGGGTCCGGGAGAAGCCGGCCGGCACCCTCGTCACCTTCCACGGCGAGGGCGGCCGCTGCGTCCGCGTCACGGTCGAGTGACCGCAGGCGGAAACGCTTCGGCAGTCGGTTGCCCCCCGTCGGGCAGCCGACTACCCAGCCCGCTACCGACGCGGTCGGCCATTCGCTACCGAGTCCCGACCGCCTCGGCGTCCACCGACACCTCGACGGCGTGCGGGCCGCCGCCGAGGATGACCCCCTTCACCGGACTCACGTCGTCGTAGTCCCGGCCCCAGGCCAGCACGATGTGCCGGTCGCCAACCAACTGGTTGTTCGTCGGGTCCAAGTCCACCCAGCCGGCCTCCCCGCAGAATACCGACACCCAGGCGTGCGAGGCGTCCGCCCCGACCAGTTTCGGCTTGCCCGGCGGTGGCGTCGTGGACAGGTAGCCGCTGACGTACCGCGCCGCTAGGCCGAGCGACCGCACCGCCGCCAGTTGCAGGTGGGCGAAGTCCTGGCACACTCCCCGGCGGGTGCGGAACACGTCCTTGATGGGCGTGGCGATGGTGGTGGCGCGCGGGTCGTAGGTGAACTCGGCGTGCAGTCGGCGGGTGAGATCGACGGCGGCGTCGAGGACCGACCGGCCGGGGGCGAATGACGGCCGGGCGTACTCGCGGTAGTCCTTGATGCCCGTCACATACCGCGATTCAAACGCGAACTGGCGGGCGCGGAGCCAGTCCGACGAGCGGTCGGCGAAAAGCCGGTCGCGGACGGCCTCCCACGGCGCGGTGCCGGCCGGCGCGAACCGCGGCAGCACGCGGATCGAATGCACCGCCTCGACGACCAACTCGCGGTGCGGCTCTTGCAGCGCGAAGTACGTCATCGGGTTGCCGAAGTAGTCCACCTGACTGGCCAGCACCGCCGGCTCCGGCGACACCGTCAGCGTCGAAGTCGGGTTCGGCTGGGTGTCCAGCGGGCGGGGCGTCAAGTGGATCAGGTTCTGGCAGAACGTGACCGGCTCGGCGTACCGGTAACGGGTGCGGTGGGTGATGCGGTAATCGATCACGGCGCGTCCCCCTGAGCCAGGTGGCGGGCGATTTGCAGGTGGCTGAGGTAGTGCAGCGTGAGCGCGTCCGACAGGGCCGGCAATAACTCGCCGACGACCGCGAGTAGTTCCATCAGGAACGGCCGCTCGCCGTCCGCCACCTTCGCCAGTTGCCGCACGTCGGCAAGTTGAACCGCCGCCACCGCCTGGAGGGAAAGGCGAAGTTCGGGAGATCGTGGCTCGGCGGTGGGCGTCTGCGGCAGGGCGTCCACGTCGTCCCGCACGGCCAGCAGCATGGCCACCAGCGAGCGGGGGTTGGTCTCGTCGAACAGCACCAGGTCGAGGACCGCTTCGGCCCGGAGCTGGCCGAGGTAGCGGCGGCGGTAGGTCATCCGTGCGTCGGCGACTTCGAGGATGGCGTCGAGGATGCCAGCTTCCGGCGTCATCGGCCGGCTCAACGTCGCGGCGGTCAGCGTGAGCAAGTTCATCGACCGCTCCAGCTTCCGCCCCAGGTCGAGGAACCGCCAGCCCTCGCCCCGCGTCATGCTCTCGGTCGCCAGCCCGCCGAACGCGGACAGGTTGACCAGCACTCGGTCGAGGACATCCATCACCTCGGCGGCGGTCGGCGGGGACGCCGGCGGCGCGAGGGTCCGCCGGACGCCGCTCACCACCCGCCACATGTCGGACGAGATGCGGTCGCGGACGACGCCGGCCACCCGGTGCCACTCGGTGACGGACGCGGACAAGCTGCCGCGCCGCTCCGGGGCGAACACCAGCGGCAGCAGGTCGCGCTCGGTCGGCGGCGACTCGCCGTCGTGAATGACGGCCGGCAGTCGAGCGACCACGGCGCGGAGCAGCGGGGCCACCTCCGGCGGGTCGGTGGGCGTCGCCCGATCGGACAGCCGGGTGACGGCGGCGCGGAGCAATCGGGCCGCGCTGTCGGCGCGCTCGGCGTAGCGACCGAGCCAGAACAGGTTGTCGGCCGCGCGGCTGGGAAGGTCGCCGCCGCCGCGCGTCAGGGCGATGGGCCGGTCGCTCGGCGGCAGCAGGCTGAAGGTGTTCACCGGGCCGTCGGCCAGCACCCAGGTGTCCTTCGACCCGCCGCCCAGCGGCATCGACACCGACCGCGACGCGGCGTCTCCACCGAAGCCGGTCAGCCCGCCGGGGAGCATGTGGAAGCCGTCGTCGGTGCCGGTCAGGAACGCCCGCAACACCATCCGCCGGCGGTCCGTGGCCGGCCGCCCGAAGATCGGCACCGTGGACAGCGGCAGCAACTGCTGGGCGACGAACTTCTCCGGCTCCGCCCGCAACCGGTCCAGGTGCGCGGCGCGTTCCGCCGCCGAGCATTCGTCGAGCAGGATCGACTTCCGGCCGACGCTCGGGAACGTGGACTTCAGCACCAGTTCGGTCGGCCGGTCGAGGACGTACCGCAGGCTGACCGGGTCGCCGCACCACCACGTTGGCACCGAGGCCAGCTTGAGTTCTTCGCCCAGAACCGCCCGGCACAGCGCCGGCAGGTAGGCCATGAGCGCCGGCATTTCCACCACTCCGGCCCCGAGCGCGTTGGCCAATGCCACCGTCCCGGCCCGTACCGCCTGCACCAGACCCGGCACCCCCAGGAACGAGTCGGGACGCAGCTCCAGCGGGTCGCAGTAGTCGTCGTCCAGCCGGCGGAACAGCACGTCCACCGGTTGCAGCCCGCCGAGGACTTTCAGGTAGACGTGCCGGTTGCGGACGGTCAGGTCGCCGCCCTCCGCCAGCGTGATGCCCAGATACCGGGCGAGGTACGAATGCTCGAAATACGCTTCGTTGTACGGCCCCGGCGTGAGCAGCACGATGCGGGGGTTGTCGCGGTTCTTCGGGGCGATGGCCCGCAGGCCGTTCATCAGGGTCTGGAAAAACGTCGCCAGCCGCCGCACCCGGCAGTTGTGGAACGCCTCCGGCAGCGTGCGGGACGCGACGATGCGGTTTTCCAGCGCGTACCCGGCTCCGGAGGGGGCCTGCGTGAGGTCGCGGATCACCGTCCAGGTGCCGTCGCCGGCGCGGCCGAGGTTGGCCGCGTACAGGTGCAGGTAGCGGTCGCGGGGCGGGCGGAGGCCGTGCAGCGGGCGGAGGAAGTTGGGGTTGGCGAAGAGCAGTTCGGCGGGGATCAGCCCATCGGCGATCAGCCGCTGCGGGCCGTGCAGGTCGGCGAGGACGTGTTCGAGGAGTGTGGCCCGCTGCACCAGTCCGCGTTCCAGATGCGCGGCGTCGGCCGGCGGCAGCACCAGCGGGATCGGGTCGAGTTGCCACGGCCGCTGGAGGCCGTTCGGGTCGCCGTACACGTTGTAGGTGACGCCGTTCTCGCGGATGACCTGCTGGGCGTCCCGCCAGCGGCGGGCGAACTCCGCGCCGCTGGGGTCGGGGATGTCGCGGAGGACCGGCTCCCAGTGCGGGCGGACGCGGCCGGCCGGGTCCAGCACCTCGTCGAAACCGCCGCCCGACGGCGGGGCACTGCTACCCCGCGCCGACTGCGATTGCGACTGGGACATCGGGGCCATTCGTGGGGGGCGGGAAAAAGTCGGGGCGGCGCGAGCGACGACAGCTCAATTATAGCCCAAGCCGGGACGGCCGGCAGGACTGCCGCCGGGTTCGACCCCGGTTTCCGCGTGCCCGATGCGGCACTTCCGGTCGTCGGCGATTGACCGCGCGAAGGGTGACGGGTAGTCTTCGCTCATGCACTACAGCGAATTGATCACCATCGAACCGGACAAGCGGAGCGGCCAGCCGTGTATTCGCGGCCTGCGGATGACCGTGCGGGACGTGCTGGAGTACCTCGCCGCCGGTATGTCGGTCGATGAAATCCTGGCCGACTTCCCCGACCTGACGGCCGATGACATCCAGGGCTGTCTGGCGTTTGCAGCGAGTCGAGAACTGCGGTTCTAATAGTCCTTATGGTTCGGGAGGACAGCTCAAGCTGTCGGAACGTAATTGTCCGCATCGGGGATGCCATGCACTTCGCGTCGTTGATCGTGGCGAAGGTACTTGGTTGGTTCCAACGTCTGTTCGGCAGCCGCACACGACCCCAAACGGGCTCTGAGTTCGAGTTTGAAGCACTCGTCTGGATGGAAGCCGACGAGAATCCGTTCGGTGTCAAGGTACTCGACTGCCGACCGTTGGGCGACTCGTTGCGAAGCCTGACCACGGACCCGAGGTCGGTGCAATTCTTCGGTTCGCCGGACGCCCGATCCGGCGAGGTGTTCCAGGGAATGGTTCCAGACCCAGCGATCACGGTCCCCTGCGATTTGTTGTTCCCGCTGTCGGCTCCGCTGCCCAACGGCGGCCCACTCTTCCTCGCGAGCGTGATGGAGGAGAAGTGGAACGTGTACCACTTCGCTGACGTGTTGTACTTCGTGCGGAGTTGGAATGGCGAGTTGAGGTACACTGTCGGCGTAACCGTTTCGGAGGCCGGTTTGCATGTCTCGGAGGTCAGGGCACTTCGGACCCATTTGTACGCTGAAGGTTCACTTGTCCTTCGGCAAATCGACTACCTAATTCGCTGCTGCATTCTCGGCGAGATCACCCCTCACCCAGTTCCCTTGTTCTGCGTCAGCAAGCAGGCAATCGCCGTTTGGACTTTCTCGGAGTACGGTCGCCTCGGCCACTTCGCGGAGCCGTTCCAGGGGTAGCCGCCGCGAAGCGCCCACTTAAGAGGCTTGCTACTTACCGCCCTACATCGGCGGCGATCAGCGCGTTGATCCGCCGGGCGAAGCCGGCCGGGTCGGGCAGCTTCGACCCCTCGGCGATGACCGCCTGCTCGTACAGCAGCCGCGCGTACCCCTCCACCTTCGGGTCGCTGGCGTTCTTCTCAAAGGCCGCCTTCACCGCCGCCACCGCCGGGTTGTCCGGGTTCAGTTCCAGCACCCGCTTCGGAGCGGTGCCGCCATCGCCGAACCGCTGCATCAGCCGTTCCATGTGCGCCGTCATCGCGCCGGCGTCGGCCACGAGGCACGCGGCGGAGTCGGTCAGCCGCTTGGTCAGCCGCACGTCGCCGACTTCGGGCAGCAGGTGCTTCACCGCCGCCAGCACGTCGGCGAACGCGGACAGCGTGTCGGCCGGCACGTCGTCGGTCTTCAACACGCCCCGGTCGGCCGCTTCCAGGTGCTTGCCCTGGTACTCGCGCAGCGCGGGGATGCTGAACTCGTCGATGGTGTCGGTCAGCAGCAGCACGTCGTACCCCTTGGCCTTGAAGGCTTCGAGGTACGGCGAGTTCCGCAACTGCTCGACCGACTCGCCGGCGAGGTAGTAGATCGCCTCCTGACCGGCCGGCATCTTGGCGACGTAATCCGCCAGCGTCGTGGACCGGTTGGCCGGCGTGTTCACGCTACGGAACAGCAGCAGGTCGGCGACCTTCGCCTGGTTCTCGTAGTCGCGGCCGATGCCCTCCTTCAGCACCGGGCCGAAGTCGGCGAAGAACGCCTCGTACTTCTCGGTTTGCGCGTTCTTCAACCCGGCCAAGCCATCGAGGATGTTGCGGACGACGTTCTTGCGGATGGTGTCCAGGTGCGGGTTGTTCTGGAGCAACTCCCGCGACACGTTCAGCGGCAGGTCGGCCGAATCCACGACGCCCTTCACGAACCGCAGGTACAGCGGCAGCAGTTGTTCGCACCGGTCCAGGATGAGGACGCGCTGGACGTACAGCCGCAGGCCGGCCTTCGGCTCCTCGTAGTCGAAGCTGAACGGCTTCGTCGCCGGGATGTACAGCAAGGCGCGGAACTCGGACTTGCCCTCGATGCCGAAGTGCAGCGTCTTCGCCGGCGGCGTGTCGTCGCCGCCCAGCACCTTGAAGAACTCGCCGTACTCCTCGGCCGTCACCTCGCGGGGCATCCGCAGCCAGATAGCTTTGCGGTTGTTCAGTACCGCCTCCGTCACGGTCTTCGCGCCGTCCCGCTCCTCTTCTTCGTCCATGACCACCGGGTGCTCGATGAAGTCGCTGAACTTCTTCACGAGGCTTCGTAGTCGCCAGCCGTTCAGGTAGTCTTCGGCGTCCGGCTTCAGGTACAACACGATGTCGGTGCCGCGCGCGGCTTTGTCGGCCGCTTCGACGGTGAACCCGCCCAGCCCGTCGGACTCCCACTTCACCGCCTCCTCGCCGAAGGCGTGGGTCGTCACCGTCACCTTGTCGGCGACCATGAACGCCGAGTAGAAGCCGACGCCGAACTGCCCGATCAACCCCGGCGAGTTCGGGTCGTTCTTCGCCTTCACCGCGTCCAAGAACGCCTTCGTGCCGGACTTGGCGACGGTGCCGAGCAGGTCGATGACTTGCTCGCGGGTCATGCCGACGCCGTTGTCGGAGACCGTCAGCGTTTTCGCCGCCGGGTCCGGGGCGATCTTGATCTTCCAGTCGGTGTTTCCTTCCAGCTTGTCGGCGTTCGCCAGCGAGTCGAATTTCACCTTGTTGATGGCGTCCGAGGCGTTCGAGATCAGCTCTCGGAGGAAGATGTCGCGGTCGGAGTACAGCGAGTGCGTGATGAGGTGCAGCAGCTGGCGGATTTCGGCTTTGAATTCGAGCGTTTCGGCGGGCATCGCGCGGTGCCTCCGGCGGGACGGGGGGTTGGTCCTGTCATTATGGGAGGGCGGCAAGGCGCGAACGGATTCAGCCGCCGGTGTCGTCGCCGGGAGCGTGCGACCGGCCTCACTCCGCCGGGGCGGAGTGGACGGCGGCCCACTGGTCGCGGTAGGACTGCCGGACGAACGGGTGGAGTTGGTCGGCGAAGTCTTCCGACAGCGACCGCGCGCGAATCGTCTCCTGCACGTCGGCCAAGTCCTTGAGTCGCCACGGGGCCATGCCGGACGTGAATTTCAATTCGACGAGCGTGGTCAGCCGCAGGCACGATACCCCGCCGACCACCTCGGCTACGTCGGATGGGTCTGGAAACGTGATCGGCTTCGGCTGCCCGTCGCCGGGGAAATCGCCGGTCACGATGAACTCGATCTTCACGCCGGTGTCGGTGTCGCGGAGGTTCTTGCTGCCGGCGAACGGCGGGACGTATCCGCTGCCGTCCAACTTCTCGCGAATGAGTCGGAGGCTTTCGCGCGTGACGAGCAAATCAGTACCTTCGGTGAACCGCCGATAGCCGTGCTGGAACAGGGCCATTCCGCCGCACACGGCGTAGGGCACGTCCAGCTCGTCGAGCCGTTTCGTGATCCGTTCGAGGGAGCGGAAGACGGCGTTCTCCTTGTCGAAGTGCATACCCCCCTCCCGGAGTGCCCAACGCGGGCGGCGGTCAAGCGTTCGCGGTAGCTCGTGGCCGGTGTGGTCATGGCGGTATTCTATCACACCTCGTACACGATCTTGCCGTGCTTGGTGGCTCGGGGTGCGCCAAAGTTTCCTGGCGGTGTCAGGCGGCGTTCCAGTACTCCGCCCACTGGTCGGAGTAGGTGAGGCAGCACGACTCGGCCATGCGG
>JAYTTN010000700.1:0-3835 GCA_043745295.1 Fimbriiglobus sp. | reverse complement strand
GCGTGTGCGAGGTGGTGGCCGTTGGCGTGCCGCCGGGGTGGGGCGAGCCGGTGTTTGACAAGCTGAAGGCGGACTTGGGGAAGGCGTTGCTGAGTTTGCCGGCCGTGACGGGCTTCGAATACGGGGCCGGGTTCGCCGTCGCCGGGATGCGCGGCAGCGAGGGGAATGACGTGTTCGCGCCGAACCCGATTCACACGCTCACCAATCGCCACGGCGGGATGCTCGGCGGCATCTCGTCGGGGATGCCGGTGGTGTGCCGCGTGGCCATCAAGCCGACCAGTTCCATCCCCCGGACGCAGCAAACCGTCACCCGCGCCGGCGAGGCGACGGACATCCTGGTGAAGGGGCGGCACGACCCGTGCCTGCTGCCCCGCTTCGTGCCGATGGGCGAGGCGATGGTGGCGCTAGTACTGGTCGATCACATGCTTCGCGCCACCACGAGCCGCCTCGATGCCGTCCGGTCCTGACCCGATTCACGCCGGCCTGCCGCAGCGCGCCCGGCGGCGGAAGCCGAAGCGGGGGCCGAAGCCGACCGTCGGCCGCGTGGCCGGCGAGCTGGTCGTCGTCCTCGGCGCGCTGTTCGCGGTCATCCTTTACGTCCCGCTGTCCAGTCGGTGGTTCCCGTGGGTGTGCGGCGGGGCATGCTTATTCGGAGCCGGCTATGCCGCGCACGGCGCGCGGCGGTGGCCCGGTGCGGCCGCCTGGTGGGGGTTCACTTGGGGCGGGCGAAATCGGGACGAACTGGCTCGCGGGTTGTTCCTGACCGGCGTGCTGTTCGTCGTCTCGCTCGTCCCGGTGGCGGTGGTGAAGTGCCTCGTCCGCACGCCCGCCGTCGTCCACCCCGCCGCGTACCTGTTCTGGTGCGTCGTCCAGGACTTCCTGTTCTTCTCGCTGGTGATGAGGGGGATCGAGCGGCTGACCGACGGAAAGGTGGTCGGCCACCGGCACTTGGCGGTGGGCGTCACGGCCGTTCTGTTCGGCCTGTCCCACTACCCGATGGCGGGATTCATGGCCGTCACCGCGCTGATCGCCGTGTTCTGGGGCTACATCTTCTACCGCGCGCACCTACTCTGGCCGGTCACCGTCCTCCACTTCCTGCTCGGGCTGATGGTCATGGCGTGACCCGGCGACCGGCGATCCGGTACGACCCGCGCCCATTTGGTTGCACGGTCGGCAACATCGCGGCCCATTCGGCAGTTTCCGCCACTTTCCGAAAAAGTTCGCGCAAGGCCGTCGAAGTCTCGGTATACGATCTGCTGGACACACGGTCTTTGACAATTCGGCAAAAACGCACGACCGGCGGATCGCGGGCTGCCACGCGATCTCGCCGCACCTACCGGCAGACAACGAGGATGACACCAATGGTCGCGAAACTCACCTGGGACCGGGGCACGCCGAAGAAGTTCAAACTTCCGGACCGCCCGACGCACGGCATGAACATCCGCCCGTGCGAGAAGATCGCCAAGCAGTTGAACTGCGAGATTTGGCAGAATCGCGGGCACACCCATTTGTTCCACGCGGTCCTGGAGGCGGAAATCGTGTACGACCACCACGCCCGCACCGACGCCCCGCGCTGCCTGACGAAAGCCGTGATGGAGATTTGGGACTACGCGAAGGAGTGGCTGGGGCGAATCGAAGCGGCGGCCGCGACCGGCGCGGTGGTGAAACCGAGGACGAAGCCGGCCGCGAGGACTCCGGCGAAGAAAGCGACGCCCGCCAAGGCCCCCGCGACAGTGGGCAAGAAAGGCGGGAAATAGTGAGCGGCCAGCCGAGTCGGGGAACCCCGGCTCGGCTTTTTTCGTGCGCCCGTTTCACCCTTTGGGGCGTTCATCCGCCTTCCGGCAGGTACTGCACGCGGAGTTCCCGCTCCTCCCACTCGGCCCCGGTCGGCGGCACGCCGTAGAAGTCGAAGTCGTTCATGAATTGGATCCACAGCGCGCCTTGGAGTTGTTCGGCCGCCCCGCGGCCCATGAACGGGAACCTCGCGAAGAGTTTCTTCCCGCTCGTTTTCAACTCGTCGCGGATCGCCCGCACGATGCCCCGCAGCGCCGTCCCGCCGAACCCGGCGAGCCGGCTGCCGCCGCGAATCCAGATGAACAGCTCGCGGTCGTCATCCTGCACGTCTAGCAACGGTGTGTCGAGAACCGCGATGACGCCGGCGATCCGCTTCAACGGCTTGGTCGCCTCCCGTTCGCCGTCGTTCAGAACCGTGCCGTCGTCGCCGACGAGCCAGAATTGCCTGCCGGCCCGATCCAACGCCTCCGCCAAGTACGTCGCGGCCAAGTCCCTCTTGCCCTTCTCCAGGAAGTAGGCGAGGAACTCGGTTTCGAACTCCGCCGCCAGTTCACGCCACTCTTTGGTGGTGCGGTCGTGCGCGTCGGGACGGTTGCACCACTTGACCGACGGCGGGTTGGCGTTCAGCGCGCCTTCGCAGAACCGCACGAACCCCTGACTGTACGCGCTCCGGATGATCGGCCAGCACCGCTGGAACGCGGGCGAGGCGGTGTACTCCCGCATGGACGTGATCCACCCCCGCTGGATGGGATGCGAGTAGGTGCCGTCGAGGCCGTTCTGGAGCCACGCCACCTCGTACATCTGAACCCGCCAGTTCACCTCGTGAAGTTCGGCCTTGGTCGGGCTTTCGGAGTCGGGGAGGACGATCCGCTCGCCATCCTCCCCGACGATCTCTCTCGCCGCCGGCGGGCGGTTCCCGGCCAAGTACCGTAGGTATCGCTCGCACGACTCGATGTAATTGTCGTCCTGGTGGACGGCGCTCGGCAGCCACTGCCGGCGCAGGTGGGAGAAGAGCGTGCGATGGAAGCCGCGCCCGCTGTCGGTGCCCCGGCATCGTCGCTCGGTGCGCTCGGCGGCCTCGGCCAGCACGCTCATGCCGATGTGGTAGCCCAACCCGCGGTAGCTCTCGAACATCGTCTCGTCGAAGAACTGGTCGCCGGTCGAATGGTGCGGGAACACCGGCGTGACGGCCGCGTAGTTCTTGACGTCCGGCGGCTCGTCGCCGGTCAGGGACGATCGCACGAACAGCAGGGTGCCGACCACCCCGCCGTCGTCCACGTCATCGTACCGGATGGCCCCGATCGCGCAGTGCCATTCGCTCGTCCGCCCGTCGGCCCCGCCCCTCTTCAGCGGACCGGTGTCGATCAGGATGCGGATGCCGAAGTCGGAGCGGACCAGCCGCACCAGGTTGGCCAGGTTCTCGGACGTGTTGTCCGGGTTCTCGGCCGCGTCCACGATCAACACGAACCGGCACCGCCGGCGGATCAGCTCGTACGCCCCGGTGTTCTCGTAGTGCCCGCCGTCCGACAGGTGGACGTTCGACTGCGCGGCGTCAGTGTACCCGAGCAGTTCCTTGACGTAGTTCCACGAGCCGAACGGCGGAATCGCGTCCCACCGGCCCCACTTTTCGTCCTTCCACCAAGCAATCATCCGGTCCCACCACCCCCAGGCGGGGGCTTTCGGGTCCGCGTTCCTCGGGTTCTGAATCCACCAGCCGAGCCGCGCGTTCATGATGGTCAGGAAAGCGGTGAACTGCGGGGAGTAGAAGTTCGTCATGTTCGGATCGACGGCCGCGCCGGAGATCGTCACTGCCCGGCCGACGGTCAGGTTCCAGTACATGGCCATCGGGTCTTTCAGCGCCTTGTCGTCGGGCATTCCGGGTCCGCACAGGAGCGCGAAGCCGGTGGCGTTGCTGCCGCTGTAGTACGGGGTGAGGGCGAACGACTCGCCCCGCCGGTCCTGAACCGCCAGTTCCGTGCCGGCCACCATGTTGATGGTGCTGTTGAAGATCGGGAACGGACCGAAATACGACTTCGGCGCA